>NZ_JCABYI010000001.1:0-190247 GCF_059499305.1 Delftia sp.
TTGTGCACCCTGCCGTTGGATTGACGGGATTGATGCCACCCGACGGATCGTAGGAGGCCGTGTTCGTGCTCGAGCCCACCGCCGTCGGAACAGCCGGCAGATTGAAGCTGGTGGTGCCACCGGCCGCCACCGGCGTGGTGAAGCTCACCGTACAAGTCAGCACGGCGCTGCCATTACCCGCAAACGGGAAGGTGTTGGGCGTGCAGGTCGCGCTGGCCACATTGGCACCAGTCGGCACACCCGTGATGCTGATCCCCGCAGGCACCAGATCCTTGATGGTCACGCTGGTGGCAGGGCCGAAGGCACCAGCCGAATTCGCTACCGTGAAGGCGTAGTTGAAAGGCGTGCCCACAGCCAAGCTACCCGGGTTGGCCTTGGTGACCGTCAGCGCAGGCGTGCCAGGCGTGACCGGAGTCACCGGCGTGGAAGCGCAGTCTGTTGTGCACCCTGCCGTTGGATTGACGGGATTGATGCCACCCGACGGATCGTAGGAAGCCGTGTTGGTGCTCGAACCCACCGCCGTCGGCACAGCCGGCAGATTGAAGCTGGTGGTGCCACCGGCCGCCACCGGCGTGGTGAAGCTCACCGTACAAGTCAGCACGGCGCTGCCATTACCCGCAAACGGGAAGGTGTTGGGCGTGCAGGTCGCGCTGGCCACATTGGCACCAGTCGGCACACCCGTGATGCTGATCCCCGCAGGCACCAGGTCCTTGATGGTCACGCTGGTGGCAGGGCCGAAGGCACCGGCCGCATTCGCTACCGTGAAGGCGTAGTTGAACGCCGTGCCCACGGCCAGACTGCCAGGGTTGGCCTTGGTGACCGTCAGCGCTGGCGTGCCAGGCGTGACCGGAGTCACCGGTGTGGAAGCGCAGTCTGTCGTGCAACCCGCCGTCGGATTGACGGGGCTGATGCCGCCGGACGGATCGTAGGAAGCCGTGTTCGTGCTCGAACCCACCGCCGTCGGCACAGCCGGCAGATTGAAGCTGGTGGTGCCACCGGCTGCGACCGAGGTCGTGAAGTTCACCGTACAAGTCAGCACGGAGCTGCCGTTACCCGCAAACGGGAAGGTGTTGGGCGTGCAGGTCGCGCTGGCCACGTTCGCGCCGGTCGGCACACCCGTGATGCTGATGCCCGCAGGCACCAGGTCCTTGATGGTCACGCTGTTGGCAGGACCGAAGGCACTGGCGGCATTGGACACGGAGAACGCATAGTTGAAGGGCGTACCCACAGCCAAGCTGCCAGGGTTGGCCTTGGTGACACTGAGGTTCACCACGCTTACAAAATGAATTTGTGCGGCGCTTGGCGAATACGCGTTTGCTCCCACGGTGAACGTGCCACCCAGGGTTCCGGCAGGAATGCTGGTGGCAATGCTGTAGGTCCCACTCGCTGTGCTGGTGGCAGTGATCGAGCAGATGCCCAGAGTTGTGCCGCTTGTTCCAGTGGTGCAAGTGGCTGACGCGCCGTCCGCGCCACCGTTCAGCTTCACGCCGGGGGTACCGGCAAAGGTGACGACCTCGCCGCCCTTGGGATTGCCACCGGCATCGCGCACATATGCTTCCACCACATCGGTTGCCGTGCCATTTGCCGCCGCGTTGTCGCTCACGACACGCAGGCCCGAATTGCTTGCCGAGGCATTGCCGGCGACAAAGGCCATCGATTGCGGGCTGTTGCCGATGGCAGTTGCACCCACCGTGGCGGCAGCCGAGTAAGTCGATGCGGTCACGCTGGTGAACGACACCGAGCAGGTCGCCGCCGCACCCGCAGTCGTGCAACTGGCGGTGGCAGGTGCCGCTCCGGCAGGCGTCACGCTGAAGTTCACGGCAACGCCGGTGACCGGATTGCCGAACGCATCCTTGGTGACCACGGAAACGACGTCCTGGCCGCCGCCGGCTGCCTGGTTGTTCACATCGACCGACATGGTCGAATTGGCGGGATCGACGGCACCTGCCGTAAAGACATAGGCAGCCGTAGCGCCGTACGTATTGCCGCCGGAGCTGACGCCGCTGCCGCTCAATGCGCCCCCCGCGATGCTTGCGCCGGAAGTGTAGGAGCCCGCGACGGTTGTCCTGGCGGTGACCTGGCAAGTACCGGCCGCATTGGTGGTGCAGGTACCGCTGAAAGTGATGTTTGCGGTGGGAGAGAACGTGACAACGCTTCCGGCCACCGGATTGCCGTTGACATCTCCCACAAACGCTTCAAGCACATCTGTCGCCGAGCCATTGGCCGTGGCCGGACTGCTGACGGTACGCACCCCCGACCTGGCGGGGTCGGCGGCATTGGCCGTGAAGTTGATCACGGCCGGACTGCCATTGGCCACGCTCTGGGTGGTGGTGCCGTTGTTGTCCGTGGCTGTGAAGCTCGCCGCACCCGCGACGGTGGATGTCACCGTGATGGAGCAGCGCGCTGGATTCGCATTGGCCGCAATCGTGCAGGAAGTTGCCGACGGCGTGCCGGCGCCGGTATGGACAAAGCCGATGGTGTGGGCAACCGTATCGACGGTTGCATTGCCATTGGCGTCCTGCAGTGCGACGGTCACCGTGCTGGTACTCGTACCGTCGGCCATCACCGAGAGCGGCGTGGCACTGAGCAGATTGCCACTGGCTGTATTGCTGGGCGGCCCGGCAATGAAGTTGACCGATACCGGACTGCCATTGCTCACGGCCGTTCCGTTGTCCGTTGCCGTGAAGCTTGCGGTGCCAACCGTGGCCGATTTCACCGTCACGGAGCAGGTGGCCGGATTGGCGTTGGCCGCGATCGTGCACGTGGGTGCGGCCGGCGTGGTCGTGCCCACGCCCGTTTTGGTGAAGACAATCGTGTGCGCCACCGTATCCGTGGCGGGATTGCCATTGGCATCGCGCAGGGCCACGCTGATCGAGCTCGTGGCAGTGTTGTCTGCGACAACGCTGAGCGGACTGGCACTGATCAGGTTTCCATTCGCGCCATTGCTGGGCGGGCCGGCCGTGTAGTTCACCACAGCCGTAGCCGTGGCGGCCGAGCCATTGATGGTGAAGCCAAAGGTGCCGCTGCCGACTGCGGTAGGTGCCGTGACGGTGGCCGTGTACACCCCTGCGCTGCACGACCCCGCGCCGACCGCAGGCGAGCCCTGTGTTCCGCCGTTCAGCGTGAAGGCCACCGTGTTGGCACAGGTCGAAATCGAATTGCCTGACGCATCCTTGAGCTGCGCCGTCAATGTGCTGGTTGCAGTGCCATTGGCAATGATCGAGGTCGGACTCGCAACGATGGTCGAGGCGCTGGTACTTGGCGGACCCGCCGTGTAGCTCACTGAAGCCGTAGCAACTGCGGCAGAGCCGTTGATGGTGAATCCGAAGATCCCGCTGCCGACCGCCGTGGGCGATGTGACGGTGCCCGTATAGATGCCGGCAGTACACGAGGCCGCGCCCACACTCGGCGTTCCCTGCGTTCCGCCGTTCAGGGTGAACGCCACCGTGTTCGTGCACGTGTTGATCGGATTGCTGCTGGCATCGACCAGTTGCACGCGCAGCACGCTGGTGGAGCTGCCGTTGGCCACGATCGATGCCGGAGTGGCGACTATCGTCGATGCACTCGTGCTCGGCGTTGCGGCCGCATAGGAGATCGTTGCGGTGGCAACAGCCGCAGACCCGTTGATGGTGAACCCGAAGGTTCCGCTGCCGACCAGCACCGGCGATGTCACCGTCCCCGTGTACATGCCGGCACTGCAGCCCGTGACGCTGACGGCAGGAACGCCTTGCGTCCCCGCATTGAGGGTGAAGGCCACCGTATCGGTACAGGTGGTGACAAGGTTGCCTAAAGCATCCTTCAACTGCACGGCCAAGGTGCTGGTGGAGACGCCGTTGGCCACAATCGATGGCGGACTCGCGGCGATTTCAGAACCGGTCGTGCTGGCCGGCAGTCCGGTGAAGCTGTAAGCAACCGGCGAAGGCTGATAGGTCACTGCGCCAGATACCGGACTTCCACCCAATGGAAGATTGGAGAACGTGGCACCAGCGACTGACGACGACAAGGTCACGGGTGTCGTGAATGTTCCGGCGACACTGCTGCTGGCATTGATGGGAGACGCGCACTTTCCGCTGGAGTCGGTCGTGCAGCTGACTGCGGCGGAGCCGCCATTGAACGTGACACCTGCAGGCGGCGCTGCGAAGGTGACGGTGTCACTGCCCCCCGTCCAGGCATTGCCTTGGCCATCAACAATGTAGACCTCCAGCAAGTCGCTGCTGCCGACAGGTTGATTGTTGGTCGTCGCCAGAACGCCGGATTTCAGGGCACAGGGAAAACCGGTGACGTTTGCCGCCGTTGAAAGCTGTGAGGTTTGTGCTCCACCGGAATTGCTGTCCGTCACTGTGACTCGCACCTGGCCGCTGAGATACGAAGGAACGGTCAGCGTTCCCGAGGCTCCGGCCATGGTCCCTGAGCCCAGATAGACCTGCGCATCGTTGACGCCCGCGCCGGTCGGCGACCAAAAGGCTTCCACCGTATACGGTGCCGGCTCGCTCGCATTGGCATTTGCCGTGATATTGAATGTCCAGGTGCAGGCGGCGGTGTCACTGGCGCCAACGCCAAGGGTCGGGGTCCATCCGGTTTGTCCATTGGCCGTCGTCTGCAAGCTGATACCTGAGTTTGCAGCCACAGGCACGGAAAACAGCGTGTTCTGAGAAATCTTGAAGAAATCACGCGCAGTGACACGAATGGCACTTCTCGACTGGCTTGTCATCTTGTTGTTGCCAATCAACCCTGGTGCCGTACCCGTACCACCAATATTCACCCCGTCCCCGCCGCCAGTGAAGTTGTTATCGGTCACCGTCACTACCTGCGTCGTGCCTGAGGCTGCCATATTCAACGTTGGTGCCGACACATGCATTGGCGATGAAGTGGTATAGGCGGCAATAGGCAGCGAGAAGGTATTACCCGTCACGGCAAGACCAGTTCCATTGTCCAGGTTGATCGTTCCATCAACCGACACCACGGCCCTGGGCGCATTTCCACCAGTCGGGCTCAGTGCGATATTCGAATCTTTGATCGTCAATCCGTTGACGGTCATGTTCGACATGACCTGGAAGAACTGCTCGAGCTGCATTCCCCCGATAGGGTTGGGCAGATTCGTTACCGTGAAATTATCGACAACAATGTTGGAAACCGTGCCTCCTGTACCGTTGCTTGCGGCAACGGAAATGGCCGAGCCCTTGTTATTGCCGTAATTTCCATTCCATATCGCGGAATTGATCGTGCTATTGGTAAAGAATACGTTTTGTGCGCCTTGATGAATCTCCGCGTACAGCTCGCAGTTGAACGGCGTCCCCTCTCCAGCAGGGGTTGGAGCCACATTCACCAGGCCGACGCGATCAATGGTGATATTGTTCGCCGTGGAGCCAACGACGAATACCGCTTCGCCACAGGTCATATTGGGCGAATTGGTGAGCGTGATGTTCTTCCCACCAAGATAAAAAGTTTCCCAGGGGGAGTCCGCCCAGTTCTGGACTTGTATGACTCCCCCGAAATCGATGGTCAACGAGCCCGTGCCGGCTGGCACGGTGCCTTTGAGCCAGTACCAGGCACCACCGGCACCAGTGGTGGTGCCCGTATCGCCGCCGCTGATCATCTGGGTTTGACCACAGGCATTGGTGGCTCCCGTCACGGCGCCGGACTGGGCTCCGCTGATGAATGTATTGGCACAGCGCACGTAAACCGTCTGATTGTCGACATACGGATGGAGGTTTCCCGCCGCATCCTTGGATGTCCCGCTCTGTATGGTCCGTACCGACGTGGTCAGTGTCGGCGCAAAGACGATGGAAACATCGGCACTCGGATCCAGCGTTTGCAGCGTGTAGTTGGCTGCCTGAATGGCCGCTCGCAGCGTACATGCGCCAGCAAAGGTGCCCCCCAGCGTGCTGACACAGGTGGTTGGTGTCGTTGCATTGGCATTGGGAGCGTCGCTGTTGTCGGTGACCGTGAAGACGATGGTCGCCGCCAGTGCCGTGGATGAGATACCCGCGCATGAAAGCAGCAGCAAAGAGAAAAGGCACTTCGCTGCACGCCACTTGCGAAAAAATGCCGAACCAGGCAGGCGATTGAGAGCATGCATGATATTCCCCGTTCTCTCAAGGAGATATGACAGGAAAATGATTTTCCCAATGGCAATGGCCATCAGTTGTACCCAGCGCATTTGCATCGCCGTACCTCGGATAGTTCTATTTGAATCACGAGCCCACAACTCACCTTGCAGCCGGTGAGTTTGGAAGCAAAATTTTTCGCGCAGATCCTGCGCGTCAATCAAAAAAAGGCGGATTTCCATCAACGCTTGCGCGCTGCTCCACTGCCCATTGAGCGGACACACCTTCAGTCGGGTTTGCGACGCAAAACATTCCTCCCTCGACAAACCATATTCACCGTGCTTGTATTTTTTCAGTGACGGACCAGTTTCCATGGACCCGCACCTGTGCAACGGTAAGTCGCCTATCAGACATATATACAACCCATGGTTAACCCATGCAGGTCCAATCGACCAGAACATGCACTGACAAACCACTGCACATATCGATAGGCTAAATCATGTTTTTTTCTATTTCAATAGTTTTTTTACATGAAGCCAGAGACTCGTACCAGCGCTACGAGGGAGGCGCTTGAGCGATCTAGGGAATACCCTGAATCAGCCACACCACATACAGGTAACTGGTGGTATCCCCAATACGACTGGAGCTGGCTGCGCAAGCCCCATAGAATCGCCCCTGCAGGAGAGCAGGCGGGCGCCACGGTGCCGAGCCTCACCGAAGGCGCAAACTCCCATACACGCTCAGGTTCCGTACTGCAAACACAACATGCCGTCTGGAGAGCCGCCGCACGCAATGTGCGGCGCACCGAAGGAGCAAGCCCCGTTCCCATGGATGGTGGTGAATCTCTCAGGTACCAAGGACAGGGGGAGCGGCAGCTGCGTCACGACGGACGCCGGCTGCCTGCTATCCAGACCATAGCGGCCAGCTTTCGCGTGACCCGGCACATGCCTTTGAAAGGGCATCGTCATGCGCGTCATCGTTCTCGGAGCCGGCCTGATCGGCACCACGTCGGCCTACTATCTGCAATCCCTCGGTCATGAAGTGACCGTCATCGACCGCCAGGCCGCGCCCGGCGCCGAAACCAGCTTCGCCAACGGCGGGCAGATCTCGGTCAGCCACGCGGAGCCCTGGGCCAACCCCGGCGCACCGCTGAAGTTGCTGGGCTGGCTGGGCCGGCAGGACGCCCCCCTGCTCTTCCGCCTGCGCGCCGACATGCGCCAGTGGCTCTGGGGCCTGTCCTTCCTGCGCAACTGCACGCCCGCGCGCACGCGCCACAACATCCAGCAGATCGTTCGCCTGGGCACCTACAGCCGCGAGGCCCTGCAGCAGCTGCGTGCCGACACCGGCATCCAGTACGAGCAGCGCACGCAGGGCATCCTGCACTTCTATACGAACGCCCGCGAGTTCGAGGGCGCGCTCAAGCCCACCGAGCAGATGCAGGCCCTGGGCTGCGACCGCCGCCTGATCGATGCCGACGAAGCCGTGCGCCTGGAGCCGGCCCTGGCCCATGTGCGCGGGCAGATAGCGGGCGCCACCTATACGGCCGAGGATGAATCAGGCGACGCCAACCTCTTCACACGCGAGCTGGCGCGCATCGCCGCCGCCACGGGCGTGCAGTTCCGCCAGAGCCACCACGTGACGGCGCTGCGCACCACGGGTGCGGGCGCCAGCCGCCATATCGACCATGTGGAGGTGACCAATGCCGATGGCCGCTATGAACGCATCCAGGGCGACGCCTATGTGCTGGCCATGGGCTCGTTCAGCCCGCTGCTGGCCCAGCCGCTGGGGTTGCGCCTGCCCATCTACCCGGCCAAGGGCTACTCCGTGACCCTGCCGGTGCTGGACCCCGCCAAGGCCTATCAGGTCAGCCTCACGGACGACGAGTTCAAGCTGGTGTTCTCGCGCTACACGGGCGCGCAAGGCGACCGCCTGCGCATTGCGGGCACGGCCGAGTTCAACGGCTACGACCGCAACCTGGACCCCGTGCGCTGCGAGGCCATCGTGCGGCGCGTGCAGCAGCTGTTCCCCGGCGCCGGCGATACCGGCCGCGCCCAGTTCTGGAGCGGCCTGCGCCCCGCCACGCCCAGCAATGTGCCGCTGATCGGACGCTCGCCCATCGCCAACCTGTTCCTGAACACCGGCCACGGCACGCTGGGCTGGACCCATGCCTGCGGCTCCGGCATGGCGCTGGCCGACCTGGTCAGCGGCAGGCGGCCGGCCGTGGATTTCGATTTTCTGGGAGCCGCAGCCATGGACCCGGATCGCAGCGCAGGCACGGTGCGCCCGCGCGCGGTCTGAGGTGCGGACGGCGTGTACGACGTGTACGACGTGTACGACGCCTAGGCAGTGAACACCGTCAGCACCCCGGCGAAGCGGTGCAGGCGGGCGTCCATGATCTCGGCTTCGGCAACGAAGCCGATCAATGGCACATCGCCCAGTGCGTGGCGCAGGGTGCGCAGTTCGGCATCGGGGCCGCCGAACAGGCCGCCGCCGCGGCCCCGGCAACTGATGTAGATGGCGCCACGGATGCGGGGCTGTGCCTCGCCTTCGGGCGCCGCCTCCTCGGGCTCCGCCGCATCGCGCAGCGCAGCGCCCAGTTGCAGCAGTTCCTGGCGCGCGACCTGGGCCTGGCGGCGGCAGAAGATCACCGAATGCCCGGCCTCCACGGCCGATGACAGGGCCACGCCCTGGCGCAGCGGGTCCAGGCCAACCAGGGTCAGCACCTGGGCCTCTTCGGTCAGCACGCCGTGGGCCAGGCCCCGGCCCGGCGGCGCAATGGCCGCCAGCGTGGTGCGGACCGTGGTCAGCGCGGGCTGCCAGTCGCTGCCTTCCAGCTCCACGCCCAGCAGCTGCAGCAGGCGCTGCAGGGCCGGATCGCCATCGAGCCCGGTGACCAGGGCGCCGCGCGCCTCGGTGATCTCCAGCCCCTCGCCCAGCGGCACGCAGCCCTGGGCCATGCCCGTGATGCAGGGCACGCCGGCACCGAAGGCCACGCCTGAAAAGCCGCCACGAAAAATGCCGCGCGCGTCCGCATGCTGCGCATGCAGATCCTCGGTACGGCAGGCGATCTGCACGCCCTCCACGCCATCTTCCCCGTCATCGCCCACGCCGCCGAACAGCAGGCCGGACTCGGTGCGCTCGGACAGCTCGTACAGCAGCTCGGCCAGCTCGGGCTGGCCGCCTGCGGCATGGACCAGGGCCGAATGGGCCGTGAAGCCGGCCTCGCCGCCAGGCGCATGCAGGGGCGCCAGGCCCGAATACAGGCGGTAGTGGGCGGCCGGTACATCCAGCAGCATCACCGCGAGCGCGGTTCCTGACAGGTACTCATGCGACATGGCCAGAACGCCGCCGGCCGAGCAGCCGGCCCAGTCCGCCACATGGGGCAGGGCCCTGGCCAGATGCTGCAGCAGCGGCCGTGCGTGGGCGGCATGCGCATGGGACAGGTACACCAGTCCCAGACGGGGCCGCTGCGCGTGGCCGGGCCCGGCCATCTGCAAGCGCAGCTGCTGCAGCACCGCGTCGGCCGCGGCGCGCCAGTCGGAATGGCTGGCATGGCCTACAGGAAACAACGACATACCAACCTTCTTTCTAGCCCCGCCAGCACCCGGCTTGCGGGTGGCTGGGGCCTTGCGCATCCATGGGTCCGGCCCGATCGGTCAACGCGCCGGCCGGCTCTTGGCTGCCGGCTTGCTGGCGGCCGGCGCCTTGGCTCCAGCCTTTGCAGCGGTTTTCCTGGCAGCCGCTTTGGCGGGAGCCTTGGCAGCGGTCCTGGGGGCTTCGGCCTGCGCCGCAGCCTTGGCCGCCGGCTTTGCGGACGCCGCCTTGGCAGGGGAGACCGCCGCCGCCTTGCCCGCCTGCGCAGCAAAGGCGCTGGCCTGTGCCGCCATGCGGTCCATGGTGGCCTTGGCCAGGTCACCGGCCATGCCGGTGGCGCGCTGGGCGGCCGCCACGGCCTCCGGGGCCATGGGCTCGGCCATGGCCTTGGCGGCGATCTGCTGGAATTGCTGGGTCAACGCGCCCCACCACTGCATGGCCTGGCCCATGGCGGCGGCCTGGGCGGACTCGTCCTTGGGCGCCGCAGTCTCCGCGGCTGCGGGTCTGTCGGCGGCCTTGCCCGCCTCGGGGGCTGCAGGCGGCGCGGCAGCGGCCTGTGCGGGCTCGGGCTGCGGCTTTTCCTTCTTGCTCGCCCGGCTGGCGGCCGAGGACATGGGCCAGTCCGAAAGGTCGCCCTGCCCCGCGCTGGCGGCGCCCTTGGCCGCAGCGGTGGCCGCGGCGGTTGCGGCTGCAGGGAACTGGAAGGCCTGCGCCAGCTCGCCCATGCTGACGTTCATGCCCTGCAAGGTGGACAGCGTCATGCGCTGCACTTCCAGGGCCTGGATGGTGGCGGCCAGCGCCTTGCCGTTCTGGTCGAGCCAGAACTGCACGGCTTTGAGTTCGGTGATGCGCTTGTCCACCTCTTCGATGCTCACCGTGGGCGCCACCCATTCGGGCAGGCGCCCCAGGGGCCGGGCGGTGGCCGATCCTGCACTCTGGGCCAGGCCCTGCAGGAAGTCGAAACCGGGGATGAACTTGCCGAAACCGAAGGAGGACGCATCACTCATGGCAGCACTCGCTAGGACTGGGTTGGAAGAACATGCCGGTGAAGCACACCGGCCATGCGCTCAGCTTAACCCAGGCACACGCCAAGTCCATCGCAAGTCATGCACGGCCCGCTGCGCACAAACCCGGTGGATGACAAAAAGCTCAGTGGGAGTGGCCGGCATGTCCGCCGTGTCCGCCATGCGCGCCGCCCTGCGCAGCCGATGCCGCACCTGCGCCGGGCGCCATGGCGCGCACGGGGACCTGCAGGCTCAGGCGCGAGGTCTCGCCCTTGGCGTCCTTGAACACCAGGGTGATGGGTACCTGACTGTCCTTGAGCAGCGGGCTCTTGAGCTGCTGCAGCATGACGTGGTAGCCGCCGGGCTTCAGGTCCACGGCCACGCCCTTGGGCAGGTCCAGGCCGTCGATGGCGCGCATGCGCATCACATCGCCTTCCATCTTCATTTCATGCACCTCGGCCACGCCGGCGGCGGGCGACTCCACGCCCACCAGGCGCAGCGGCTCCTCGGCCGTCAGGCGCATGAAGGCGCCCGTGGCCTGCTGGCCCGGCACGCTGGCACGCGCCCAGGCGGCGTCGGCCTTGACATGGGCCGCATCGGCATGGGCATGGGCCAGGCCCATGGACAGGGAGGCGGCGATCAGGAAAGGGGTGGTCCATTGACGCAGTGTCATCACGGTTTCTCCAGAAATTTCAATGCATTGCGGCACGGTCTTCGTGCCTTGCAAAAAGGGTTGGCCAAGCGAAGGAAGCGGGAGTGAATCCGGGAGTCACCGGGGCGGTGCGCGGGCCTGGGGCAGGGCCGGCATGGCCACGCTGTGGACGGAGGCCGGGTGCGCCCGTGGCTGCGCATCTGCCACCAGCGGTGCCGGGGCCGCACTGCACCGGGCGGGCGGCGGCGCCAGCGGGGGCAGGCACAGCGGGCAGTCGATGCCGTGGCTGCCGGCAAGGGCATCGTCCTGACCGGCTGGCGAGGGCATCCAGACCGATTCGCCAGCGGCCGAGCACAGGCGCTCCCAGCCCGAGGCACGCGCCAGCGGCGCAAACGCCGATGCCAGCGCCACGCACAGCCACAGGCCCAGCGCCCAGCGGGCGCAGGCAGCCAAGGTGGAGGGCAGGCGAAGCGGCATGGCGTCATTCTAGGGGTCTGCCCCAGGACGTCATGTCCGTGACCCCGCCAGGCCCTGCCCGCCCCTACCATCGCAGGCGCATCCCCCAGCCCTCACCAACACCCTAGGAGACACCCATGCTCACCCTGTGCGGATTCGCGGCCAGCAACTACTACAACAAGGTCAAGCTGGCCCTGCTGGAAAAGCAGCTTCCCTTCAACGAGGAACTGGCCTGGCTGGGAGAGACCGACATGGCGCTTTCTCCGCTGGGCAAGGTGCCCTACCTGCGCATCGACGACGGCCGGGGCCTGTGCGAGTCGGCCGCCATGGTCGAGTACGTGGAGACGCTGTCGCCCTCGCCGGCCCTGCTGCCGGCCGACGCCTTCGAGGCCGCCAAGGTGCGCGAGCTGTGCGTGTACCTGGACCTGCACCTGGAGCTGGTGGCGCGCATCCTCTACCCGCAGGCCTTCTTCGGCGGCCAGGTCAGCGACTCCACCCGGGAGCGCACGCTGGCCCAGCTCGACAAGAACGTGGCGGCCTTCGCCAAACTCGCGCGTTTCTCACCCTTTGTGGCGGGCGACAGCTTCACGCTGGCCGACTGCTGCGCCATCGTCCACCTGCCCCTGGTCAGCGCGGCCAGCAAGATCGTTGGCGGGCGCGACGTTCTGGCCGACCTGCCCGTGCGCGAGTACCTGGCACGCATGGCCGAGCGGCCCACGGTGCAGCAGGTCAATGCCGACCGCAAGACCAATACGGCGCTGATGATGGCCCGCTACGCCAGCGACAAGACCCCGGCCTGAGGCGCGGGGCCTTCACTCACTCCTGCAGCCAGCGCAGCAGCCCGCTGGCGCGCTGCGTGGGGCTGCCAACGGCCGAGGCCAGCAGGCCCGGCACCTCGGAGAACAGCGAGAAGGCCTGGCGGGCGCGCGTGATGCCGGTGTAGACCAGCTCGCGCCCCAGCACGCTGCCGCCGCGCGAGGGCAGCACCAGGGCGGTGTGCTCGAACTCCGAGCCCTGGCTTTTGTGCACCGTCATGGCGAAGGCGGTCTCCACATGGGCCATGCGGCTGACGCCGACCGAGCGCAATTCGTCGCCCTGCAGGAAGTAGACGCGCAGCAGTTGCCCTGGCTGCCCCTGGTGCGCTCCCGGCAGCGCAATGCCGATGTCGCCGTTGAACACGCCCAGCTGCGCATCGTTGCGCGTGACCATGACGGGCCGGCCCGCATACCATTCGCCGCTGCGGCGGATCGCGCCCTGCGCTTCCAGGGCCTGCTCCACCGCCCGGTTGAGGCCGGACACGCCCCAGTCCCCCTCGCGCACGGCGCACAGCAGCCGGAAGCGCTCGAAGGCCTGCAGCACATCGACCACCCAGGCGCGGTGCGCTGCCTCGTCGGCGCCGGCCGCATCCGGCCGGCCCTGCAGCGCCTGGGCATAGAGGGCATAGCTGGCAAGACCGCCGCGCCCGTGCACGGCCAGTTCGGTCACGGCGTGCACGCCGCCGCCATGGCGTTCCCACAGCTCGGAACCTGCGCCGGCTTGCGTGCCGGCATCGAGCAGGGCCTGGGCCTTCACCGCCTCACCGGCATTCACGGCGTGTGCCAGCTGGCCGATGGGGCCCCCGAAGCGCCGGCTCTCGCGCAGCATGACGGTGTGCTGCGCCAGCGCTGGCGCACGATCGCCGTCGGGCGCCGCGAACTGCGGCGGCAGCCGCTGGCCGGCCACGCGCAGTGCGTAGTCCAGCGTGTCGGGCAGGTAGCGCCCGGCCTGGGCATCGCGGCACAGGTCGCCCAGCACGGCGCCCGCCTCCACCGAAGCCAGTTGGTCCTTGTCGCCCAGCAGCACCAGGCGGGCGCCGGCCGGCAGTGCCTCCAGCAGCGCCGCCATCATCTCCAGGTGGACCATGGAGGCCTCATCGACGATGAGCACGTCCACGTCCAGCTGCCGCCCTGCATGGAATCCCCAGTGCCGCGTATCGGGCCGCGCGCCCAGCATGGAGTGCAGGGTGCGCGCCGCACCCATGCGCTGCACCAGGCCCGCCAAGTCGATCTCGCCGCCCATGCTGCCCTGCAATTGCAGCAAGGCCCCGTCGATCGATTGCTTCAGGCGCGCGGCCGCCTTGCCCGTGGGGGCGGCCAGGGCCACGCGCAGCTGGCCGGCGTCGGGCGCCGTGGCAAACAGCAGGGCCAGCAGCCGTGCGGCGGTATAGGTCTTGCCGGTGCCGGGGCCGCCCGTGATCACCGACAGCCGGCCGCGCAGCGCCAGCGCG
Organism: Delftia sp.; assembly: GCF_059499305.1. NCBI lineage: Bacteria > Pseudomonadati > Pseudomonadota > Betaproteobacteria > Burkholderiales > Comamonadaceae > Delftia > Delftia sp. Next base: position 14,020 of record NZ_JCABYI010000001.1, read on the forward strand.
CAGGCCAGCTTCTGCCAGTCCACGGGGCCACCGTCCGCCACAGGCGGGAACAGCCGGTCCAGCCAGCGCCGGGCCTGGGCTTCGTCCAGCGGCTGTCCGGCCACGGCCTGCGCCGCCGTGCGCTGGATGACGTGGGCGGCCACGGCGCGTTCGTAGTCCCAGTAGCGGCGCAGGTACAGCAGCGGCGCGGGGCCGTCTGCGCCGGCCAGCACCAGGGGCTGGCCGAGGTCCTCGCTGCCACCCTGTCCATCTACCTGCTCCCCGTGCACCACGCGCACCACGGGGCTGGCGCTCAGCGCCGCAACCCAGCCGGACAGGCGCGCAGGCAGCATCTGCCACAGGGCCTGCTGCGCGGGCAGCGCATCGGCCGGCCAGGCCAGCACGTCGTTGGGGTGGCCGGCCAGCGGCGCCAGGGGCAGGCAGCTGTGGCCGCGCCCCTCCATCTGCGCCAGCAGCGCGGCGGCCACCAGCAAGGCGGGCCCGGCCTGCGCATCCTGCCCGGCGACGAAGGAGGCCAGCGCCGCATCCAGCCGGCGCAGCAGGCCCGCGTCGGCCCAGCGGCGCAGCAGGGCCAGCACTTCATTGGTGTCTGGCGGCACGGAGCCCGGCGGTTTGCCGCCCAGCGAGTCGCCGCCCGGCCGTTCATCGAACAGGTCCAGCGTGGCCGTATCGATGGTGCGCGAACGGGGGCGCGGGCTCATGGCAGTTCCTCCGCGTTGGCGCGGCCGGGACCGAGCAGTTCATCGAGCGCATCAAGCAAGGGCAGCTCGGGCGCCATGGCATGCATGCCACCGGCCGGGCCATCGATGCCGCGCAGAAAGTAGTACAGCGCACCGCCCAGCTGGCGCTGCGGCTCGTAGGCCGTGCCCAGCCGGCTGCGCAGCAGCCGGTGCAGGGCCAGCAGGTAGAGGGCGGCCTGCACGTCGTAGCGGTGGTGGAGCATGGCGCGGGCCAAGGCCTCCTGGCCGTAGGCGGCGCCGTCCGGGCCCAGGTGGTTGCTCTTGTAGTCAAGCACCCAGTAGCGGCCCTCGTGGCAGAACACCAGGTCGGCAAAGCCCATGAGCATGCCGTGCAGCGAGCGCTGGGGCAGCGCGGGCCGCTCCTGCCCCGGCAGGATGAAGCGCCGGCACAGCTGGTCGATGCGCTCGGCCGGCAGCTGGCGCGCGGGCAGCCAGAACTCCATCTCGGACAGTTGCGGCCCCAGCGTGGCCAGCGTCACATCCAGCGGCGCCAGCGGCTGGTGGACCACGGCCGTGAGCCAGGCCAGCAGGTCACGCGCCTGCTCGCCCCGGCCCGCGCGCTCGCAGCGGCGCACCAGGCGATCAGCGAGCGCACCCTGGCCGTCCACGGGCAGGGCAAAGTCTTCGCCGCCCAGCCATTCCAGCTGGTCGTGCACGAAGTTGCCGACCACGGGGCCGCGCAAAAAGCGGTGCCAGACCGCAGGCCCGCCGGCCGGTCCATTCTGCAGGGGCTGCAGGCCCGCCAGGCCGGCGATGTCCGCCAGTTCCGGCGATGGCGGAGGCTCCAGCGCCTGCTCATCCTCGGCCGGGCGCTGCACGGCCACGGGCAGCACGGGCAGGCTGGGCGCGGCCATGGCACGCACCAGGGCAGAGAAGCTGCCGATGCCCCAGCGCGTGTCGAAGCGCGCGTCGTAGGGCCGGGCATCGTGCAGCGGCGTGGCAGCGTCCGGCGGCTGCCAGCGCGTGCGCTGCAGCGGCTCGGCGTCCAGATCGCGCCAGGCCATGTGCGGGTCTTCTCCGCACAGCTGTCGCAGGCCGTCAAGCCAGCCCTGGGCCGAGCGCGGCTCGGTGCCGCCCAGCAGGTAGCCGGCGGCGCCCTGCTCGTTCACGCAGGCCTTGCCGTTGCCGCGCCTGAGCGGGGCCAAGCCCAGCCACAGCGCATGGCGCGGGCGGGTGAGCGCCACGTAGAACAGGCGCAGGTCCTCGCGCAGCCGCTCGCGGTCGGCCTGGGCCAGGTCTTCGTCGCTGAAGTCCAGCAGCAATCGGCGGGCCGGGGCGGCATCGTCTTCCACCCCCTCCTGCGCGGACAGGGTCAGGAACGGCGTCCTGGCCCGCTCCATGGGGCGGAAGCTGCCTGCGAACGGCAGGCAGACCAGCGGGTACTCCAGGCCCTTGCTCTTGTGCACAGTGACGATCTTGACCAGGTCGGCATCGCTTTCCAGGCGCACCACCTGCTCTTCGCTGCCGCTGCCCGGCGCCTCGATCTGGGTGGCCAGCCAGCGGATGAGGGCCTGCTCGCCCTCCAGCTGGGCGCTGGCGGTCTGCAGCAGCTCGGCCAGGTGCAGGTAGTTGGTCAGGCGCCGCTCGCCGCCCAGGGCCGGGTCCTGCAGCCAGCGCGCGGGCAGGTCCAGCCGGTACAGGGTCTGGCGCAGCATGGCCAGCACGCCCAGGCGCAGCCAGATGCTGTGCAGTTCGCGCAGCTGCTCGCTACGCGCGTCAAAGGCTTCCTCGTCGGCGGCCAGCCAGGCCAGCTCGTCCAGCGACAGGCCGATGAGCCGCGTGGCCAGGCCCGCGCGCACGGCCTGGGCATCCAGCGGCGCGGCGACGGCGCGCAGCCAGTACAGCAGGTCATGGGCCTCGTCGCTGGCGAACACCGAATCCTGGTCCGACAGGTAGACCGAGGCCACGGCGCGTGCCTGCAGTTCGCGGCGCACGGTGGCCGCCTCTCGGCCCGTGCGCACCAGCACGGCGATGTCGGCAGGCCGCAGGCGCACAAGGCGGCCATCGGGCTGCACAAAGCCGGCCTGCGGGTCGGCCAGCCACTGCACGATCTGCTCGGCGCAATGGGCCGCAAAGCGCCGCCGTACCTCGTCGGCCGACAAAGGCAGGGGGATGCCGGTGTCCTCGTCACGGCCCGCGCTCCAGGCCACGGTGAGGGCGGGCATGGCGCCGTCGCGCGTGTGCAGTTGCTCGCTGCGCCCCTGGGCGGCCACGGGCTCGAACGGCAGCGGGTTGTGGCTGCCGCGCCGGAACATGAAGGCGCCCTCGCCCGGGCGCTGCTCGGCCTGCGCGAACCAATGGTTGACGGCGCCCACCAGCGCCTCGGTGGAGCGGTAGTTGGTGCCCAGCACGTAGTGGCGCCCCTCGGTGGCGCGGCGCGCCTGCAGGTAGCTGTGGATGTCGGCGCCGCGAAAGCCGTAGATGGACTGCTTGGGGTCGCCGATCAGCAGCAGGGCGCTGTGCGGGTCGTTGGCCGCCGTGCGGTAGATCTGGTCGAACAGGCGGTACTGCAGCGGCGAGGTGTCCTGGAATTCATCGATCAGCGCCACCGGGTACTGGGCCAGGATGCGCTCACGCAGCACGGCGCCGTTGTCGCCGGCCAGGGCCGTGTCCAGGCGCTGCAGCATGTCGGCAAAGCCGAAGCTGCCGGCCTGGCGCTTGAGGTGAGCCAGCCGCTGCGCCACGCGCGCGGCCGCATGCAGGCGCACGGCCACGCTGACGGGCGGCAATTGCTCCAGCTGCACCAGCAGCGCCTGCAGCTCGGCCAGCTCCAGCGGCATGAGCACATCGCCGGCCGCCCCCTTGAAGGCCTCGGCCAGGCCTTCGGGGCTGAGGCGGTGGCGCGCGGCCTCGGTCAGCGCCAGCGGACCGTCCAGCGGGGCGCGCGACCAGTCAGCCAGCGCGGCCAGCCAGCCGGTGTAGCGCGCGGGCTGCAGCTTGCGCTTGTCCCACAACGCGCCCTGCCCGTCGAGCTGTCCATCCAACCACCGCTGCAGGCGCTGGGCCTTGTCGTCCCAGCCGGCTGCCAGGGCCAGCAGGCGGCTGCGGCGCTGTTCCATGGCGCGCTGCAGGCAGTCGGCCAGGCTGCCCTCGCCCGCACCGAGCACGGGGGGCTCGCGCAGCAGGGCACGCATGTCTTCGACCAGGGCATCGACGTGGGGCCAGATCTTCAGGGCCTCGTCCAGCAGTTCGTCGGACAGCGGGTAGCACTGCTGGCGCCAGTAGTCCTGCGCGGCCTCGGTCTGTCGCTGGCTTTCGTCGGGCTCCAGCGTTTCGTCGAAGAGGTTGCCGCTGTCGAAGGCATGCTCGCGCAGCATGCGCTGGCACCAGGCGTCGATGGTGTGGATGGCCGCGTCGTCCATGCATTCGGCGGCCATGGCCAGGCGCCAGGCCGCGCGCTCGCGGGCCGCGCCTTCAGGGTAGGCCTCGCGCAGCGCGTGCAGGAAGGCGTCGTGGGGCGCAGGTTCGGCCTCGCCACGAAAGCACTGCACGGCCTCGATCAGGCGCTTGCGTATGCGGTCGGACAGCTCGCGCGTGGCCGCGCGCGTGAAGGTCATGACGAGGATGTCGGGCGGCATCAGCGGGCGCTCGAAGGCCGTACTGCTGATGCCGTCCAGGCTGCCCTCGCCATGCCCCAGCACCAGTCGCAGGTAGAGCGCGGCGATGGTCCAGGTCTTGCCGGTGCCGGCGCTGGCCTCGATCAGGCGGCTGCCCCACAGCGGAAAACGCTGTGCGTCGAGCACATGGCTGGTCACGCCGCCGGTCACTTCGCTGGTGCTCATGGTGCATCCGCCTGGTAGGGCTGGACCTGCACCTGCGCGGCCACCCAGTCGAGCAGCGGCGCGTGGGCGGCATGGGCCAGGGCCTCGAAGCGCCCATCGGCGGCCAAGGCCTCGAAATCGGGATAGCAGCGTGCCCAGGACGGGTCCTCGCCTTCGCCGCTGACCAGATGACCACCCTCATAGGCCTGCTGTGCCGCAGCGGGAAAGCCTTCGGCCATGGCCAGGCCGCTGCGCAGCGGCAGGGGCAGCGGGCCGTTCTGGCCTTCGCGCCACAGGGCCATCAATGCACGCAGCCGTGCCAGCGCGTCGGAAGGGTCCATGGGCAGGACCTGCACCAGGCCGTCGCGCGCCACCACGCGCAACTCGGCCTGCGAGCCGCTGGCGGCCAGCGCCAGGCTGCGCAGGTAGACCGGCATGAGCTTGTCGGCATGGGGCCTGCCCTTGGCATTGAGCAGGTTGCGCGGGTCCAGCAGCAGCCAGCACTGTGCGTCGTCCGCATCGGGGGACTCTTCGGTTTCGCAGGACTGGCGCAGCCCGTCGATCCAGTCGTCGAACACCAGGCCATCGTCCTCGATCAGCAGCCGCCTGCGCGGCGCGGGATGGGCATACCGATCCAGTTGCTGGCGCCAGGCCCGCAGCGAAGGCGTGACCGAGGACTGCAGCGCCCGCGCGCCGCGCGCGCCCAGCCCCGCCAGCGGCAGCCGCCCCGAGCGCGTGAGGCGCGCCACGGCGGCGCGCACACTGTCTTCCATGGCCTGGGGCGCCTGCCCGGGCTCGGAAAGGCCGGCCGCCACCTGCTGCTGCAACTGCTGCACCAGCAGGTATTCGGTCAGGCCGTCGAGCTGGAACAGTTCCTCGTCCACGACCGGGTTGTCCTCCTGCTCGAAGCGCACCTGCAGGCGCTGGCGCAGGTAGGCGCGCGCCGGGTGGCGCAGGAAATCGGTGAGCCGGGCCAGCGTCAGCGGCGCCGAGGCGTCCGGGACAAAGGGCGGGCGCGGCTGCGCGGGCAGCGGAGGCAACGCGTCCGTGCCGTCAGACTGCGCATGCGCGGCCCGCCATTCGCGCGCATACGTGGTCCAGGGCGAACCTTCTTCGAAATAGCGGCGGCTGAAGGGCTGCAGCGGGTGCTGCTGCGTGCGCTGCGCCAGCAGCGGCTGGCCGCCTTCGCCGCGCCAGCCGGCCTCCAGGTAGTCGCGCAGCTGGGAGACCAGGACCGAGGGCGGCTGCTCGCTGTTGTCGCGCACATGGTGGCCGGTCCAGCTGATGTAGAGCGCGCGGCGCGCGGACAGCAGGGCTTCGAGCATGAGCTGGCGGTCATCGTCGCGGCGCGCGCGGTCGCCGGGGCGCTGCTGGCCGGGCAGCGCCATCAGGTCGAAGTCGCTGCGCGTGGCGCGGCGCGGATAGTCGCCATCGTTCATGCCCAGCAGGCAGACCACCTCGAAGGGAATGGCGCGCATGGGCATCAGCGTGCAAAAGGTCACGCCACCGGCGCGAAAGCGCTGCGACAGCGAGGGCTGCTCCAGCGCCTGCATCCAGGCCTCCTGGGCCACGCCCAGTTCCACGGCCTGCGCATAGCCGGCCTGCTCGCAGGCGCGCTGCCAGTCCGTGAGGGCGGCGTCCAGTGCGGCCAGCATGGCCTCGTCCTCATCGTCCTGCGCCTTGAAGAAGTCCTGCAGCAGCGCGCGAAAGCGCTGCGCCCAGGCCTCGGGCATGGCGGGCTGCTCGGCCTCGCGCCACCACGCCAGCATGCGCTCCAGCAGCGCGGCCAGCACGCCGGCCAGCTCGGCCGACAGGCCGCCCACCTCGTCATAGGGCTCGATGCCGCCAAAGGCCTGGCCGTCCTGCGCCACGCCGCTGGCATAGCCCAGCAGCATGCGCTGCAGGCCGAACCAGGCGCTGTTGTGCTCGCCGCAGGCCTGCAGGCCCAGGGCGCCGCGCTGCGGCGCATTGAGTCCCCAGCGGATGCCGGCCCCGGCCATCCAGCGCGTGAGCTGGGGCAGGTCGTCGGCCGCCAGACCCATGCGCGCGGCAATCGCTGGGACGTCCAGCAGGTCGCACAGCTCGCTGAGCCGACAGCGCTGCTGCGGCAGGCGCAGCAGCCATTGCAGGGCCACGGCCAGCGGGCTGCTGGCGCGTGCGCCCAGGTCGGCGATGTCAAAGGGAATGTGGCGCGGATCATGCCTGCCGTACTGGCCGAACACGGCGCGTATCGAGGGCGCGGCGGTCTCTATGGACGGCAGCATGACTACGACGTCACGCGGTGCCAGCGGTGCCTGCCCCGGCTGCCCGGGATCGGTCGGCCGGGCCAGCATCTGCAGCAGTTGATCGTGCAGCACCTCCAGCTCGCGCACCACGCTGTGCGCGCTGTGGAACACGATGGAGCGGTCGGCCCGCGCCACCTCCAGCGGCGGGTGCTCGGCCAGCGGCACCAGGTCGCGGATGCGCTGCTGTACCTGGGCCAGCAGCGGCGCGGTGCGCAGGTCCTCGGCATCGGTTTCGTCGAACAGGTCCACGCGCGGCATCTGCAGCTGCGCGGCGGCACCCGTGGTGTCGAAGGCGTCGAGCTGGCGCACATAGTCGCGGCTTTGACGACCCCAGGCGGCCAGCAGCGGATGGGCGTGGGCATGCATGGCCTCCAGCGGCAGCTGCGCCAAGTCGCGGCCGCCGCGCAGCGGCTGGCGGCGCCGCGCCATGCGCAGCAGCTCGCGCCCGTCGATGGCGTCGGCCCAATGGAAGCGGCAGGGATTGGGCACGGCCAGCAGCACCTGGCTGTGGCGGGCAATGGCGGCCAGGAACTCCAGCAGGCTCAGCGGTAGCTGGCTGATGCCGAACACCACCACGCGGCGCGCCAGCGGCGCGGCCGGCGGCTCGCCGGACTGCAGCGCGGCCAGCACCCGGCCCTGCAGGCGCGCGCGCGTGGCGCCGCGCTGGTCCTCGTCCAGCTCGGCCAGCACGGCGCGCCACAGGCGCGGCTGCCACAGCTGGCCCTCGGGCACAGGCATCTCGGGAACTGCGGGACGCAAAGGCATGGGCAGCAGGTCGCTGCCTGCCTCCCAGGCATCCAGCCAGTCGGCGCGGTAGATCTGGTATTGGTCAAAAAGGTCGGCCAGGCGCTGGGCCAACTGCAGCAGCCGCTCGGGCTCGCCAGGGCGCAGAAAGCCTGCAATGGGGGCGAAGGCCGGGTCATGCAGGCACTGCGGCAGCAGGCGCATGAGCCGCCAGGTCATGGGTGTCTTGTCCAGCGGCGATTCGCGCGGCACGGCCTGGCGGCCCAGCACCTGGCGGTAGCTGCGCCAGACAAAGCGCGCGGGCAGTTCCACGCGCGCGGCGGCGCACACGCCCAGCTGCTCGGCCATGCGCATCTTGAACCACTCGGCCATGCCGTTGCTCTGCACCAGCACCACCTCCGGCTCCAGCACGTCCAGCGGGTGCGCAGCCAGCCATGCCAGCACCGTATCGGCCAGCACCTCCGTCTGATTACCGTGCAGGGCGATCAAGCCCGGCTGCCAATGCGATGCCACCTCTGCGCTCCCGTGCTCCAAGCCATGCGAGCAGCGAGCTTAACGCGGTTGACACGGGCCGGGACCGCGCGGGTCCATTACCAATGCAGGTAGAACATGGCCTTGGCCAGCAGCACGATAGCCAGCACGTGGCAGAACACGCTCAGGTGCAGGCGGTGCGAGCGGCGCCCGCCCAGCACACCGCGCCGGCGCCACCACATGGCTGCCAGGAAATGTCCGAACACGCTGAGCGCCAGCCCGATCTTGAGCGCCAGCAGCAGGCCGAAGCTGCTGGCCAGCGGAGCGGCAAAGGCTGCAGCCAGTGCCGCGCGATGCTGCCAGCCCAGACCCAGCCCCGCGCCGTACAGCACCAGCAGCACCCAGGGCATGACGGCCACCGCTCGGTCGCCCAGCGCCTGCTCGGTGGCGCGCGCCACGATGGCGGGCAGGTGGCGGCGCGCCCCGGCCAGCAGCACGACTTCGAAGAACACCGTGCCTGCAAAGGCAATGGCCGCCAGCAGGTGCAGGGTCAGCAGCAGTCCGTAGCTCATGCGCGGCTCCTGTGCGGCAACGGCAGGGGCAGCGGCAGGGATGCGGGAGCCGGCAGCAGATCGGCCAGCGTGAAGCCGTCCAGATGGGCCATGAAGCTGTCCAGCGCACCGCCCAGCACGCCGGCCAGCCGGCAGTCCTGCGCAAGCGTGCAGGCCGGCGGGCTGTTGCCCGTGAAGCATTCGACGATGGCAAGGTCCGGCTCCATGCCGCGCACCACGTCGCCCAGGCCGATGTCGGCCGGAGCATGGGCCAGGCGCATGCCGCCGCCCTTGCCGCGCACGGTGACGATCCAGCCGCGCAGCGCCAACTGATGCGTGACCTTCATGAGGTGGGCTTCGGAGATGGCATGGGCCTGGGCGATCTCGGCAATCGTGCACAGCCGCCCGGGGTGGCGCGCCACATGCATGAGCAGGCGCAGCGCGTAGTCGGTCATCAGGGTCAGGCGCATGGCAGGCCTGCGATCATGCCTGCCGGTCGGCACGCGGGCGCACCAGCAGCGGGGCGAAACGCCACAGGTACAGCGCAAAGGCCCATACCCAGGCAGCGGCCGAGGCATGCAGCGCCGCCAGCGACAGCGCCGTGGGCAGCAGGGCCGCCAGGCGCAGCACGGCAGCGGCAATGACCAGGGCATAGGCGGCGACCATGCTGCGGTCGGTGCGCAGCGGCAGGCCCAAGTGGCCCATCGACGTCCGTGTGCACATGCCGATGATGAGCAGGGCAAAGCTGCCCGCACCGATCACATGCACGGGCCAGGCGGGGCGCAGCACCCATCCGGCCGCATGCGCGCCGGCCACCAGCAGGCCCGCACCCAGCGCCGCGTGGCCCAGGTAGAGAATCCACAGCAGCGGCACGCGGCGCACGGCCTGGGGCTTCCAGGCCAGCACCTGCCACAGGGCGATCACGCCCGCCACGGCCAGGCCGGCGGCCAGGCCCGGCCACCAGCCCGCCAGCAGGCAGGCGATGGCCACCACGCCCGCACCCAGTTGCCACTGGCCGCTGGCCGTGTGCATGGGGATCTGCAGGCCGGACACGGCGCGCATGGCGAAGAAGGGGATCACGCGCCGCGCGATCAGCAGCGCAATCACGGCCATGCACAGCAGGCCTGCGTTGAAGCGCTGCATCAGCGCGCCGTAGTCGCCCTGCCAGATGGACCACAGGTACAGCGCATCGGCCGCGCCCAGGCCGGCCAGCAGCAGGGGCAGACCGTAGTTGCGCCGGCTGCGCGCGGCATGGATGGCGCGGCCCAGCGCCAGCGCGGCCCAGGCGAAGAAGGCGGTCTCGCACAGCGCAGCCACGGCAAAGGCCTGCGGCCCGGGCAGCAGAAAGCCCGCACGGGCGGTCAGCCACAGCAGGCACAGCGCGCCCAGCGCCCGGCCCTGCAGCGGGTTGCGTCCCGTCCAGTTGCTGCCCGCCGTGAACAGAAAGCCTACGGCGATGGTGGCCACGAAGGCCCACAGCATCTCGTGCGCATGCCAGAACACGCCGGGCATGCGCCCCGCGATCCACTGCGGAGCATGGACCCACAGCGCCACCGACAGCGCGGCCCAGAGGCAGCCCAGCAGGTACAGCGGCCGAAATCCCAATTCGAGGAATGCCGTCCATTGCGGCGCCGGCTCCCGGGTTCTCAGGGGTTCTTCCAGCTCCATCCATTGCGCCATGATGTGCACTCCTTCCGGCCCGCTGCGCCTGCATAAGATGCATCCAGCGTACATCTTCAAGTGCACCGGCGAGGCGGCGGCGCAACCACCTTCTGACCCATATCAAGCAGGAGCCAAGCATGGCACTCGAACACGCAAAGCCACTGGAGGTCATCGCCCTGCACGCCCGCGACGGCATGCCCATCAGCACCAGCCTGATCCGAACGCCGAAGCTGCAGCTGCTGCGCCTGGTGCTGCCGCCCGGCCATGCCCTGCCCAGCCATCAGGTCCCCGGCGAGGCCACCATCCACTGCCTGGCGGGCGAGGCCGGCATTGCCACGCGCCTGGCCAGCCTGCGGCTGGTGGCCGGCTCGGTGGTGCTGGTGCCTGCCGGCGAGCTGCACGATGTGCACGCGCGCGGCGACCAGGGCTGCGTGCTGCTGGTGACGATTGCGAGCGCGAACGACTGAACGCGGCCGCAGCCGCCGCACAGGCAGGATCACGCATTGCCTGAGCCACAAAGAAAAACGGACTGCTTCTTGCGAAGCAGTCCGTAATCTTTTTCACTGTATCTGGTGGCCTGGGACGGAATCGAACCGCCGACACAAGGATTTTCAATCCTCTGCTCTACCGACTGAGCTACCGGGCCGAGAACTAGATTATATGCAGGATTTTTTGACCCAAAAACGAAAAAGCCAAAATTCCTTCAAAAAATCTATCCGCGCTTGTTGCGGCCCAGGTCCACGCCCAGCTGGCGCAGCTTGCGGTACAGGTGGGTGCGCTCCAGGCCGGTCTTCTCGGCCACGCGGGTCATGGAGCCGCCTTCGCGCGCCAGGTGGAACTCGAAGTAGGCCTTCTCGAAACCGTCGCGCGCCTCGCGCAGGGGGCGGTCCAGATCGAAACCCTGGTGTGCATGCGGCACGTTGTTGTCCACCGGCACACGGCTGGCCGCAGGCGTGACGACGGCTGCGATGTCGGCGGGCTCGGCCACTGCGGCAGGCGCTGCAGCCGGCGCCTGGCTGGCGGCATTGCGCGCCAGGCCCTGCTCCACCGCCTTGAGCAGCTTCTGCATGGTGATGGGCTTTTCCAGGAAGGACAGCGCACCGATGCGCGTGGCCTCCACCGCCGTCTCGATGGTGGCGTGGCCGCTCATCATGATGACCGGCATGGTCAGCTGGCCCGCCGAGGCCCATTCCTTGAGCAGCGATACGCCATCGGTGTCGGGCATCCAGATGTCGAGCAGCACGAGGTCGTAGGTGTTGGAGGCGCGCGCCGTGCGCGCCTGGCCGGCGTTCTCGGCCACGTCCACACTATGACCTTCGTCGTTGAGGATTTCCGACAACAAATCCCGGATCCCCAGTTCGTCGTCGACCACCAGTATGTTTGCCATGTGTCTTAAGCCTATGTGCTGAGGCGCGGGGGGCGTCAGGCCTATCCTGTACGCTCAGGCGCAAATGATAGCGACACTTGCGCACCTTGAATCACCCCGCCGTCGTCCCTGTTGCCCAGGTCGATGCGGGCGCCATGCTCGTCTGCGATTTTCTTGACCACGGCCAGGCCCAGTCCGGTGCCCCGCGCCTTGGTCGTGACATAGGGCTCGAAGGCCCGTTGAAGGATGTTGGCCGCGAAGCCCGTGCCGCTGTCGCTGATGCTCAGGCGCACGCGGCGCGTGGACTCGTTCCAGCGCGTCTCTATGGTCACGGGGCCGGGGGGCTGGCCGCTTTCCTGCGCACGCTGGGCCGTGGCGTCCTGGGCATTCTGCAAAAGATTGTGAATGACCTGACGCAGCTGCTGGCCATCGCCGGAAATCGGCGGGCATTGCGGGTCCAGCACACACTCCACGCGCACTTCGGCGTTCTCTTCACCGTACAGCTGCAGCACGTCGGTCACCAGCGCGTTGAGGTCCAGCGACTGCAGATTGGCGGCAGGCAGGCGCGCGTAGTCGCGGAATTCATCGACCAGGCGCTTCATGGCGCCGACCTGATCGACGATGGTCTTGACGGACTTGGCCAGCAGCGCCTGGTCAGCCGGCTGCAGCTTGTCGGTCAGCCGCATGACCATGCGCTCGGCCGACAGCTGGATGGGCGTGAGCGGGTTCTTGATCTCATGGGCCACGCGGCGCGCCACCTCGCCCCAGGCCTGGGCGCGCTGGGCCGAGACGATCTCGGAGATGTCGTCGAAGACCAGCAGCCGCTGCGCATCGGGCAGTTCCGCACCGCGCATGACCAGGGTGGTGGTGTGCTGGATGACGCCGCCATCGGTGGAGGCATGCAGCTCATGCACCAGTTGCCAGCGATCGCGCCCCTGCTCGCCCAGGAAGAGCGCGAACTGCTCCTGCACGACTTCGCCGAACTGCTCCAGCCCCGGCACCTGGGACAGCGCCCGTCCTTCATGGACGGCCATGGGCGCGCGCAGTATGCGCGTGGCCCCGGGATTGCTCAGGACGATGGCGCCCCGCGCGTCCAGCACGATGACGCCCGATGTGAGGTTGTCGAGGATGGTCTGCAGGTTGCCGCGTGCGGCATCGAGCTGGCCCATGCTGCGGTTGGCCTCGGCGCGCGCATCGGCCAGTTGCTGGGTCATGAGCGCGAAGGAGCGCGTGAGCCCGCCGATCTCGTCGCGCGTCTGCAGCGCCGGCTTGGGCCGCAGGTCGCCGCGCGCCACGTCGCGCATGCCCTGGGCCAGCAGCAGCAGCGGCCTGGCCAGCTGGTTGCCCAGCACGATGGCCAGCACCACGGCGCCGAAGACCGCCAGGAACAGGCTGAGCGTGAGCGTGCCTATGTACATGCGCTGCAGGCCGCCGCGTGCCAGCGCGCGTTCCTGGTATTCGCGGTTGGCGGCCTGCACGGCAAGGGCGTTGGTCACCAGCGCCTGCGGCAGCGCAATGGTGGCCTGCAAATAACGCGGCTCGGTCAGCAGTCCCACGCTGGGGTTGGGAACCACGGCCAGCGTGCGAACCTGGGCATTCGGCGCTGTGGCACCCGGCTGGGCCGTGCCGTCGTCGTCCAGTCCTTCGATGCTGGCCACGGCGCGCTGCTCGCGCAGCGAGCGCAGCATTTGCGCGCTGGGGCGTTCGGGCTGCAGGTTGAAGCGCGATTGACCTGCGCTGGCAACCGCGCGCAAGCCAGCCAGCTCGCCACTGCGCGGCACCGGCGCCGGACCCACGACGGCGATTTCGGAGGCGCTCCACAGCACGACATCGGTGGCCCCCAACTGGTCGCGCACGCGCTCCAGGATCAGCGCGGCGCCCGCATCGGAGACCTGGGACAGCTGGGCGCCTGCGGTACGCGTGTTGTTGGCCATGTCGTTGGCCACGGTCTCCAGCGTGGAGCTGGCCAGGCTCACGCCTGCCGACAGCGCACCCTCGACCTGCACGTCGAACCAGCTCTCGATGGAGCGCGAGACGAACTGGTAGGAAACGATGTAGATCAGCAGGCCCGGCACCAGTCCCACCAGCGTGAAGATGCCGGCCAGCTTGAGCAGCAGGCGGCTGCCGAAGCGCCCCCGCTGCAGGCGTATGGCCAGGCGGATGCCGCCCCAGACCAGGATGGCCAGCAGCAGGCCGGCCACGACCACGTTGGCGGCGAACAGCCAGTTGTAGTTGCGCTCGTAGTCCAGCCGGTTGTTGGTGGCCAGGGTCAGCAGGAACAGCAGCAGCACGCCGACCAGCCCCATGAGGCCGGCGCCCACGCCCACGGCCCAGCGCGTGCCGCGCGACAGGCCGGCCGAGGCCGGCAGGGCCATGCGTTCGTCGGCGTCGGTGTCCCGGTTCATGGCGCGTCTTCCAGCATCTGGGCGCGCGACAGCTGCAGGTTCCAGCCAGAGCGGCCCAGCGCACCGATCTGCAACGGCCTTGGCAGCTGGGACAGGTCGATGCGAAAGCGCAGCTGCACCGAGACACCCGACTGCGTGGGTGCCGTGTCCATGATTTTCCAGCGCGAGATGCGCCGCATGGAGGACAGCGCATCTTCCAGGGTCTCGAAGGTCTGGCCCAGGGCCAGCCCCAGCCCGGCGCTGGAGAAGGGGGTATTGGAGATGTGCAGGCGCCAGCGGCGTGTCAGCGGCTGGTGGCTGAGGCGGTAGTGGCGGCTGGCGGTGGCCAGTTGCTGATCGGACCAGTACCAGCGCTCACGCTGGACCTGGGCCTCGGCCACGAAGTACATGGGAATGCCCTGACGCAGCGCGTCGTCGATCTGGTAGGGCAACTCGAACTGGAGATTGGCGGACAGCAGCAGACCATCGTCGGAGCGCTCGAGCTGCATGGATCCGATCTCGGCGGTCAGCGCATCGGCCCTGGCCTGCAGGCCCAGGCCGGCCAGCACGGCGGCCAGCACAAGTGCCCCGGCCAGCCGCGCCAGCAGGCGCAGCCAGGCTGGCGACCTGGTCCGGGGACGGGGGTCAGCGCGTCTTTTGCAGCAAGGCGTAGAAGAAGCCGTCGTGGTCACCCAAAGCATTGTCAGCCAGCATGCCGGCTTTGTAGTCCTTGCCCGGGATTAAATGCCCCGGCGCCGGCAGTGTTCGCGCCTCACTGTTGCGTGCAACAAACGCTTGAACCTGTGCCTCGCCCTCTTGCCTGAAGACCGAGCAGGTGCAGTACAGCAGGCGCCCGCCAGGCTGCAGCAGGGGCCACAGGGTGTCGAGCAGCCGGGACTGGATCTGGGCCAGCTGGTGCACATCGCTTTCGCGGCGCAGCCAGCGCACGTCGGGCTGGCGCCGCACGATGCCCGAGGCCGTGCAGGGCGCGTCCAGCAAGATGGCGTCGAACAGCTGGCCACCGCATTGCGCCTCGAACCACTGCGCAGGCTGGGACGCATCGGCCACGACCACTTGCGCCTGCAACTGCAGCCTTCCCAGCGTGTCCTCGATGCGCGCGGCGCGCTCGGCGTCTATCTCCAGCGCCGTGACCTGCAGGGTCTGCGGCGCTGCGTATTCCAGCAGGTGGGCCGTCTTGCCACCGGGGGCGGCGCAGGCATCAAGTACCCGCAACGCTCGGCCGGCGGGCTGCTCCAGCCCTTGCAGCAGCAGCGGTGCGGCCAGTTGCGCCGCCGCATCCTGCACGGAGGCCAGGCCCTGGTCGAAGCCCGGCAGGGATTGCACGGGCAAGGCCTGCTGCAGTTGCAGGCCGCTGTCGGCCACGGCAAGCGATGGCACGTCCATGGCCTGCAGCGCCGCCTGGTACTGCGCGCGGTCTGCCCTTTGGCGATTGACGCGCAGCGTCATCGGAGGCTGCTCGTTGTTGGCCTGCAGGATGGCCTGCCAGTGATCGGGATGGTCCTTGCGCAGGCGGGCAATCCACCAGGCGGGATGGTTCCAGACCGCCTGCGGCTGGGCTTCGGTGGCGGCGACCAGGGCATCGCGCTCGCGCAGAAAGCGGCGCAGGCAGGCGTTGACAAAGCCGGACTGCGCGCGGGTCGGCCCTTGCTTGGCTGCTTCCACGGCCTGGTTGACCAGGGTGAACGGCGGGTATGGCGCGCGAGATTCATCCCAGGCCAGGGCCAGGGCGGTGTTCAGCAATGCGCTGACGCGCGGCGGCGGGTTGCGCGAGGCCAACTGCTTTTGCAGCGCCTGGGCACGGCCCAGCTGGCGCAGCACCTGGAACAGCAGGGCCTGCACGCCGGGACGCAGCGGCTGCGGCACACGCGCCAGCACGCTGCGGCTGGACTGGCCTTCGAGCACGGCCTGCAGGCATTGGGCGACGGCGTCGAGCTGCTGCCAAAGAGGAGGTGCGGCCGGTGCGGCATGCGCCTGCGAGGGCGCCGCAGCGCGGCGCGGGGAAGAATGCGTGCGTTGGTTCATGTTCCACTTTCCTGCACCTTGCTGGGCGCAGGTTCGACCAGCAGGCTGCGCACCGGGCGAAAGCCCAGCAGCCAGGCCAGCACCCTGGCCGGATATTGCGCGATGGCGGCGTTGTAGCGCTCGGCCGCGGCGTTGAATTGCTGCAGTCCCAGGCGGTTGCGCACCTGGTGCTCGGTCCAGCGCTGCTGCCAGGGCTGCAGCGGATCGGGGTCCGGCGACGGGGTATCTGATGGCGCAGCGCCAGTGCCAGCGGCGCCGGTGCCGGTGTCAACGGCGACCTTGGTCATGGCCTGCCAGGCCACCTCCAGCGCCGAGCAGGCATGCTCCAGCGAGGCCAGCGCGCTCTCGCGCAGCGGCCGGCCACGGGCATCGACCAGCGCCGCCTGCAACTGCGCGGCGGTCTGGTGCAGCGCGGCCTGGGCATGCACAAGGGCGGGGCTTTGGCCTTCGCCCTTGGGCTGTGCCTCGAAGGCCTGCAGCATGGCATGCCACTGGCCCAGGTATGCATCGAGCGTACCGAACTGCTGCACGCAGCCGCTGCGCAGCCGGGCCAGCCGGTTGTATGCGCCGACGGCCCAGAACACCAGCAGTGCCAGCAGCATCCATTCAAGAGACAAGGACCACATCGTCTGCAATGGCCCGGCCGGAAGCTGGTCCGGCCGAACTCTGGTTATTCCCAAAGAAAAACGCTCCCGCCTGCGCAGGGCAGGCCGGGAGCGTCACATCATCAAGCACTTGCGCCATGCACTGCTCTAAGAGACAGCATGTCCCAACAAGAGGGACGCCGAGCAAGGGCCGCCCCCGCAGCGAGGGCGTCGTCCCCCTCCCGCGTAGCGAGAGAGGGGGAAGCGGCACAGCCGCTCAGGGGGTGACACCGCCTATCAGTCAGCGGAAGCGTCACCGGCGACGGCAGCCACGCCAGCGTCGTCGTCAGCCATCACACCGGCCAGTTCGGCCGCTTCGGCGTCGGCGATGGCGCGGCGCTCTGCGTCGTCCATGGCGTCCTTGGCCTTGCGCGCCTGGTGGTATGCCAGACCCGTACCAGCGGGGATCAGGCGACCCACGATGACGTTTTCCTTCAGGCCACGCAGCTCGTCGCGCTTGCCCATGATGGCAGCCTCGGTGAGCACGCGGGTCGTTTCCTGGAACGACGCGGCAGAGATGAAGGAGTCGGTCGACAGCGATGCCTTGGTAATACCCAGCAGCACGTTGGAGTACGTGGCAGGGATCTTGCCTTCGCGCTGCAGCGCCTCGTTGGTATTGAGGATCTCCGAACGCTCGACCTGCTCGCCAGCGATGTAGGTCGAGTCGCCGGTGTTCTCGACCACGACGCGGCGCAGCATCTGGCGAACGATCACCTCGATGTGCTTGTCGTTGATCTTCACACCCTGCAGGCGGTAGACGTCCTGCACTTCATCGACGATGTAGCGCGACAGCTCCTCGATGCCCAGCAGGCGCAGGATGTCCTGCGGATCGGCCGGGCCGTCGACGATGGACTCACCCTTGTTGACCACCTGGCCTTCGTGCACCAGGATGTTCTTTTCCTTGGGCACGAGTTCTTCCCAGACCTTGCCATCCAGATCGGTGATCTGCATGCGCACCTTGCCCTTGGTTTCCTTGCCGAAGGAAATGGTGCCGGTCATCTCGGCCAGCGTGCCCTTGTCCTTGGGCGTGCGGGCTTCGAACAGCTCGGCCACGCGGGGCAGACCGCCGGTAATGTCGCGGGTCTTCTGGCCTTCGACAGGGATACGGGCCAGCACTTCGCCGGGGCCCACGTCCTGGCCGTCACGCACCTGGATCAGCGCGCCGACCTGGAAGCCGATCGTCACCGAGTGGTCGGTGCCGGGGATCTTGACTTCCTGGTTGTTGGCATCGATCAGCTTGACCTGGGGACGCACGACCTTGGCAGAGCCACGGCGCTTGGGATCGATCACCACCAGCGTGGACAGGCCGGTCACTTCATCGACCTGCTTGGCCACGGTCAGGCCCTCTTCCACATTCTCGAAGCGCACCTGGCCGGCGTACTCGGTAATGATGGGTCGGGTCAGCGGATCCCAGTTGGCCAGGATCAGACCGGCCTTGACCTGCTGGTCGGGCCTGACGGTCAGCACGGCACCGTAGGGCACCTTGTGGCGCTCACGCTCGCGGCCGTTGTCGCTGATGACGATTTCGCCCGAACGCGAAATCACGACCAGCTCACCCTTGGTGTTGCTGACGTAGCGCATCGTGCTGTTGAAGCTGATGGAGCCGTTGGACTTGGCTTCCACGCTCGAGGCGATGGCAGCGCGCGAAGCGGCACCACCGATGTGGAAGGTACGCATGGTCAGCTGCGTGCCGGGCTCGCCGATGGACTGGGCGGCGATCACACCCACGGCTTCGCCGAGGTTGATCAGGCCGCCGCGGCCCAGGTCGCGGCCGTAGCACTTGGCGCACAGGCCGTAGCGGGTTTCGCAGGTCAGCGCGGTGCGGACCTTGATCTCGTCCACGCCTTGCGACTCCAGCTCGTCGATCACGTCTTCGTTGAGCAGCGTGCCTGCGGGCAGCAGCACGGCCAGCGTCTCGGGATGCACGACGTCCTCGGCCGTGGTACGGCCCAGCACGCGGTCGCGCAGCGATTCGATGACTTCACCGCCTTCGACGATGGCGCGCATCAGTGCGCCATTGCTCGTGCCGCAATCGTCCTCGTTGACCACCAGATCCTGCGTCACGTCCACCAGACGACGCGTCAGGTAGCCGGAGTTGGCCGTCTTCAACGCCGTGTCGGCCAGACCCTTTCGGGCGCCGTGGGTGGAGATGAAGTACTGCAGAACGTTCAGGCCTTCACGGAAGTTCGCCGTAATGGGCGTCTCGATGATGGAGCCGTCAGGCTTGGCCATCAGGCCACGCATGCCGGCCAGCTGGCGGATCTGCGCGGCCGAGCCGCGGGCACCGGAGTCGGCCATCATGTAGATGGCGTTGAACGATTCCTGCTCGACTTCGTTGCCGTGGCGGTCGATGACCTTTTCCTTGGCCAGCTGGGCCATCATGACCTTGGAGACTTCGTCGCCGGCCTTGCCCCAGATGTCCACCACCTTGTTGTAGCGCTCGCCAGCGGTCACGAGACCGGAGACGTACTGCTGTTCGATCTCCTTCACCTCGGCTTCGGCACGGCCGATGATCTCGGCCTTTTGCGGCGGCACCAGCATGTCGCCGATGGCGATCGAGATGCCGGCGTGCGTGGACAGGCGGAAGCCGTTTTGCAGCAGCTTGTCGGCAAACACCACCGTGGCCTTCAGACCGCACTTGCGGAACGAGGCATTGATGAGCTTGGAGATCTCCTTCTTCTTGAGCGCCTTGTTCATGTGGCTGAACGGCAGGCCCTTGGGAAGGATCTCGGACATCAGGGCGCGGCCCACGGTGGTTTCCACCAGGCTGGTCGAAGGCTCGAACTCGCCGGAGTCCTTGTTCTTCGTCCACTCGGTCAGGCGAACGCTGATCTTGGCGGCCAGCTCGACCTGCTCGGCGTCCAGCGCGCGCTGCACTTCGCCGATGTCGGCGAAGACCATGCCCTCGCCCTTGCCGTTGATGCGCTCGCGCGTCGCGTGGTACAGACCCAGCACCACGTCCTGCGAAGGAACGATGGAGGGCTCGCCCGATGCGGGGAACAGCACGTTGTTGGAGGCCAGCATCAGCGTGCGGGCTTCCATCTGTGCTTCCACCGACAGCGGAACGTGGACGGCCATCTGGTCACCGTCGAAGTCGGCGTTGAAGGCCGCGCAGACGAGCGGGTGCAGCTGGATGGCCTTGCCTTCGATCAGGATGGGCTCGAAGGCCTGGATGCCCAGGCGGTGCAGCGTGGGAGCACGGTTCAGCATGACCGGGTGCTCCTTGATGACCTCTTCGAGGATGTCCCACACCACGGGCGTGCCGGATTCCACTTCCTTCTTCGCCGCCTTGATGGTGGTGGCGATGCCGCGCTGCTCGAGCTGCGCGAAGATGAAGGGCTTGAACAGTTCCAGCGCCATCAGCTTGGGCAGACCGCACTGGTGCAGCTTGAGGTACGGACCCACCGTGATCACGGAACGGCCCGAGTAGTCCACGCGCTTGCCCAGCAAGTTCTGGCGGAAACGGCCGCTCTTGCCCTTGATCATGTCGGCCAGCGACTTCAGGGCACGCTTGTTGGCGCCCGTCATGGCCTTGCCACGGCGGCCGTTGTCCAGCAGCGAGTCCACTGCTTCCTGCAGCATGCGCTTTTCGTTGCGCGCGATGATTTCCGGAGCCTTCAGCTCCAGCAGGCGGCGCAGACGCGAGTTGCGGTTGATGACGCGGCGATACAGGTCGTTCAGGTCGGACGTTGCGAAGCGGCCGCCGTCCAGCGGCACCAGCGGACGCAGGTCCGGGGGCAGCACGGGCAGCACTTCCATGACCATCCAGCCCGGCTTGATGCCGGACTTCTTGAACGCTTCCAGCAGCTTCAGGCGCTTGGCGTTCTTCTTGACCTTGACTTCGGAGCCGGTCAGGTCGCCGCGCAGGCGCTCGGTCTCGACGTCGATGTCGATGCCTTCGAGCAGGTCCTTGATGCCTTCGGCGCCCATCTTGGCTTCGAACTCGTCACCGTACTCGGTGCGCTTGGCCTCGTAATCGTCCTCGGTCATGATGCTGAACTTCTTCAGCGGGGTCATGCCGGGGTCGGTCACCACGTAGGCTTCGAAGTACAGCACGCGCTCGATGTCGCGCAGCGTCATGTCGAGCACCAGGCCCAGACGCGACGGCAGCGACTTCAGGAACCAGATGTGGGCGCAGGGCGCAGCCAGGTCGATGTGGCCCATGCGCTCGCGGCGCACCTTGGTCTGGGTCACTTCGACGCCGCACTTCTCGCAGATCACGCCGCGGTGCTTGAGGCGCTTGTACTTGCCGCACAGGCACTCGTAGTCCTTGATGGGGCCAAAGATCTTGGCGCAGAACAGACCATCGCGCTCGGGCTTGAACGTGCGGTAGTTGATGGTCTCGGGCTTCTTCACCTCGCCGAAGGACCAGGAACGGATCTTCTCGGGAGAAGCCAGACCGATCTTGATGGCATCGAAATGCTCATCGGGCGTGAATTGCTTGAACAGGTCGAGTAGAGATTTCATAAGACTCTTTCCCTTTTCAATATTTAAGAACGCTCAAGCTCGATGTCGAGGCCCAGGGAGCGGATTTCCTTGACCAGCACGTTGAACGACTCGGGCATGCCTGCCTCGATGGCGTGCTCGCCCTTGACGATGGATTCGTACACCTTGGTACGGCCCACCACGTCGTCGGACTTCACGGTCAGCATTTCCTGCAGCACATAGGCGGCGCCGTAGGCTTCCAGCGCCCACACTTCCATTTCCCCGAAACGCTGGCCGCCGAACTGGGCCTTGCCGCCCAGGGGCTGCTGCGTCACCAGAGAGTACGGACCCGTGGAGCGGGCGTGCATCTTGTCGTCGACCAAGTGGTGCAGCTTCAGGTAGTGCATGTAGCCGATGGTGGTCGGACGCTCGAAGCGGTCACCGGTGCGGCCGTCATACAGGTAGGCCTGCGTGCGGCTTTCGGTCAGGCCCTTGCGCTCCTTCAGCTCTTCCGGATATGCCAGATGCAGCATGTCCTGGATTTCCTGCTCGGAAGCGCCGTCGAACACCGGCGTGGCAAACGGCACGCCCGTAGTCAGCGCCTGCGCCATGGACACGATCTCGTTGTCATCGAGCTGGGCCAGGTCTTCCTTGCGGCCGCGCGAGTTGTAGATCTCTTCCATGAAGGCACGGATTTCGGCCGCACGGGCTTCCTGCTGCAGCATGTCGCCGATGCGCTGGCCCAGGCCCTTGCCGGCCCAGCCCAGATGCACTTCCAGCACCTGGCCGATGTTCATGCGCGAAGGCACGCCCAGCGGGTTCAGCACGATGTCGGCAGTGGAGCCGTCGGCCATGTAGGGCATGTCCTCAACCGGAACGATCTTGGAGACCACGCCCTTGTTGCCGTGGCGGCCGGCCATCTTGTCGCCGGGCTGCAGGCGGCGCTTGACGGCCAGGTAGACCTTGACCATCTTGAGCACGCCAGCGGGCAGCTCGTCGCCCTGGGTGAGCTTCTTGCGCTTTTCTTCGAAAGCCAGGTCGAAGCTGTGGCGCGTCTGCTCCAGCGAGTTCTTGATGGACTCGAGCTGGGTGGCGACCTCGTCCTCTGCAGGACGGATGTCGAACCAGTGGAACTTCTCCACGCCGTCCAGGTAGGCCTTGTCGATCTTGGCGCCCTTGGCCAGCTTTTGCGGGCCGCCGTTGGCCACGCGGCCATTGAGCAGCTTCTCGATACGGTCGAAGGCGTCGGCCTCGACGATGCGCAGCTGGTCGTTCAGGTCCAGGCGGTAGCGCTTGAGTTCATCGTCGATGATCTGCTGGGCACGCTTGTCGCGCTGGATGCCTTCACGGGTGAAGACCTGCACGTCGATCACGGTGCCTTGCGAGCCCTGGTCCACGCGCAGCGAGGTGTCCTTCACGTCGGAAGCCTTCTCGCCGAAGATGGCGCGCAGCAGCTTCTCTTCAGGCGTCAGCGTGGTCTCGCCCTTGGGCGTGACCTTGCCGACCAGCACATCGCCGGGCTGCACTTCCGCACCCACGTAGATGATGCCGGACTCGTCCAGGCGGTTGAGCTGCTGCTCGGACAGGTTCGGGATGTCGCGCGTGATTTCCTCTGCACCGAGCTTGGTGTCGCGGGCCATCACCACGAGTTCTTCGATATGGATCGAGGTGTAGCGGTCTTCGGCCACCACGCGCTCGTTGATCAGGATCGAATCCTCGAAGTTGTAGCCGTTCCAGGGCATGAAGGCGATCAGCATGTTCTGACCGATGGCGATTTCGCCCAGGTCGGTCGATGCGCCGTCGGCCACCACGTCACCCTTGGCCAGCTTGTCGCCACGCTTGACGATGGGACGCTGGTGGATGTTGGTGTTCTGGTTGGAACGCTGGTACTTGATGAGGTTGTAGATGTCCACGCCGACTTCGCCGGCCACGGCTTCCGCATCGTTCACGCGGACCACGATGCGCGTTGCATCGA
Source organism: Delftia sp. (assembly GCF_059499305.1). Lineage (NCBI taxonomy): Bacteria > Pseudomonadati > Pseudomonadota > Betaproteobacteria > Burkholderiales > Comamonadaceae > Delftia > Delftia sp. Next base: position 37,071 of record NZ_JCABYI010000001.1, read on the forward strand.
CATAGTCCACGATACCGCCGCGGGTTGCCGTCACCACGGTGCCGGAGTCCACTGCCGCCACGCGCTCGATGCCCGTGCCCACCATGGGCTTTTCGGGACGCAGCACAGGCACGGCCTGACGCGACATGTTGGCGCCCATCAATGCGCGGTTCGCGTCATCGTGCTCCAGGAACGGAATCAGCGAGGCAGCCACCGACACGATCTGTGCGGGCGACACGTCCATGTACTGAACGCGCTCGGCCGACACCAGGGTCGAATCACCCTTTTCGCGCGCCGACACCAGGTCGCCGATCAGGCGGCCTTCGGCATCCAGCTCGGCATTGGCCTGGGCGATGATGTACTTGCCTTCCTCGATGGCCGACAGGTAATCGATCTCCATCGTGACCTTGCCGTCGGCCACGCGACGGTAAGGCGTCTCGATGAAGCCGTACTCGTTCAGGCGGGCGTACAGGGCCAGCGAATTGATCAGGCCGATGTTCGGGCCTTCAGGCGTTTCGATAGGGCAGACGCGGCCGTAGTGGGTCACGTGCACGTCGCGCACTTCGAAGCCTGCGCGCTCGCGCGTCAGACCGCCCGGGCCCAGGGCCGAGACGCGACGCTTGTGCGTGATTTCGGCCAGAGGATTGGTCTGGTCCATGAACTGCGACAGCTGCGACGCACCGAAGAATTCCTTCAGGGCGGCCGAAATCGGCTTGCTGTTGATCAGGTCATGGGGCATCAGCGGCTCTTGCTCGGCCTGACCCAGACGCTCCTTCACGGCCTTCTCGATACGTGCCAGGCCCGTGCGGTACTGGTTCTCGGCCAGTTCGCCCACGCAACGCACGCGGCGGTTGCCCAGGTGGTCGATGTCATCGACCTCGCCCTTGCCGTTGCGCAGATCCACCAGGATCTTGACCACGGCCAGGATGTCCTCGTTGGACAGCACCATGGGGCCGGTGGCGCCATCGCGGCCGACCTTGGCGTTGAACTTCATCCGGCCCACGCGCGAAAGATCGTAGGTGTCGGGGTTGTAGAACAGGCGCTGGAACAGGGCCTGCACGGCGTCCTCGGTCGGCGGCTCGCCGGGGCGCATCATGCGGTAGATGGCCACGCGCGCAGCGAACTCATCGACGGTTTCGTCGGTGCGCAGGGTCTGCGAAATGTAGGCGCCCTGGTCCAGCTCGTTCGTGTAGATGCACTGCAGATCCTGGATGCCGGCGCTGCGCAGCTTCTTGAGCAGGGACTCGGTCAGCTCTTCGTTGGCCTTGGCGATGATCTCGCCAGTGTCCGGATCGACGATGTTCTTGGCGACCACGCGGCCGATCAGGAAATCTTCGGGGACGCTGATGAACTTGGTGCCCGACTGCTCCAGCTCACGCGTGTGGCGAGCAGTGACGCGCTTGTCCTTGGCGACCACGACCTTGCCCGACTTGTCGGTGATGTCGAAGCGCGCGACCTCGCCGCGCAGGCGCTCGGGGACGAACTCCATCTGCGCGCCCGAATCCATGAGGCGGAAGTTGTCGTTGACGAAGAAATTGGCCAGGATCGATTCCGGCGTCAGGCCGATGGCCTTCAGCAGAATGGACACGGGCATCTTGCGACGACGGTCGACGCGGAAGAACAGCAGGTCCTTGGGGTCGAACTCGAAGTCCAGCCACGAGCCGCGGTAAGGAATGATGCGTGCCGAGAACAGCAGCTTGCCCGAGCTGTGGGTCTTGCCCTTGTCGTGTTCGAAGAACACGCCAGGCGAGCGGTGCAGCTGCGAGACGATGACGCGCTCGGTACCGTTGATGATGAACGAGCCCTTGTCGGTCATCAGGGGCACTTCGCCCATGTAGACCTCTTGCTCCTTGACTTCCTTGACCACCTTGGACTGCGAGGTCGAAGACTCACGGTCATAGATGATCAGCTGAACCTTGGCGCGCACGGCAGAGGCGAAGGTCAGACCACGGGTCTGGCACTCGCGCACATCGAAAGCAGGCTTGGCGAGGTTGTACTCGACGAACTTCATCTCCACAAAACCGTTGTGGGAGACGATGGGGAAGGCAGAGTTGAAGGCCGCTTGCAGGCCTTCGATGGTGCGTTTTTTGGGGGCTACATCTGCCTGCAAGAATGCGGTATATGCATCTTTTTGCATCTGCAGCAGGTAAGGCACTTCGAGCACGCTGTCGCGGCTCCCGAAGCTTTTGCGGATTCGCTTGCGTTCGGTGTAAGAATAGGCCATGAGATCTCCGGGCAAAGACATGAGTCCTGGGTCTGCGACGACTGCCCCACATGGAAAGCTCCCTGCGGGCTTGGCGGTTGGCCACTACCAACCATGGCTGACGGCGATGCGTTGCACATCGCCCGAACCAAGGCATCTTCTGCTGTCGGGTTGTCAGAAGACACTAGAAAACAGGCTGCTCCAGACCGCTTTCTAGTGTGCTCTATGGATACGCTCTCCACAAGCGCCAAAGGCTGGAGGCCCTTTTTCGGAGCCTCCAGCCCTTGAGGGGACTGAATTACTTCAGTTCAGCCTTGGCACCGGCTTCCACCAGCTTCTTCACAGCGGCTTCAGCGTCAGCCTTGGCAACGCCTTCCTTGACGTTCTTGGGAGCGCCGTCGACCAGGTCCTTGGCTTCCTTCAGACCCAGGCCGGTGATTTCACGCACGGCCTTGATGACGGAAACCTTGTTCGCGCCGGCTTCGGTCAGCACAACGTTGAACTCGGTCTTTTCTTCTGCAGCAGCAGCGCCGCCAGCAGCGCCACCAGCAGCGGGAGCGGCCATGGCGGCAGCGCTCACGCCGAACTTCTCTTCAATGGCCTTCACCAGGTCATTGAGTTCCAGGACCGTCATGCCGTCGAGCGCGGTCAGAAATGCGTCTTTATCGAATGCCATTTTGATTTCCTAACAATATTGGTTAACTGCCGCGCGCTCAGGCTGCGACTGCTTCGGCTGCCGGTTCTTCGGCAGAGCCTTCGCTCTTCTTTGCCGCCAGGGCGCCCAGCACAACGGCCGTACGCGAGATAGGCGACATCAGCAAGCCACACAGTTGTGCCAGCAGAACTTCCTTCGAGGGGATGTTCGCCAGTTGCTTCACACCGTTCACGTCCAGGGCCTTGCCTGCAAACGCACCACCGCGGATCACCAGCTTGTCGTTGGTTTTCGCGAAGTCGGCCACCACCTTGGCGGCAGCCACTGCGTCTTCAGAGAAGCCATAGATCAGAGGGCCGGTCATCTGGTCGGCGACAACGTCGAACTGGCTGCCAGCCACAGCACGGCGGGCCAGCGTGTTCTTCAACACGCTCAGGCTCACACCCTTGCTGCGGGCGTCAACGCGCAGTTTGGTCATGTCGGCGACCGTGATGCCGCGGTATTCCGCGATCACAAGCGTTTGAGCTTTTGCGGCGAGGCTGGTCACTTCATTGATGACCGCTTCTTTCTCACTGCGATTAAGACTCAAGGTCTACTCCTTCAAATGCACACTCGGGGCAGGCCCCTCATGCGCGCTCTTGTTGCAGCGACCAACTGTTTTGGAAATGCATCCATCTGCAGCGGGATCGCCATCTGCGTTGGCCCCTGAGGTTTAAGTGCCGCAAGGCACACCAACGGTCTTGGATGACCCGGCGCATCGCTGCGCCGGCCCACCACTGAGGCAGCCCGCAAGCCGCCTCAAGATTTCTTGGCTATCAGGCCGAGATGGTTTGCGTGTCGACGCGAACGCCCACACCCATGGTCGACGAAACAGCCACCTTGCGCAGGTACAGGCCCTTGCTCGAGGCGGGCTTGGACTTGTTCAGGGCGTCGATCAGCGCAGCCAGGTTGCCTTGCAGCTTCTCGTTGTCGAACGAGCGGCGGCCGATGGTGGCGTGGATGATGCCGGCCTTGTCGACGCGGTATTGCACCTGACCAGCCTTGGCGTTCTTCACGGCCGTGGCCACATCGGGAGTCACCGTACCCACCTTGGGGTTGGGCATCAGGCCGCGCGGGCCCAGGATCTGACCCAGCGTACCGACGACGCGCATGGCGTCGGGGGCAGCGATGACCACGTCGAAGGGCATGTCGCCAGCCTTCACGCGGGCAGCCAGGTCGTCCATGCCGACCACGTCGGCGCCAGCAGCCTTGGCTTCTTCAGCCTTGGCGCCTTGGGCGAACACGGCCACGCGGGCGGTCTTGCCAGTGCCGTGGGGCAGCACGACGGCGCCACGAACCACTTGGTCAGACTTCTTGGCGTCCACGCCCAGTTGCACGGCCACGTCGATGGATTCATCGAACTTGGCGGTGGCGGCTTCCTTCACCAGCGCCACGGCGTCGGCGAAAGCGTACAGCTTGGTGGACTCCACCTTGCCCTGGAGAGCCTTTTGCTTCTTGGTCAACTTGGCCATTTACACGCCCTCCACAATCACGCCCATCGAACGGGCCGAACCAGCCAGCGTACGCACGGCGGCGTCGACGTCAGCAGCGTTCATGTCCTTCAGCTTGGTGTTGGCGATCTCTTCCAGCTGAGCGCGGGTGATCTTGCCGACCTTGTTCTTCAGGGGGTTGGAGGAGCCCTTGTCCAGCTTGATGGCCTTCTTGATCAGCACAGTCGCCGGAGGCGTCTTGATGATGAAGGTGAAGCTCTTGTCGGCAAAGGCCGTGATGACCACGGGCAGGGGCAGGCCGGGCTCGACACCTTGGGTCTGGGCGTTGAACGCCTTGCAGAATTCCATGATGTTGAGGCCGCGCTGACCCAGCGCAGGACCGATCGGAGGAGAGGGATTGGCCTTACCAGCTGGCACTTGCAGCTTGATGAAGCCGACGATTTTCTTCGCCATTGAATGCTCCTTGCGGGTATAGCGCCGCCGGCCCAACCAACAATAGTTGCAGCCGGCAGCTCCCCGGGGGTTAAAAGACTCTTGCTGACACGCCCTGCACCGAGCCTAAAAATGCAGAGCCAGAGATTGTAAGCGGTAACTCAGGTTTTTTCAACCTGGGCAAATTCAAGCTCGACCGGCGTAGAGCGACCGAAGATCATCACCGAGACGCGCAGGCGGCTCTTTTCGTAGTTGACCTCTTCGACCGAGCCATTGAAGTCCGTGAACGGACCTTCCTTGACACGCACCAGTTCGCCGGGCATGAATTCGATCTTGTGGCGCGGCTTGTCCGTGCCTTCCTGCATCTGGCTGACGATCTTGCGCACTTCCTCTTCGGAGATCGGTGCTGGGCGGTTCTTGGCACCACCCACGAAACCCGTCACCTTGCTGGTGTGCTTGACCAGGTGCCAGGTGTCGTCGTCCATGACCATCTCGACGAACACGTAGCCAGGGAACAAGCGGCGTTCGGTGGTACGGCGCTGGCCGTTCTTCATCTCCACCACTTCCTCGGTGGGAACCAGGATGCGGCCGAACTTGGACTGCATGTCCGAACGCGCGATGCGCTCGATGATGTTGCGCTCCACGGCCTTTTCCATGCCGGAGTAGGCATGGACGATGTACCAGCGCAGATCCGGATTGGCAGGCGTTGCCCCTCCGTCGTTCACACCTGTTTCGACAGCATCCATTACTTCCTCCAGCCCAAAATCAGGTCATACAGGACCCACTCCAGCGTCTTGTCCGTGAACCACAGGAACAAGGCCATGATGACCACAAAGCCGAAGACGTACAAGGTCATCTGCATGGTCTCCTTGCGCGTCGGCCAGACGACCTTCTTGACTTCGCGCCAGGCATCCTGCGCAAAGCTGACGAAACGCTTTCCGGGCTCGGAAACAAGGAACGTGCCAGCAGCCGCAGCCAGACCGACCAGCAGCACCAGCCACTGAACGATGGGCCCTTGCTTGCTCAGCAGATAGAAACCTGCGATCGCAGCAACGACTAAAGCCGCGACTGCGGCAAGCTTGGCTTTGTCAGCTCCGGAGCTGACCGTTTCAACCTGAGTAGTGGCCATAATCCATTTCTAATGCGCATTTTTTGCGCAACGCCAAGACACCGAAGCCCGCTTTGGGGCGGGCTCGTTGCGATTCCACCATCAGGTGGCAGGGGCAGTAGGAATCGAACCTACAACCTTCGGTTTTGGAGACCGACGCTCTGCCAATTGAGCTATACCCCTACGAATCAGTTAGGCAATGATCTTGGCAACCACGCCAGCGCCCACGGTACGGCCGCCTTCGCGGATAGCGAAGCGCAGACCTTCTTCCATGGCGATGGGGGCGATCAGCTTGACGGTGATCGACACGTTATCGCCAGGCATCACCATTTCCTTGTCGGCGGGCAGCTCGATGGAGCCGGTCACGTCGGTCGTGCGGAAATAGAACTGGGGACGGTAGTTGTTGAAGAACGGAGTGTGGCGACCACCTTCGTCCTTGGACAGCACGTACACCTCAGCCGTGAAGTGGGTGTGGGGCTTGATGGAGCCGGGCTTGCACAGCACTTGGCCGCGTTCCACGTCTTCACGCTTGGTGCCGCGCAGCAGCAGGCCCACGTTGTCGCCAGCCTGGCCTTGGTCCAGCAGCTTGCGGAACATTTCCACGCCGGTGACGATGGTCTTCTGGGTGTCGCGGATACCGACGATTTCGATTTCTTCGCCGACCTTGATGATGCCGCGCTCAACGCGACCGGTCACCACGGTGCCACGGCCGGAGATCGAGAACACGTCTTCCACGGGCATTGCGAAGGCACCGTCCACAGCGCGCTCGGGCGTGGGGATGTAGGTGTCCAGGGCTTCAGCCAGACGCAGGATGGCGGGCTCGCCCTTGTCGCTTGCGTCACCTTCCAGGGCCAGCTTGGCCGAGCCGCGGATGATGGGGGTGTCGTCGCCGGGGAAGTCGTACTTGGCCAGCAGCTCGCGCACTTCCATTTCGACCAGCTCCAGCAGCTCTTCGTCGTCCACCATGTCGCACTTGTTCAGGAACACGATGATGTAGGGCACGCCCACCTGACGAGCCAGCAGGATGTGCTCGCGGGTCTGGGGCATCGGGCCGTCAGCGGCCGAGCACACCAGGATAGCGCCGTCCATCTGAGCAGCGCCGGTGATCATGTTCTTGACGTAGTCGGCGTGGCCGGGGCAGTCAACGTGAGCGTAGTGGCGGTTGGCCGTTTCGTACTCGACGTGGGCGGTGTTGATCGTGATGCCGCGGGCCTTTTCTTCAGGTGCTGCGTCGATCTGGTCGTAAGCCTTGGCTTCGCCGCCGAACTTCTTGGACAGAACGGTGGCGATGGCAGCCGTCAGGGTCGTCTTGCCGTGGTCCACGTGACCGATGGTGCCCACGTTGACGTGGGGCTTGGTACGCTCGAATTTTTCTTTAGCCATTTTTCCGACTCCGAAAAAAATCTAAATCACTACAACAGGATTTGGCGCAACCCCATCTAGCGAGCGCACCAGAGAGAATGGTGCCCATGGGCAGGATCGAACTGCCGACCTCTCCCTTACCAAGGGAGTGCTCTACCACTGAGCCACATGGGCCTTGAAGCCGCCGAAGCAACCTCAAAAAACTTTGCTTGCAAACTGGAGCGGGAGACGGGAATCGAACCCGCGTCATTAGCTTGGAAGGCTAGGGTTCTACCATTGAACTACTCCCGCACAGATTGACTGCACGCTGCCACCTTTTCAGATGACTTCTCTTCTTCACCATTACTGGTGGAGGGGACTGGATTCGAACCAGTGTAGGCGTAAGCCAACAGATTTACAGTCTGCCCCCTTTAGCCACTCGGGCACCCCTCCGAAGAGATTTGAATTCTAGCACCGTTTTTTTCGTCTGAAAAAATTCAGTGCATTTTTTCTCAGGCCACCGGGGCGATCCAAGAAAAATGTGGCGCGGCTGGCGGGGATCGAACCCACGACCCTTGGCTTCGGAGGCCAATACTCTATCCACTGAGCTACAGCCGCTCAAGGCATCGCTGCCCTGCACAAGCCGATGATTGTCGCATGACTTTGCACTACCGCGTACAAGCCCCGCGGCCCCGCCCGCTCATTGGGCAGGAGCCTCCGAAACCGTGAAGCCCAGCCCGCGCAGGCAGACATCCACCGCCTGGGCACCCACTTGCTTGAGATCGAAAGCCCGCCCCAGCAGCCAGCTCTGCAGCAGCCCGTCAAACATGGCGCACAGTGCGATCGATGCCTGGTGCGCCGACATGGGCATGGTGACCGCATGGCTTTCGGCAGCGGCACACAGCGCCAACTCCAGCCGGGACGAAAAGGAGTCCAGTGCCGCACGATTGCGCTCCTGCACCGGCATGAGTTCGCCCACGTACTCCACCTTGAGCAACAGGATCTCGAAGACGCGCCGCGTGCTGTCGTCATCCGCAATGCGCCCGAAGACCACCGCCATCAGGCGCCGCACATATTCCAGCGCATCGCATTCGGAGTCATCTTCGCAGTCGCCCTGAGCGGCCTGCTCCAGCGGGAGCGTGACGCGATCCAGCATGGCATAGAAGAGATCCAGCTTGTCCTTGAAATGCCAGTAGACCGCACCGCGCGTGGCGCCGGCTCGCTGGGCAATCTCGTTGAGCGAGGCCCGGGCGACACCCTGCTCGTAGAACACTTGCTCCGCAGCGTCCAGCAGACTGTTGCGCGTTGCAAACGCATCTTCTTTCGTTCGTCGTGCCAAGATGTATTTCCTTCCATCGTTGAGCCCGGCCATGCCACGCTACGCCATGCTTCGCGCCGCCTTGCAGCAACTGCGGTCATTATACATTCATGTATGTATGTATAATCCGCGACTTGCCCGTGGACACGGGCGTTCCGGATAGCGCTGACCGGAACGTCAACATCGTTATTTGATTCAGCACAAGGACCCATCATGCCCAGCACACGCAGCAATGTGTCAGCCGCTCCGTCCCCTTACAACAGTCTGCGCCTCACCACCGTGGCCCTGGCCGTCACCGCCGCAATGGCCATGGCCGCCTGCGGGAAAAAGCCCGAAGAACAAGCTGCCGCACAGCAGCAGATGCCCGCCGTCCCTGTAGGTGTGGTGGTGGCCACCCCCGCCGATGTGGGACTTGTGACCGAGTTGCCCGGCCGCGTGGACGCGCGCCGCGTGGCCCAGATCCGGGCCCGCAGCGCCGGCATCGTGCAGGAGCGCCTGTTCAAGGAAGGCAGCGACGTGAAGGCCGGCCAGGTGCTGTACCGCATCGATCCGGCGCCCTACCAGGCGACGCTGCAAAGTGCCAAGGCCACGCAGGCCCGTGCCGAGGCCAACCAGGCCCAGGCACTGGCGCAACTGGAACGCTACCGCCCGCTGGTTGCCGCCAACGCGATCAGCAAGCAGGACTTCGTCAATGCAGAGGCTGCCTACAAGCAAGCCCAGGCTGACGTCGCGGCCGGCAAGGCCTCCGTGCGGACCGCCGAGATCAATCTTGGCTATACCAGCGTCACCGCCCCCATTTCTGGCCGCATCGGCCAGTCTCTGGTGACCGAAGGCGCGCTGGTCGGCCAGGGCGAGGCGACCCCGCTGGCCGTGGTCCAGCAGATCAATCCGGTCTATGTGAATTTCACCCAGTCGTCCAGCGAAGCCTTCCGGCTGCGCCGCGCGATGGAGCAGGGCAAGCTCAAGAAGGCCGATGGCGCCGAAGCCGCCAGCGTCGAGGTGCGCCTGGACGATGGCACGGCCTACGAACTCAAGGGCAAGCTGCTGTTCACCGACCTGACCGTGGACAGCTCCACCGGCCAGGTCACGCTGCGTGCCGAGGTGCCCAATCCCAAGGGATTGCTGCTGCCCGGCATGTATGTGCGCGTGCGCATGGAGCAGGCCCAGGCGTCCAACGCCATTGCCGTGCCCCAGCAGGCGGTGACGCGCACCGAGACCGGCGACACCGTGAGCGTGGTCAGCGACGACGGCAAGATCACCAAGCGCCAAGTGAAGGTGACCACGGCCCAGAACAACCAATGGCTGGTCAGCGAAGGCCTGCAGGCGGGCGAGAAGGTGATGGTCGACGGCTTCCAGAAGCTGCAGATGCTGCCACCCGGCACGCCGGTCAAGCCCGTACCGTGGCAGCCCGAGGCCGCAGGCGCCCAGAAGCCGGCCGGCACGGCAGCGCCAGCCCCGCAAGCCGCAGCCGATGCCAAGCCTGCGGACCAGGCAGACAAGAAGTAATCAAGGGGCTCAGCAATGGCCAAGTTCTTTATCGACAGACCGATCTTTGCATGGGTCGTCGCGCTGTTCATCATCGTCCTCGGTGGTATCGCGCTGACCAAGCTCCCGATCGCTCAATACCCCAAGGTGGCCCCTCCGGCCATCGTCATCAACACGGCCTATCCAGGCGCGTCCGCGAAGGTGCTCGAAGACAGCGTGCTGTCCGTGATCGAGCGCGAGATGAACGGCTCGCCCGGCCTGGTCTACATGGAGTCTGTGGCCCAGGCCGACGGCACGGGCAGCATCACCATCAGCTTCGAGGCCGGCACCAACGTGGACCTGGCGCAGGTGGACGTGCAAAACCGCCTCTCGCGCGCCACGCCGCGCCTGCCTGCTTCGGTGACGCAGCAGGGCGTTCGCGTGGACAAGGCGTCGTCCAACTTCCTGCTGTTCATCATGCTGTCGTCCGAGGACGCCAAGGCCTATGACACGGTGGCCCTGGGCGACTATGCCTCGCGCAACATCGTTCCCGAAATCCAGCGTGTGGCAGGCGTGGGCCAGGCACAGCTGTTCGGCACGGAAAAGGCGATGCGCATCTGGTTCGATCCCGCCAAGCTGCAGGGCTACAAGCTCTCGGCCGAGGACGTGACAGCCGCCATCCGCAGCCAGAACGCCCAGGTGGCCAGCGGCGCCATCGGCGACCTGCCCAACATCACGGGCCAGAAGATCGCCGCCACGGTGACGGTGATGGGCCAGCTGTCTTCGATCAGCCAGTTCGAGAACATCGTGCTGCGCGCCAATGCCGATGGCTCCACCGTGCGACTCAAGGACGTGGCCACCATCGAGATCGGCGGCCAGGCCTACGCGACCTCCGCCCGCCTGAACGGCAAGGATGCCGTGGGTATCGGCGTGCAGCTGACGCCCAGCGGCAATGCGCTGGCCACGGCCAAGGCCGTGCATGCACGCATGGAGGAACTGAAGAAGTTCTTCCCCAAGGGCGTGAATTACTCCATTCCCTACGACAGCTCCAAATTCGTGAGCATCTCCATCGAGAAGGTGGCCCACACGCTGCTGGAAGCCATCGTGCTGGTGTTCCTGGTGATGTACCTGTTCCTGCAGAACTGGCGCTACACGCTGATCCCGACCATCGTGGTGCCCATTGCACTGCTGGGCACCTTCGCGGTCATGCAGGCCGTGGGCTTCTCGATCAACGTGCTGGCCATGTTCGGCATGGTGCTGGTCATCGGCATCGTGGTGGACGACGCCATCGTGGTCGTGGAGAACGTCGAGCGCATCATGAGCGAGGAAGGCCTGCCGCCGCGCGAGGCCGCGATCAAGGCCATGGGCCAGATCTCGGGCGCCATCGTGGGCATTACGCTGGTGCTGATCGCGGTGTTCATACCGCTGGCTTTCTTCGCGGGGTCCACCGGCAATATCTACCGGCAGTTCTCCATCGTGATGGTCGCCTCCATCAGCTTCTCGGCCTTCATGGCGCTGACGCTGACACCGGCTCTGTGCGCAACGCTGCTCAAGCCCGTGGAGGCCGGCCACAACCACGAGAAGAAAGGCTTCTTCGGCTGGTTCAACCGCACGTTCGCACGCTCGGCCAAGTCCTATGAAGGCTGGGTGGCTCGCCTGCTCAAGCGCTCGGTGCTGATGATCGGCGTGTACCTGGCCGTGATCGCCGGTGCCGTGGTGGTGTTCCGTGGCCTGCCGACCTCGTTCCTGCCGACCGAGGACCAGGGCTACTTCATCGTCAACGTGCAACTGCCTCCTGGCGCCGCCAAGGAGCGCACGCTGGAAGTCATGAAGCAGGTCGAGGAGGCCGTGCTGCCGCAGCCCGAAGTGGCCAACATGGTCAGCGTGCTGGGCTTCAGCTTCTCCGGCCAGGGCCAGAACGCCGCCCTCGCCTTCGTGCCGCTCAAGGACTGGTCTGAACGCAAGGGAGCGGACTCCACGGTGGATGCCATGACGGGCCGCATCATGGGCATGACGGCGGGCATACGCGACGCCTTCGTGTTCGCCGTGAACCCGCCGCCCATTCCCGAACTGGGCAATGCCGTGGGCTTCTCGTTCCGCCTGCAGGACCGTGCCGGCCACGGCCACGATGCGCTGATCAATGCGCGCAACATGCTGCTGGGCATGGCCGGGCAGAGCAAGGTGCTGGCCGGCGTGCGTCCCGACGGCCTGGAAGACGCGCCGCAGCTGCGCATCGAGATCGACCGCGACAAGGCCAACGCACTGGGCGTGGACTTCACCTCGATCAATGCGGCGCTGTCCACGGCACTGGGCTCGTCCTACGTCAATGACTTCCCCAACCAGGGTCGTCTGCAGCGCGTGATCGTGCAGGCCGACGCTCCGGCCCGCATGCAGCCCGACGATCTGCTGCGCCTGAACGCGCGCAATGCCAAGGGCGATCCGGTGCCGCTGTCCACGTTCGCGACCACCAAGTGGGTCAAGGGCGCGCAGCAGACGGTGCGCTACAACGGCTACCCGGCCGTGCGCATCGAAGGCTCGGCTGCTCCGGGCTTCAGCTCGGGCGATGCCATGGACGAGATGGAAAAGCTGGCTGCCAAGCTGCCCGAAGGCTTCGGCTTCGAGTGGACCGGCCAGTCGCGTGAGGAAAAGCTGGCGGGCTCGCAAGCCATCTTCCTGTACGCCTTCGCCATCCTGGCCGTGTTCCTGTGCCTGGCCGCTCTGTACGAGAGCTGGTCGATTCCGCTGTCGGTGATTCTGGTCGTGCCGCTGGGTCTGCTGGGCGTGGTGCTCGCCACCTTGCTGCGCAACTATTCCAACGACGTGTACTTCCAGATCGGACTGGTGACGGTGATCGGCCTGTCGGCAAAGAACGCCATCCTGATCGTGGAGTTCGCCAAGGACCTGCAGGCCGAAGGCAAGGGCCTGATCGAGGCCGCGCTGGAAGCCGCACACCTGCGGTTCCGGCCCATCATCATGACCTCGCTGGCCTTCGGCCTGGGCGTGGTGCCTCTGGTGATCGCCTCCGGCGCCAGCTCCGCCAGCCAGCGTGCCATCGGCACCGGCGTGCTCGGCGGCATGATCACCGGCACCGTGCTGGCCGTGCTGTTCGTGCCCACCTTCTTCGTCGTGGTGCGCAAGCTGTTCAAGGGCAAGATCAAAACGCACAACCCGCCGTCCACACCGGCCGGCAAGGAGGCCTTGAGCCATGATTAATCGCAGTACCCCGGTGGCCATCGCCACCGCCGTGCTCCTGGCGGGATGCTCGCTCATCCCCACCTACGAGCGCCCTGCCGCTCCGGTCGCGGCCCAATACACCCGTGCGAACGCCACTGCTGCGGCAGAAGGCGGAACGGCTGCCGCACAGCTGCCCTGGCAGGATTTCTTCCAGGACGCACGCCTGCAGCAACTGGTGCGCACCGCGCTGGACAACAACCGCGACCTGCGCGTGGCCGCGCTCAATATCGAGCGCGCCCAGGCGCAGTACCGGATCACGCGCGCCGACCAGTTCCCGACGGTCGGTGCAGGCGTCAACGCCAGCCGCGCCCCGAATACCACGGGCTCCGGCACCAAGTACGTCAACAGCTACCAGGTCGGCCTGGCCGTGACCTCCTGGGAGCTGGACTTCTTCGGGCGCATCGGCAGCCTGAAGGAAGCGGCCCTGGCCCAGTACCTGGCCACCGAGGAAGCGCGCCGCGCCGCGCAGACCAGCCTGGTGGCCGCCGTGGCCAGCGGCTGGTACACGCTGCTGGCCGACGAGCAGTTGCTGAAGATCTCGCGCGACACGCTGCAGACGCGCGAAGAGTCGATCAAGCTGACCAAGCTGCGCTTCGACACGGGCGTGGCCTCCGAGCTGGACTACCGCCAGGCCGTCTCGCTGACCGAAGCTGCGCGCGCCACCCTGGCGCAGCAGCAGCGCCAGCGTGCCCTGGACGAGAACGCCCTGGTGCTGCTGCTGGGCCAGGCGCTGCCTGCGGACGTGGTCGCCAGCCTGGGCTCCAGCCAGGGCCTGCGCGACACGGCCGACCTGCCTGCCGTGCCGGCCGGCCTGCCGTCTGACCTGCTCACGCAGCGCCCCGACATCCGCCAGGCCGAGCAGCAACTGATCAGCGCCAATGCCAACATCGGCGCGGCGCGTGCGGCCTTCTTCCCGCGTATCACGCTGACCGGGCAGTTCGGCACGGCCAGCAACGAGCTGTCGGGCCTGTTCAAGAGCGGCAGCTGGGGTTTCACCCTGGCGCCCTCGGCCCTGCTGCCCATCTTCGATGCGGGCCGCAACTCGGCCAATCTGGCTGCGGCCAAGGTCGATCGCGAAGTGGCCATTGCGCAGTACGAGAAATCCATCCAGAGCGCCTTCCGCGAAGTCTCCGACGCACTGGACAGCCAAGGCACGCTGCGTGACCAGATCATGGCCCAGCGCGCCCAGCTCGAAGCCGAGCAGGCACGCCTGAAGCTGTCCGACCTGCGCTACAGCAACGGCGTGGCCAGCTACCTGGACCTGCTGGACGCACAGCGCACCCTGTTCGCGCTGGAGCAATCCACCGTGAGCGTGCGCCTGGCGCAACTGCTCAATCAGATCGAGCTGTACAAGGCCCTGGGCGGCGGCTGGACCGACAGGACGGCGACAGCGGCTGCAACCACGCAAACTCCCGCGCAGCAATAACCGCATCTGCCGCGCCAACCGCAAAGAGGCGTTCACCGCAAGGTGAACGCCTCTTTGTCATTCAGTGCGGCAAGCATTTGCCAATTGCTTGATCCATCTCATGGCATATGTGCGTCCCAGGTCAACCCGGGTCTGCGCGCAGTGTCTGCAAGAGGGCCGTCGATATAATTTGTTGTTGACTCACGCCCCCACAACACAAGAGGACTTCATGAGCGCAACCCACACCGAAGAAGCCCATACGGGCCCGATCAAGAATCCCAGGCAACTGCTGATAGCGGTGTTTTTCTCGTTCGTGGTTCCGGTGTTCGTGATCATCGGCCTCGTGCAGTACGTGAGTTCGGCCGACAAGTCCGGTGCCGGCGCTTCCCAGACCGAAATGGCCAAGGCTCAGCGCCTGCAGAAGATCGGCCTTGTGGAGATCCGTGATGCCAACCGCCCCCTGCGCGCGGGCGAAGAGGTCTACAAGGGCCAGTGCGCCGCTTGCCACGCCACGGGCGCTGCAGGAGCACCCAAGTTCGAGGATGCTGCGGCCTGGGGCCCTCGCCTTGCACAGGGACTGGAAGGCCTGGTGCACTCGGCACTCAAGGGCAAGGGCGCCATGGCCCCTCAGGGTGGCGGCGACTTCAACGACACCGAAATTGCACGCGGCGTGGTCTACATGGCCAACGCGGCGGGCGGCAAGTTCGAAGAACCCAAGGCCCCTGCCGCAGAAGGCGCAGCAGCCCCCGCCAATTGAGCAACACGCGGGACTTCTGGAACCAACCGGCTTCGGCCGGTTTTTTCATGCCCGCGCAGGACTGCGCACGAAACCGTAGCGCTGCGGCAACGCCTCGGCCCGCACCTCTTCACAGGCCGGCAACGCGCCCGCCTCCAGCGCAGCCGCGGCATCGATCATGTCCTGCGTATGGACCAGGCCCAGGCCGGAAGGCGTCGCCAGGTACAGGCGCCCCGTCTCGTCCATCAGCGCTTCGGTGATGGCCCCGGCATCCAGTTCGGCTCCTGTATGGCTGTGCATCTGCAGGCCCTCGCCATCCCAGCGCAACCGCCATATCCAGGGAGCATTCTCCAGCTCCACATACACGCGCTGGGGACCGTTCTGGAAGAACCATCGACCATCGGGCTCGGCCAGGTAGTTGCGGGCGATGAAGTCCGCCAGCTTTTCGTTGCGCACCTCCGCGCCCTTGGCTCCCGGGATTCCGCTGTCGAAAGCGCCGCTGGCCTGGGCCTGTTCATCGCGCAGATACCAGCGCCCGCGCTCGTCCAGCCCCAGCCAGCCGCTGCAGGCAGGCACATGGGGCCATTTGGCCATGGCCTGCTTCACGATATCGTCCATTGCATTCATCCTTTTTCGCTGTGTGCCAGCCACTGCGTGACGGCCTGCGGCATGGCCAGTACATGTCCCGGCCAACGCCCCTGTGCAAAACCCACATGACCGCCGAGCGGCGGATGCCACAGCGTAACCCGCGGGCCGACTTCGCCTGGCGCCGGCAGGCTGCACGAAGGGACAAAGGGATCGTCCAGCGCATTGAGCAGCAGTGCAGGCACGGCAATGCTGCCCAGCAGCGGTTTGGCCGCCGCCCGATGCCAATAGTCCTGCGCATCACGAAAGCCGTGGACCGGCGCAGTGAACGCATCGTCAAACTCTCTCAGATCACGTGCACGCAGCACGGCATCACGATCGAAGAGACCGGGAAACTGCGCCCACTTGAGCAGCGCCTTGGGCACCAGGGTGCGCAGGAACATGCGCGTGTAGATCCAGCGGTTCAGCCCTTTCCCCAACGCCGTTCCCCCAGCGGCCAGGTCCAGCGGCGCACTCACCGCCGCCAGGGCCTGCACCACCTCGGCAGCCTTGTCCGCCTGCACGCCCGCCCAGCGTGCCAGCGCATTGCCGCCCAGGGAGACACCGACCGCATGCAGCGGGCGAGAAGACCGCTCGCGCAGGCGGCGCAGTATCCAGTCCACCTCCTGCACATCGCCCGAGTGATAGGCGCGCGGCGCCCGGTTGACCTCGCCGCTGCAGCCGCGAAAGTGCGGCACGGCCATGTGCCAGCCACGCTGTTCGGCCACACAGGCCATGGCCTGGGCATAGTGGCTGTTCGCCGAGCCTTCAAGGCCATGGAAAAGCACCAGCCATGGCGCATCGGCAGGCAGAGTGGGAGCACCGCCGAAGGCGACATCGATGAAGTCGCCATCCGGGGTATCCCAGCGCTCCCACCGCCACCGGGGTGCCGCATGGCCGGCCGGCCGACGGTGCGCGAACAGCGCCGGCCAGATGGTCTGTGCGTGGCCACCGGGCAGCCAGCGCGCCGCGTTGAATTGATGCATAGAGCCCGTTTGCAGTCCTTGTCCCAGTCGCTGCGAATGGCCTTTGCCCTACAGGGCGGCGGGCCAGGTGCGCAGCACAATCGCCAGCGATGCGCAGCATCGTGCACGATACTGTCTTCCATTGTCGCTTTCAGGTTGTCATCTCATGAAACGTCTAATCGCCACACTTGCCACCGTTCTGGTACTGACCGGCTGCGGCTACAACGATTTCCAGCGCCTTGACGAACAGACCAAGTCGGCCTGGAGCGAGGTGCTCAACCAGTACCAGCGCCGTGCCGACCTGGTGCCCAACATCGTGGCCTCGGTCAAGGGCGAGGCCAATTTCGAGCAGGAGACCCTGACCAAGGTGGTGGAGGCACGCGCCAAGGCCACCTCCATCCAGGCCACGCCCGAGCTGGTCAACAACCCCGAGGCTTTCAACAAGTTCCAGCAGGCGCAGGGTGAGCTGTCCAGTGCGCTGTCCCGGCTGATGGTGGTGGCCGAGCGCTACCCCCAGTTGCAGGCCAATCAAGGCTTCCGTGACCTGCGCGTCACGCTGGAGGGCACGGAGAACCGCATCACCGTGGCGCGCAACCAGTACATCCAGGCCGTGCAGTCCTACAACGTGCTGGCGCGCAGCTTTCCGACCAATCTGACAGCCAAGGTCTTCAGCTATGAGCCCAAGCCCACCTTCAGCGTGCAGAACGAGGCCGAAATCTCTCGCCCGCCCACGGTGGACTTCGGCAACAAGTAAACCGTGACCACATCCCTGGCGCCGCTCTGGCGCATGCTTTGCGCCCTGCTCCTGGCAGCGTTGTTGCTGCCAGGCAGCGCGCTGGCGCAGGCTCCGCAACCCGTCCCCCCGCTGACGGCCCGGCTCATCGACCAGACGGGCACGCTGTCGCCCGACGAGGCACGGGCCATTGAAGACAGGCTGCGCAGCATTGAACAGAAGTCGGGCTCGCAGGTCGTTGTGCTGATGGTGGCCACCACGGCGCCCGAGGACATCGCCGCCTATGCCTGGCGCGTGGCCAGCGACTGGAAGATAGGCCGCCGCGACGTGGGCGACGGGCTGTTGATGGTGATTGCCAAGAACGACAGGCGCATGCGGCTGGAAGTGGCCCGCGCGCTGGAAGGCGCCATCCCCGACCTGGCGGCCGCTCGCATCATCGACCAGCAGATGACCCCGCGCTTTCGCCAGGGCGACTATGCAGGCGGCATTGCCGCTGCGCTGGACCAGGTGGCGGCACGCATTGCGGGCGAGCAGCTGCCGGCCCCCTCCCCCAATGCCCCTTCCTCCAAAAGCCCGGACCGTGGCTTCGACATGGAAGACCTGATGCTGTTCTTCTTTTTCGGTGTGGTCATCGCGGGCCCCATCCTGCGCTCGATGCTGGGCCGGCCCCTGGCCTCGGTGCTGGCAGGCACAGGCGCCGGCATTGCCGCCTATGTGGTGACCACCAGTCTGCTGGTGGCTGGCGGAGCGGGCATCGTCGCTCTGCTGTTCACCTTGCTGGGCAGCGGCCGCTCCGGCAGGGGTGGCGGTGGATGGGGCGGAGGGGGTGGCTACGGCGGTGGTTTTGGCGGAGGCGGCGGACGAAGCAGTGGCGGCGGAGGCTTCAGCTCCGGGGGAGGCGGCAGT
This sequence comes from Delftia sp., assembly GCF_059499305.1. Classification (NCBI taxonomy): domain Bacteria; kingdom Pseudomonadati; phylum Pseudomonadota; class Betaproteobacteria; order Burkholderiales; family Comamonadaceae; genus Delftia; species Delftia sp. The sequence goes on from NZ_JCABYI010000001.1 coordinate 55,661, forward strand.
TTTGGGGGCGGCGGCGCCTCGGGGAGTTGGTGAGATGGCGGCTGCAATCACAGGCTTTGTTCAGCGTCTGGTCCGGCTGCTGCGCCACCATTGGGCCGAAGGGCAGCTGCGGCGTGCACTCCCACCCGAGACCCTGGCGGAGCTGGAGCGCCTGATCACCATGAGCGAGCAGCGCCATACAGGACAGATCCGTATCTGCGTCGAGCCCGGCCTGCCGCCCAGCTACATCTGGCGCGATGCCACGCCGCGCGAGCGCGCCATCACGCTGTTCGGCAAGCTGCGCGTCTGGGATACCGAGCACAACAACGGCGCCCTGATCTATCTGCTGCTGGCCGACCACGCCATCGAGATCGTCGCCGACCGCGCCCTGGCGCGCACCCTGCCTGCGCAGCAGTGGCAGACGCTGATCAGTGACATGCAGGCCGCTTTCCAGGGCGGCCACTATGCCATGGGCATGACAGCAGCCCTGGAGCGCGTGAGCCTGCTGCTGGAAACCAACTTCCCGCGTGACCCGTTGCAGCCTGTGCACGAAGGTGGCGACAATCTTCCCGATACCGTCGTGATACAGCGGCACTGAGGCAAAACGGCCCTCAGACCGAGCGCCCCCCTTCATCGAGCTATCGCGGGCACGGAGGCTGTGATAGCGTCACGCCATTTCATCAAGGAGCATCCACACCATGAAGAACACCCTGGCCCGCCTGGGCCTGCTGGCCGCCGTGCTGGCCCTGAGCGCCTGCGCAAGCCCCGTCCTCGATGACTCGCAAGAGTACGACTATGTGCTCAGCTGCAAGCTGCGCGAGGACGACCCCAAGCGATGCGAGCAGCAGATCCGCGCGCTGTGCCCCGTGCCAGCCAAGGCCGTGACGCACAAGTCGCGCACGGTCGACCCCAAGGACAACGCCGTGACCTACGTCTACCAGGCCCGCTGCGGCGACTGAGACGCCTGCGCACCATGAAAAAAGCCGCCCGAGGGCGGCTTTCTTGCGACTGGTCCCGGGAGGGCTCAGCGCTTTTGGCGGAACTTGCGCAGGGCCGCGATCTGGGCGGCCATGACGGCCAGCTCGGACTGGGCACGCGCCAGATCGACTTCGCTCTTGGCGTTCTTCAGCGCTTCCTCGGCTTCGAGCTTGGCCTTCTCGGCCTTCTCGGCGTCCAGGTCGGCACCGCGGATGGCGGTGTCGGACAGCACGGTCACGCAGTTGGGCTGCACTTCCAGGATGCCGCCGGCCACGAAGACGAATTCTTCGCTGCCGTCAGCCATCTCGATACGCACCGAGCCGGGCTTGATGCGCGTGATCAGCGGAGTGTGGCGGGGAAAAATGCCCAGTTCGCCGGATTCACCGGGCAGGGCGACAAAGCGCGCTTCACCGGAGAAGATGGACTCTTCGGCACTGACCACATCAACGTGGATGGTGTTCATCTTTGCTCCTCAGAAAAGGTAGGACTGGAACTTGGAACCGGCAGGGCCCAGATCGGGGACACCGAGCAAGGGCCGCCCCTCGGCGAGGGTGTCGTCCCCCTCCCCCGCAAAGCGGGTAGAGAGGGGGAGGCGACGCAGTCGCTCAGGGGGTGCCGCAGGCTCAAGCCGCCAGCTTCTTGGCCTTCTCGAAGGCTTCGTCGATGGTGCCAACCATGTAGAAGGCCTGCTCGGGCAGGTGATCGCACTCGCCGGCGCAGATCATCTTGAAACCACGGATGGTTTCAGCCAGCGACACGTACTTGCCGGGAGCGCCAGTGAACACTTCGGCCACGTGGAAAGGCTGCGACAGGAAACGCTGGATCTTGCGGGCGCGGGCCACGGTCAGCTTGTCTTCGGGAGCCAGCTCGTCCATGCCCAGAATGGCGATGATGTCGCGCAGTTCCTTGTAGCGCTGCAGCGTGCCCTGCACTTCGCGGGCCACCTTGTAGTGCTCTTCACCCACGACCTGGGGGTCCAGCTGGCGGCTGGTGGAGTCCAGCGGGTCGACAGCGGGGTAGATACCCAGCGAAGCGATGTCACGCGACAGCACCACGGTGGAGTCCAAGTGGGCGAACGTCGTGGCAGGCGAGGGGTCGGTCAAGTCATCGGCAGGCACGTAAACGGCCTGGATGGAAGTGATCGAACCGACCTTGGTCGAGGTGATGCGCTCTTGCAGGCGGCCCATTTCCTCGGCCAGCGTGGGCTGGTAGCCCACGGCGGAAGGCATGCGGCCCAGCAGAGCGGACACTTCGGTACCGGCCAGCGTGTAGCGGTAGATGTTGTCCACGAAGAACAGCACGTCCTTGCCTTCGTCACGGAAGGCTTCGGCCATGGTCAGGCCGGTCAGCGCCACGCGCAGACGGTTGCCCGGGGGTTCGTTCATCTGGCCGTAGACCATGGCGACCTTGGAGTCGTTCAGCGACTCCTGGTTGACCACGCCGGCGTCCGACATTTCGTGATAGAAGTCATTGCCTTCACGGGTACGTTCACCCACACCGGCAAACACCGACAGACCACCGTGGCCCTTGGCGATGTTGTTGATGAGTTCCATCATGTTCACGGTCTTGCCCACGCCGGCGCCACCGAACAGACCCACCTTGCCGCCCTTGGCGAAGGGAGAGATCAGGTCGATCACCTTGATGCCGGTTTCCAGCAGTTCCTGCGAAGGCGACAGCTCGTCATAAGCCGGTGCCTTGCGGTGGATGGGGGCCGTCAGGGCCTGATCCACGGGACCGCGTTCGTCGATGGGGTTGCCCAGCACGTCCATGATGCGACCCAGCGTCGCCTTGCCCACGGGCACGGTGATGGGGTTGCCGGTGTTGGACACCATCAGGCCACGACGCAGACCGTCGGACGAGCCCAGGGCGATGGTACGCACAACGCCGTCACCCAGCAGTTGCTGCACTTCCAGCGTCAGGGCCGAGCCGTCGAGCTTCAGGGCATCGAACACCTTGGGCATTGCGTTGCGGGGGAACTCGACGTCCACCACAGCGCCAATACATTGAACAATCTTGCCTTGCACTTGAGCCATTTTTTGCTCCAATTAGTTTGTCTGTTAAAGCCGTTTACACCGCAGCGGCGCCAGCCACGATTTCCGACAGTTCGGTCGTGATGGCTGCCTGACGCGTCTTGTTGTAGACGAGCTTCAACTCGCTGATGACGTTGCCGGCGTTGTCGGTCGCGGCCTTCATGGCCACCATGCGCGCCGATTGCTCGGACGCCATGTTTTCTGCAACCGCTTGGTAGACCAGGGACTCTGCGTAACGCACGAGCAGCTCGTCGATCACGGACTGCGCATCGGGTTCGTAGATGTAGTCCCAGCTATGGCCAGACGTCTTCTCGGCCTGCATGCTCTCGGACGACAGGGGCAGCAACTGCTCCACCACCGATTCCTGCTTCATGGTGTTGATGAACTTGGTGTAGCTCAGGTACACCGCGCTCAGCTTGCCCGCTGCGTACGCATCGAGCAGCACCTTCACAGGGCCGATCAGCTTTTCCAGATGGGGCGTATCGCCCAGACCCGTCGCGTGCGAAACCACCTTGGCGCCGACACGGTTCAGAAAGCCCAGACCCTTGTTGCCAATGGCCACCGCTTCTGCCGACACGCCTTGATCCTGCAGCTCCCGCAGCTTGGCCGTGACAGCACGCAACACGTTGGTGTTCATGCCGCCGCACAACCCCTTGTCCGTCGTCACAACGATGACGCCGGCAGTCTTGGCATCACCGTTCACTTGCATGAACGGGTGCACGTACTCGGGGTTGGCTTGGCCAAGATGGACTGCAATGTTGCGGATCTTTTCGCTGTACGGGCGTGCAGCCAGCATCCGTTCCTGCGCCTTGCGCATCTTGGATGCGGCCACCATTTCCATGGCTTTGGTGATCTTCTTGGTGTTTTCCACCGATTTGATCTTGCCGCGAATTTCCTTACCTGCTGCCATGATGGCTCCTCGTCCGGTTTAAGCGAACGACTTCTTGAACGCAACGATGGCGGCGTTCAATTCGGCTTCGGAATCCTTGTCCATGGCCTTGGAAGCGTTCAGCTTGTCGATCAGGGCGCCGTGGCTGGTCTTCAGGAACTGGTGCAGACCAGACTCGAAAGCCAGCACTTGCTTGACCTGGATGTCGTCCATGTAGCCCTTGTTCACTGCGAACAGCGAAGCGCCCATCAGGGCGGTGGACAGGGGGCTGTACTGGGCCTGCTTGAGCAGTTCGGTCACGCGGGCACCGCGGTCGAGCTGCTTGCGGGTGGCTTCGTCCAGGTCGGAGGCGAACTGCGCGAAGGCAGCCAGCTCACGGTATTGCGCCAGGTCGGTACGGATACCGCCGGACTGGCCCTTGACCAGCTTGGTCTGTGCAGCACCACCGACGCGCGACACCGAGATACCGGCGTTGATGGCGGGGCGGATACCGGCGTTGAACAGGCTGGTTTCCAGGAAGATCTGGCCGTCCGTGATCGAGATCACGTTGGTGGGCACGAAGGCCGACACGTCACCCGCCTGGGTTTCGATGATGGGCAGAGCCGTCAGCGAACCCGTCTTGCCCTTGACTTCACCCTTGGTGAAGGCTTCGACATAGTCGGCATTCACGCGGGCTGCGCGCTCGAGCAGGCGGCTGTGGAGATAGAACACGTCGCCGGGGAAGGCTTCGCGGCCCGGGGGACGGCGCAGCAGCAGCGAAACCTGGCGGTAGGCCACGGCCTGCTTGGACAGGTCGTCATAGACGATCAGCGCGTCTTCGCCGCGGTCGCGGAAGTACTCGCCCATCGTGCAGCCCGAGTAGGCCGACACGTACTGCATGGCAGCGGATTCGGAAGCGGTGGCAGCCACGACGATGGTGTATTCCATCGCGCCGGCCTGCTCCAGGGCACGCACCACGTTCTTGATCGAGGAAGCCTTCTGGCCGATCGCAACGTAGATGCAGGTAACGCCCTGACCCTTCTGGTTGATGATGGCGTCGATGGCCACGGCGGTCTTGCCGGTCTGGCGGTCGCCGATGATCAGTTCGCGCTGGCCACGGCCGACGGGCACCATCGAGTCGATGGACTTGATGCCGGTCTGCAGGGGCTGGTCCACGGACTGGCGTGCGATCACGCCGGGAGCAACCTTCTCGATCACGTCCGTCATCTTGGCGTTGATCGGGCCCTTGCCGTCGATGGGCTGACCCAGGGCGTTGACCACGCGGCCGATGAGTTCGGGGCCGACGGGCACTTCCAGAATGCGGCCCGTGCACTTGACGGTGTCGCCTTCGGAGATGTGCTCGTACTCGCCCAGAATCACGGCGCCGACGGAGTCGCGCTCGAGGTTCAGCGCCAGGCCGAAGGAGGGCTGGCCGTCCTTGCCTGCGGGGAATTCCAGCATTTCGCCTTGCATCACGTCCGACAGGCCGTGCACGCGCACGATACCGTCGGTCACCGAAACCACGGTGCCTTCGTTACGGATGTCGCTGCTGCCAGCCAGACCCTCGATGCGGCTCTTGATCAGTTCAGAAATTTCTGCGGGATTGAGTTGCATGACTCTTTCCTTCTTTAGCTTTGGTTAGCCGAGACCTCAGTCGCGTTGTTACGCAATGAGGGCCGCTTTCATTTGTTCCAGGCGGGCCTTGACGGAGGTGTCAAGAACTTCATCACCCACCACGACGCGGATGCCACCGATCAGGGACTGATCTTGCTGCACCGACAGGTTCAGCTTTCGGCCGAAACGCTTCTCCAGCGAAGTCCCGAGTGCGGCCAGTGCGGCAGCATCTATGGGGAATGCGCTTTGAACCACGGCGTCGGACGAGCCACCGGCGCGGTTCACGAGGCTGCGAAACTGGGCCGCCACTTCTGGCAGGGCTTGCAGTCGGCCGTTTTCAATGATGACGCGCAGAAAGTTGCGTGCGGCATCGGGCAATGCCGAGCCGGCCACGCCGCTGATGACGTCGAACAGTTGTTCGTCGGTCACCTTGGGGTCGTCGGCCAGCTGGCGCAATTGCGGATTGGCGGCAATCGCCGCCAATTCCTCCGCCCAGGCAACAGTGCCGGACAGGTCAGCACCCTGCTGGGTGCTGGCCTTGAACAGGGCATCTGCGTAAGGACGGGCAATGGTGGCGAGTTCTGCCATGTTTGCTCTTCCTTACAGCTCGGTCTTCAGGCGGTTCAGCAGGTCGGCATGGACGCCGGCATCCACTTCCTTGCGCAGGATCTGCTCGGCGCCCTTGACGGCCAGCGCAGCCACTTGCTCGCGCAGGGCTTCACGGGCCTGGATTGTCTGCTGCTCGGCCTCGGCGCGGGCAGCAGCAACAATCTTGTTGCCTTCTTCGGAGGCACGGGCCTTGGCTTCTTCGATGATGGCCTGGGCACGGCGTTCGGCGTCCGCAAGCCGCGATGCCGTTTCGTTGCGCGTCTGGGCCAGTTCCTGCTCGACGCGCTTGTTGGCAGCGGCCAGGTCGGTCTTGGCCTTGTCGGCAGCAGCGAGGCCATCGGCGATTTTCAGAGCTCGTTCATCCAGCGCCTTCGCGATCGGGGGCCACACGAACTTCATCGTGAACAGCACCAGGATCAGGAAAACGATGGCCTGGACGAACAGGGTCGCGTTGATACTCACGGCAACACCTTTCTATCTAGGGCGTTGATCGGAGCTTAGGCCAGGACGAAGGGGTTGGCGAAAGCGAACAGCAGAGCGATGGCCACACCGATCAGGAAGGCAGCGTCGATCAGACCGGCCAAGATGAACATCTTGGTTTGCAGTTCGTTGATCAGCTCAGGCTGACGTGCCGACGATTCCAGGAACTTGCCACCCATCAGGGCGATACCGATCGAAGCGCCGATAGCGCCCAGACCAACGATCAGACCACAAGCCAGAGCGACGAGACCGAGAATGTTTTCCATGATGACTCCTGAGATTAAAGAAAGAGAAAGGTTGAGAGGGAAAGGAAATGGTCAGTGGGCTTCATGCGCCTGGCCGAGATAGATCAGCGTCAGCATCATGAAAATGAAGGCCTGCAGGGTGATGATCAGAATGTGGAAGATCGCCCAGATAGAGCCTGCAATGATGTGCCCCAAGGGGAGCAACACACCGGAAAGCGACATGGCAGCCGCACCGCCCATCAGAGCGATCAGACAGAACACCAACTCACCAGCGTACATGTTGCCGAACAGTCGCATGCCATGCGAAACCGTCTTGGCGACATATTCAATGATTTGCATGGCCAGGTTCACGACACCCAGGATCAGTGCAAACACGGGATTCTTGCTGGTGCCGAACGGGGCAGTCACCAGTTCGTGGGCCCAGCCGCCCATGCCCTTGATCTTGATGCTGTAGAAGAAGCACAGGATCAGCACGGCCGAGGACAGGCCCAGCGTGGTCGAGAGGTCAGCCGTGGGAACGACGCGCAGGTAGGCGTGCGAGTCACCCTGGAAGCCCTGCCACAGCACCGGCAGCAGGTCCACCGGCAGCATGTCCATGGCGTTCATCATGAAGATCCACACGAACACGGTCAGTGCCAGGGGAGCGATGAACTTGCGGCTTTGCGCGTTGTGGATGTTGGCCTTGGCCTGGTTGTCCACCATCTCGACCAGCAGCTCTACAGCCGCCTGGAAGCGCCCCGGAACGCCCGATGTGGCCTTGCGCGCGGCAAGCCACAGCACGAACAGGCTCAGCACGCCCAGCGTGGCGCTGACGACGATCGAGTCCAGGTTGATGACCGAAAAGTCGATGATCGACTTTTGCTTGATGTTCTGGAGGTGCTGCAGGTGGTGAACGATGTATTCACTTGCAGTAGGTGCGTGCGCGTCTGCGGCCATCGGTCAACTTCTCTTCAAATATCAATCGGTTTTTCGGACACTGGATCGCACTATCAGCGCGACCCAATACGTTTTCATGACGACTACCAAGCCCGCCAGCAGCGCCAGCCAACTCAGCCCCGGGACCAGCTTGGGTGCAGCCGCCAGCATGGCAATGCACAGCACCAGCTTCACCAGTTCCCAGCCAAAAATTCCCACCATGGCGGCTGCAGCGCCGCCCGGCCTCTTTCGTACGACGGCACGCGCAAACAGCGCTGCCGGCAACACCACCGACAAGGCACCGTAGGCAGCCGACCATCCGACCTCGGCGCGCCCCGTCACCAGCCATGCGACCAGTGCCACCAGCACGCCCACCACCGCCTGGACCACCACGAAACGCCACACAGACATCTGCGGGTTTCGCGTGCGCCACTCCTGAGCCTCCTCGGAGGTCAGGGGCTTGAAGTCGGAATCCTCGCCCTCAAGTTCCCTGTCAGCGTCTGTGTCGGCGGCGTAGTTTTTCATTGAATTCTCTAAGGCCGCAGACCAGACAAGACTTTTTCACAAAGCCTCTGATTATAAGTAAAAACCCCTGCCGAACGATAGGGGTTGTTACGGGCATGCCCAAAACGGAGGCGGCGACCGGGCTGTGTGGCAGCCGGCCAACAGCGCCAGCCTCGCGCCGCAGGCCACTTGTTTGTTGTGTGTGGAGTTCTCGTGGCGGACGACGCGGCAGCCCCGGGCTGCGACATGGCCGCGAACGATAGCGCACAATCGCCTCCAACGCCAAGCGATTAACCTTGATTCACCTATGACCGACGCCTCCACCCCTACCCCCACCCCAGCCACCGAGCCGGGCGCGGACCCGCGCAAGGATTCGCTGATCGAGTACCCGTCGCAGTTCCCCATCAAGGTCATGGGCGTCAAGGCCGAGCATCTGGTGCACGAGATCACCCAGATCGCCCAACGCTTCGACCCTGCCTTTGACGCCAGCACCATTGAATTGCGCCCCAGCAGCAGCGGCAAATACCTGGGCGTCACCGTCACGGTGACGGCGACCAGCCGCGAACAACTCGACGATCTGTACCGCGCCTTCACCTCGCATCCGCTGGTGAAAGTGGTGCTGTGAGCACCCTTGACGCGCAGCAGTCGCAGTCATTGGACCTGCGCCTGCTGGGCCGCACGGACTACGAGGCCACGGTGCAGGCCATGCAGGCCTTCACCAGCCAACGCGATGCCGGCACGCGCGACGAGCTCTGGATCTGCGAGCACGCCCCGCATTTCACACAAGGCCTCGCCGGCAAAAGTGACCACTTGCTGAGCCCTGGCGACATTCCCGTGGTGGCCACCAACCGCGGCGGACAGGTCACCTACCACGGCCCGGGCCAGGTGGTCGCCTATCCCTTGCTGGATCTGCAGCGCCTGGGCTACTTCGTCAAGGAATACGTGTTCCGCATCGAGGATGCGGTCATCCGCACGCTGGAGCATTTCGGCATCACCGGCCACCGCGTGGAAAGCGCCCCCGGCATCTACGTGCGCCTCGACGACCCTCGCAGCCATGCCATGCTGCCCCAGCGCCCGCAACTGCGCGCACCCGGCTCGCCCGCGCCCCAACCCGATTTTTCGGGGCTGGGCAAGATTGCAGCCCTGGGCATCAAGGTCAGCCGGCATTGCACCTACCACGGCGTTGCATTGAACGCCGCCATGGACCTGGAACCCTACGGCCGGATCAACCCTTGCGGCTACGCAGGGCTGCAAACGGTGGACCTTTCTACAATCGGCGTTCAGACAACCTGGGACGAAGCCGCGCGCGTGCTGGGACGACAGTTGCAGCGCCGCCTAGCCCCCTGAATCCAGAACCATGACCACCAACACCGTCGTGCGCGAAGCGCAGTCACAAGCCGAGTACAACCCGCTGGCCAAGCAGAAGGCGGCAGCGAAGCTTTCGCGCATCCCGATCAAGGTCGAGCATGGCGAAGCACTCAAGAAGCCCGAGTGGATTCGCGTCAAGGCGGGCAGCCCCACCACGCGCTTCTACGAGATCAAGGACATCCTGCGCGCCAACAAGCTGCACACGGTCTGCGAGGAAGCCTCCTGCCCCAACATCGGCGAGTGCTTTGGCAAGGGCACGGCCACCTTCATGATCATGGGCGACAAGTGCACGCGCCGCTGCCCGTTCTGCGATGTGGGTCACGGCCGCCCCGACCCGCTGGACACCAACGAGCCGCTCAACCTCGCCAAGACGATTGCCGAGCTGCGCCTGAAATACGTGGTCATCACCAGCGTGGATCGCGACGACCTGCGCGATGGTGGCTCGGGCCACTTCGTCGAGTGCATCAAGAACATCCGCGAGCTCTCGCCACTGACCCAGATCGAGATCCTGGTGCCCGACTTCCGTGGCCGCGACGACCGTGCGCTGGAAATCCTCAAGGCCGCGCCTCCCGATGTGATGAACCACAACCTGGAGACCGCACCGCGCCTGTACAAGGAAGCGCGTCCCGGCTCGGACTACCAGTTCTCGCTGAACCTGCTCAAGAAGTTCAAGGCCTTGCACCCCAAGGTTCCGACCAAGAGCGGCATCATGGTCGGCCTGGGCGAGACCGATGAGGAAATCCTGCAGGTCATGCGCGACATGCGTGCGCATGACATCGACATGCTGACCATCGGCCAATACCTGGCACCCAGCAACAGCCACCTGCCGGTGCGTCGCTACGTGCACCCCGACACCTTCAAGATGTTCGAGGAAGAGGCGTACAAGATGGGCTTCACGCATGCAGCCGTGGGCGCCATGGTGCGCTCGAGCTACCACGCGGACCAGCAGGCACACGCCGCCGGCGTCTGAGCCGGCGATGGCCGCCTGCCTGCAGGGCGGCCTTCTTCACGCACTTCGGGGATGGCCTTTGCAGGCCATCCCCTTTTTCATGTCTGGAGGCATGGCATTCAGGCGCCGGTTTTGACCTGAATACACATTCAGCAACAAACAATCGATGCCATGTGTCACTGGCATCTCGGTTGATGAATTTCCCGATCTCTTTATGATGCCGATTTTCCGAATGCTTTCTGCATTCAAAAAAATCCGAACGACCCCGGAATGCGGCTCAACGACATGAAATCCAGGATTTCGGGGGTTCGGGCGCCGATCCATTGACAAAGGGATAAATGCATATGGCCAATGACGAGCAAAAGGACCGTGCAGCATTCGATGCCGCCATACAGGCACTGAAAGCAGAGGTTGCCAATGCCGGGGTGCATCTCTCGCTGGACTCATCTGCACGCCTGGCCTATGCCCGACAGATTCAGGCCATGGCCAACGAGCTTCAGTTGCAGGCCACGAGCGGTCGCATCACCTGGGGACAGGCTGCACAACAGGCCCAGGAGGCGCGCAATGTCATCATGGAGATCATCCGAGGCCGAAGCACCCCCGTGGGCAGAGCCATGGCGCAACGCATCAAGAGCGAGGGCAAGACGCTCAATGAGCTGATTGCCCGCAAGGCCCAGCAATTGCACGGCCCCAACGTGCGGTTCGATCGCCTCACGGCGGTCCAGCAAAACGCCGTGTATGGCGAAATCGTCAAATCCGCCGGCAAGTCCAATGCCGCCATCACCCAGAGAATGCGCACGCTCTCCCGGGCAGGACGCGGCCTCCTGGTCTTCTCTATTGCGGTATCGGTCTACACCATCGCCAACGCAGACAACAAGGTGGAGGCCGCCGGCAAGGAATTGGCCGTCACAGGTGCCGGGATCGGTGGAGGCATGGCAGGTGGTGCCCTGGCCGGGCTGGCCTGCGGGCCCGGGGCACCTGCCTGCGTGGTGGTCGGCGCTTTTGTCGGCGGGGCACTGGCTGCCATAGGCGTCGAATTCCTCTGGTGACACTTCAGGACAACAGATGCGCATCCTCTCCGACCGGCAGTTGTCACTGCAGCCCGCCGCATCCCATCCTGCAGGGCAGGTACCGCAAAGCCGCCTGGTGCTCAACGGGAATGCAACGCCCATTCTGGTGGACGGCAGCATTCTCGAGGCAGCCTTTCAATGGAACGACCTCTACCTTCTGTTCACCACCGATGACACGCCCATGGAGGAGATGCTGCGGATCACGCTGCTCGACGAGAATTTGCAGGCACTCGACAAGGCCGTGATAGGCAGCATGTATTCCACGGGCAGCTTCTCGTTGCTGCCATCGGACGAACGATCGCTGGTGCGATTTCGATTCATGGGAAATACGGACTGGAGTGTCGAAATCCTGCAGGAACCTGGATTCCGGCTGCCATTTCTTGGCGATCCGCGCGCCGTCACGCGCCCCCTGGGGTTTTCGCGGCGCTTTGTCGTGCGAGGCCATCCTGAGCCGGAAAGCAACTGATGCCGACGCAGTTGAAGGCAATAAAAAAGCAGGGCCAACGTGCATGCCCTGCTTGAATTGAATGCAATCGTGCTTTCCCGTTCCACGTAGAAAAAAAGCCTGGCTAACCGGCAGACCGCTGGCTGGCAAACCGACTTGCTGCAGGCTGAACAGGCCTGGCGAGTCGCCCCACGATGAAACTGAAAAAGCTTGCAGCTCGAATTCCCCACCAGAGAGCTTCTTGCTGCATTGGAGCGGATCATAACATCGAATGAGAATCAATCGCAACTGAAGTTGTGATTTTTTTGCCTCGCGCCTTCACTTGACCGAAGTCATGGGCTCAGCAGCGCTGCCGGGCTGTCCGAACGAAGGACTTCCTGCGCCCAGGCGGCCAGCTTGCGTGTGTCGGCACGCAAGATTTCCTGCTTGACGACCAGGATCTGCGCCGGATGCATGGAAAAGCTGCGCAGGCCCAGGCCCAGCAGCAGGCGCGTCATGGCCACATCGCCGGCGGTCTCCCCGCAGACACAGACGCTCTTGCCTTGCGCCCTTCCTTCGGCGATCACATCCGCCACCAGCTTGAGCACGGCGGGATGCAGGGGATCGTAGAGATGGGCCACGGTCTCGTCGGCGCGGTCGATGGCCAGCGTGTACTGGATCAGGTCGTTGGTGCCGATGGACAGGAAGTCGAAATAGCGCAGGAAGGTGCGCACGATCAGCGCTGCCGCAGGCACCTCGATCATGGCGCCCAGCTTGACCGGGCCGTGCGCCACGCCGCGCGCGTCAAGCTCGCTTTGCGCCAACCTCACCTGGGCCAGGGTCTGCTCGATCTCGCTTTGGTGGGCCAGCATGGGGAACAGCAGATGGATCTGCCCATGCGCGGCAGCACGCAGGATGGCGCGCAGCTGGGTGCGGAACATGGCCGGATCGGCCAGGCTCCAGCGGATGGCGCGCAGACCCAGCGCGGGGTTCAGGTAGTAGTCCTTGGGCTGGGCCTTGTCCAGCGGCTTGTCGGCGCCCACGTCCAGCGTGCGAATGGTCACGGGCATGCCCTGCATTCCATCCACGGCTTCGCGGTAGGCCCGGTATTGCTCTTCCTCGCCGGGCAGGTTGCCGCCACGCCCCATGAACAGGAATTCCGTGCGGAACAGCCCCACGCCCACCGCGCCCGCATGCACGGCCGCAGGCCCGTCGCCGGGCTGCTCGATGTTGGCCAGCAGCTCGATACGCTCTCCGTCCAGCGTCAGCGCAGGCGTGTGGCGCAGGCGCGAGAGGCGCTCGCGCTCGAGCTCGTTCTGGCGCTGGCGAAAGCCATATTCGGCCAGGATGATGGGTGAGGGATCGACGATGACGACCCCTGCATTGCCGTCGATGATGATCCAGTCGTCCTGGCGGATCAGTTGCCCCGCAGCCCGGGCGCCGACCACGGCAGGAATGTCCATGCTGCGCGCCACGATGGCCGTGTGCGAAGTGCGGCCACCCACGGCCGTGATGAAGCCGGCAAACAACCGGCTCTTGAACTGCAGCATGTCCACTGGCGACAGGTCCTGCGCCACCAGAACCAGCGGCGCCTCGGTGGCGCCATCGAGCAGCAGCGGCTGCTGCGGCGGCGTGCCCTCCCCCGTTGCCTCGACTGCCAACAGCTCGGCCGGTGCGGGCACGGGGCTGGCCATGCCCTTCATATGGCGCAGGATGCGCTCGACCACCTGCTCGAGGTCCGCCTTGCGCTCGCGCAGGTATTCGTCCTCCATCTCGTCGAACTGGCGCGAGACGACCTCCAGCTGCGTGGTCAGCGCCCATTCGGCGTTGTAGAGGCGATCGGATATCCAGTGCTTGATGGCGGCGGCCAGGGCCTCGTCCTGCAAAAGCAGCAGGTGGACGTCGAGCAAGGCATCGAGCTCGCCCGGCGCATCCTTGGGCATTTCATCCTGCAGGCGGCGCAGCTCGTCGATGACGGCATTGCGCGCACTGCGGGCGCGGTCGATTTCCGCGTCCACCTGGTCGGGCCGGATGAAGTAGTGCACCACCTCCATGCGGCTGGAGGCCACCACCACCGCACGCCCTATGGCGATACCCCGTGACACGGCCAGTCCGTGGATTGCAAACGTCATTGCGCCTGTCCTTTGCCTGCTGCTGCGCAGGCCCCGGACCGTCGCAATGCGGCATCGTCCAGTTCCAGCGCGTGTTGCTCTGTTGCGCTCACCGTCTGCCAGCGCCGCAAAGGCACATTACTGGCCTTCGCCAAACTTGTCGTTGATCAGGGCGGTCAGCGCATCCATGGCTTCCTGCTCCTGTGCTCCGTCGGTCTCCAGCAGCACCTCGGAGCCCATGCCGGCAGCCAGCATCATCACGCCCATGATGCTCTTGGCATTGATGCGCCGCTCGCCCTTGCTCATCCAGACTTCGCAGGGAAAGCTGCCTGCAAGCTTGGTGAGCTTGGCAGAGGCGCGGGCGTGCAGGCCCAGTTTATTGCTGATGGTGATAGGGGTCTTGATCATTGGATGGTCGCGGACTCTGGTTCTGAGGCGTGTTCACGCCCACCTGCATCACCCCATGGCTGCCTCCCGCCAAGGCACGCTCGGCCACGGCTTCCAGCGCCTCGTGGCGATAGCCTATGGAGCGCAGCAGCATGGGCAAGTTCACTCCGGCCACCAGCCGCCCGGCAGGCAGTTGCGCCACAAGGCGCTGCGCCACGTTGCAGGGCGTCGCACCAAAGAGGTCGGTCAGCACCAGCGTGGGCAGCCCCAGCAGGCCGCCATGGTCTTCAAGCAACTGCTCGGCACGCATCAGGGTGGCCTCGGGCGGCTCCTGAGCGGGCACATCCAGGGCAAGGACGTCCTCGGCACTGTCGGCGAACACATGCAGGGCGCATTCGCGCAGTGCCTGGGCCAAAGGTGCGTGGGTGAACAAAAGGATGCGCGTGGTCATGAAGTCACAGGGTTCGGAGTCGATTATGGCGTGCGAAGGCGCATGCAGGGCAAACGGCGCGCCTGCGCTGCGCTCCATGCCACAGTTGCCTCCCGCATCCGTGGCTCCAAACCTGTTGCTACTGCAGTTGCAGGCTGGCGAAGAAGTTGTTGGCCTCGTCTGTGCGCGGCTTGTCGCTGTAGATCACGGCATGGTAGAGGCGCGCGCCCGCCGGCTCCATTCGTGCAAACCACACGCCATGGGCCGTGAGCTTCCAGCCCTGGGGGCCCACGCCTTCAAACGTGGTGCGCAGCGACTGCGGCAGATTCAAGGCGCCTGCAGGCACGAAGGAGCCATCTTCCTTGGAGCGCAATTGCTTGGCGCCGGCCGGCGCCTGTCCCGGCGCACCCGGATTCATCTGACCGAGCACGGCCGCCTGCCAGTACGACAGCATCTCGGCGGCCCTGGAGGGCTCGCTGACCAGGAAGTGGGAAACCGCGTAGGTGGACGCATCGGCGTCGCATCCCATCATGGACATCTGCACCGTGCCCATGCCCTGGCCCAGTTCCACCGGCCGGGTGGCCGATTGCGGATCGCAAGGCAAAAGCACACGCAGTGGCGTGCCCTCGACCGCAACCTGCCGCCAATCCAGCCGGGGACTGCATGCGGCCAAGGGCGTCAACACCAGCACAGCGGCAGCAAGCCGCATGGCAGGAGCGCGGAGCCTTGCCATGGGGATCAAAAAGCTTTCCATCAATGTCATGCCGGCATTATCGACACGGCCCGCTTGACCGAGACCCGAACTTTTGCCCTTGCCGCGCATCGAAACGCGGTGCACGGCATGCGTGCAGGCCTACGGGCACAACTTTGGGCACAATCGTCGCTATGGCAAGCAAACATTGGATCGCAGGCGTGGTGATCGCCGCAGCCGCCGGAATGGGCGCATGGGTGTATTCGGGCGCAGGCCAGACGGCGGCGCCGCAATCGACCTTCGTGCTGCTGGATGGCAGCAAGCAGACCACGGCCGATTTCAAGGGCAAGGTGACGCTGGTCAATTTCTGGGCCACCAGCTGCACCACCTGCGTGGCCGAGATGCCGGAGATCGTCGCCACCCACCAGAAATTCCAGGGCCAGGGCTTCGAGACCCTGGCCGTGGCCATGAGCTACGACCCGCCCAGCTATGTGGTGAACTTCGCCGATTCGCGCAAGCTGCCGTTCAAGGTGGCGCTGGACAACACCGGCGCCGTGGCCCGCGCCTGGGGCGATGTGCAGCTGACGCCCACCACCTACATCGTCAACAAGCGCGGCGACATCGTGAAGCGCTATGTGGGAGCGCCTGACTTCGCCGAGTTGCACCGGCTGATCGAGAAACTGCTGGCCGAAGCCTGATACGGCACAGGCAAGCCCAGAAAAAAACCGGCATCACGCCGGTTTTTTTGCATCTGCATGCCGATCAGCGGCTGCGGAAGCTGTCGTGGCAGGCCTTGCAGCTGGCAGCGGCCGGGCCGAAGGCCGCCTTGAGCTGGTCCAGGTTGCCGGACTTGGCCGCAGCAGCGAGCTTGACCGTCTCGGCCTGCATCTTCTCCGACAGATCCTGGAACTTGGCCTGCTCCTTCCAGATTTCAGGCTTGGCCTTTCCACCCTCCGTGCCTGCGCCGAAACCTGCCCAGGGCAGCTTGGCCATGAAGGCCACCACCTCGGCGTTTTCCTGGGCCGCCTTGGCATCGAAGGGGATCTTTCCGTTCGCCATCGCACCCAGGCGACCGAAGTGCTGGCCCAGCACGGCCAGCGCGCCCTGGCGGTACTTGATGGCGTCCTCGGACTTGGCAAACTGGGCGGAAGCCGGCAGCGCGGTAGCGGCCACCAGGGCGGCCAGCGCCCATGCAGAAACTTTCTTCATCGTGGTTTTCCTTTTCGAGTGTGGGGAAATCTGCCGGGTCAGTATGGCAGTGACGCCTTGCGGGCGCAGCTTTGATTGACCGCAGCCAGGGTGCATTGACTGCCGGCTCCGGAATGCAGGTCGGCACAATGCACTCATTCCCACCCACACGCTCATGCCATGGCACAAGAACCGACCGCACAAGGCGCCGCCAAGCACAAGGTCCGCATCTGGGACCTGCCCACCCGGCTGTTTCACTGGCTGCTGGCCGCAACCGTGATTGCCCTGGTCGTGACGGCCAAACTGGGCGGCAATGCCATGAACTGGCATCTGCTGCTGGGCCATGTCATGCTGGCCTTGCTGCTGTTTCGCCTGTTGTGGGGCCTGGTGGGTGGCCGCTGGTCGCGCTTTGCCAGCTTCATCCATGCACCTTCCGCCCTGCTGCGCCATCTGCGCGGACAAGGAGCGGAGAGCGACAGCGCAGGCCACAGCCCGTTGGGCGCTCTGTCCGTGCTGGCCATGCTGGCGGTGCTGATCGCCCAGGTAGGCAGCGGATTGCTCAGCGATGACGAGATTGCGTTCTCCGGGCCGCTGAGCCGCTTCGCATCGGGCGACACGGTGGCGCAGGCCACGGCCTATCACGCGCATTGGGGACAGTATTTGCTGTACGCACTGGTGGGCCTGCATCTTCTGGCCATCGTGTTCTATGCCTGGCGCGGGCGCGGCCTGGTGCGAGCCATGGTGACCGGGGACAAACAGTTGTCCGCGCCAGTACCCGCCTCACGCGACACGGCAGGTAGCCGTTGGCTGGCCTTGGCCCTGGCCTTCGGGGCGGGCGCTGCGGCATGGTGGGTACAGCAGCTTGGTGGCGCTTTCTGACGGCGCAGCCAGAGGTGGGCCGCTTGCCGCTACACTGCGCTTTCCGTCGTTTTAGCTGAGTGCCCGTGGACAAGCCTGCTGTCGCCTTGCTGGCGCCGAATCCCGCGGAAGACTGGGACGAAGTCCGCCAGATCTTCCGGGAGTACGCTGCAAGCCTGGATGTCGATCTGCAATTTCAAGATTTCGAGGCCGAGATCGCCGATCTGCCCGGCGACTACGCTGCGCCGCGCGGCCACATCCTGCTGGCCAGGGTCGATGGCGCAGTGGCCGGCTGCTGCGCCCTGCGCCCCCTGGACAACTGCGACTACGCCAATGCCGCCGAGATGAGGCGCCTGTTCGTGCGCAAGGCCTTTCGCGGTTTCGGACTGGGTCGGCAACTGGCCGAAGCCATGCTTGATGTGGCGCGCCAGGCCGGCTATGACCATGTGCTGCTGGACACGCTGGACGACATGGAATCGGCCCGCGCCCTCTACGTCGACCTGGGCTTCGAGGAAATCCCGCCCTACTATCACAACCCCATCGCGGGGGCGCACTACCTCAAGGCCGATATTTTCTAGGCCGGCCTGGCTGAACCAGCGCCCCCAATACAAAAAGGCATTGCACCCGGGTGCAATGCCTTTTTTCGCAATAGCGCGGTGCGCAGGCCAGAAGGCCTGCAGCGCGATCAGGCCTTGGCCTGGCCCAGCAAAGTGGCCGCGTCGCTGACCTCGAACTTGCCAGGGCCTTCCACGTTCAGCGTGACGACCTTGCCGTCCTTGACCAGCATGGAATAGCGGTTGCTGCGCAGGCCCAGGCCCTTGCCGTTCAGATCCAGCGTCAGGCCGGTGGCCTTGGCGAATGCGGCGTCGCCGTCGGCCAGCATGCGCACCTTGCCATCGGTCTTCTGGTCGCGGGCCCATGCGCCCATCACGAAGGCGTCGTTGACCGACAGGCACCAGATCTCGTCCACGCCGGCCGCCTTGAAGGCTTCGGCCTGCTCCACGAAGCCGGGCACATGCTTGGCCGAGCAGGTGGGAGTGAATGCACCGGGCACGGCGAAGACCGCGATGGTCTTGCCTGCAGCGGCTTCGGGCAGCTTCACGGGGTTGGGGCCGATGCTGCAGCCATTGCCTTCGACTTCCACGTATTCCATCAGGGTGGCAGCGGGCAGGGCATCTCCGACTTTGATCATCTCTATCTCCTTTGTGGTGCAAAACCGGGGCCGCCGAAATGGCGGTCCCCAAACGAAAAAACGACCCACATTGTGGGTCGTTTCCTGTGGCTTTGCAGCCGGTGGGCCTAGGTAGGCTTACACCAGAGCAGCCTTTTGCACCAAGCGGGTAGCAACCCAGTTCTTGGTCTTGGACAGCGGGCGGCTTTCCGTGATTTCGATCACGTCGCCCAGCTTGTACTCACCTTGCTCGTCGTGAGCGTGGTACTTGCTGGACTTGATCATGATCTTGTCATAGATCGGGTGCTTGACGCGGCGTTCAACCATGACCGTCACGGTCTTGGCACGCTTGTCGCTGACCACCTTGCCAATCAAGGTGCGCTTGAGGGATTTTTTAGCTTCCGTCATGTCGGCTTCCTGATTACTTGGCGGCTTGCTTTTCAGCAAGGATGGTCTTGGCGCGGGCGATGTCACGGCGCGTGGTACGCAGCGTGTTCGTGTTACCCAGCTGTTGCGTGGCCTTCTGCATACGCAGACCAAAGTGAGCCTTTTGCAGGGACTTCACTTCGGCTTCCAGGCCGGCAACGTCTTTTTGGCGGAGTTCAGCAGCTTTCGTCATGTTGTTCTCCTTAGGCACCAATTTGACGGGACACGAAGGTCGTACGCAGCGGCAGCTTTGCAGCGGCCAGGCGGAACGCTTCACGAGCCAGCTCTTCAGGGACGCCCACGATTTCGTAGAGCACCTTGCCGGGCTGGATTTCGGCCACGTAGTACTCGGGGTTGCCCTTACCGTTACCCATACGCACTTCTGCGGGCTTGGTAGAGATTGGCTTGTCCGGGAACACGCGGATCCAGATACGACCGCCGCGCTTGACGTGACGCGAGATCGCGCGGCGAGCCGCTTCGATCTGACGTGCCGTCAGGCGACCACGGTCAGTGGACTTCAGGCCGAAGTCACCGAAAGCAACGGAGTTACCACGCGTTGCAATACCGGTGTTGCGACCCTTTTGCTCCTTGCGGTATTTGCGGCGAGCAGGTTGCAGCATCTTTATTCTCCTTTACCGTCCGCTGCTGTAGCGGGCGCGTCAGTCTTGCGAACGCGCTTAACGGAATCAGCGCCAGCGCCGGCGGGCTTGTCGCTGCCGTCTGCAGGTGCTGCGTTAGCGCCTGCGGGGCGGCGGGCACCACGGCCAGCACCGTCACGACGACCATCGCCGCGACCATCGCGACGGGGGCCGCGAGGACGACGCTCTTCTTCGGGGCGGGGGGTCTCGGCTGCCGGCAGGTCGTTACGACCCAGCGTGTCACCCTTGTAGACCCAGACCTTCACACCGATCACGCCGTAGGTCGTCTTGGCTTCGGAGAAGCCATAGTCGATGTCGGCGCGCAGCGTGTGAAGTGGCACACGGCCTTCGCGGTACCACTCGCAGCGTGCAATTTCGATACCGTTCAGACGGCCCGAAGACATGATCTTGATGCCTTGGGCACCCAGACGCATGGCGTTTTGCATCGCACGCTTCATGGCGCGGCGGAACATGATGCGCTTTTCGAGCTGCTGGCAGATCGAGTCGGCGATCAGCTTGGCATCGATTTCAGGCTTGCGCACTTCTTCGATGTTCACAGCCACGGGCACGCCCAGACGGGTTGCGAGTTCCTTCTTCAGGTTCTCGATGTCCTCGCCCTTCTTGCCGATCACGACACCAGGACGTGCCGAGAAGATCGTGATGCGGGCGTTCTTTGCAGGACGCTCGATCAGGATGCGCGACACGGCGGCGTTCTTCAGCTTGGCCTTCAGGAACTCGCGCACCTTGATGTCTTCGGCCAGCATGCCGGCGAAGTCGCGGTTGCTTGCGTACCAACGGCTGGCCCAGTTGCGGCTAACAGCCAGGCGGAAGCCGGTAGGATGGATTTTCTGTCCCATATTCTTCCCAGGCCTTTCAGTTGCCAACCGTCACGTACACGTGGCACGTGGGCTTGCTGATGCGATTGCCGCGGCCCTTTGCACGCGCGGTGAAGCGCTTGAGCGTGGTGCCTTGTTCGACGAAGATGGTCTTGACCTTCAGTTCGTCGATGTCGGCGCCGTCGTTGTGCTCGGCGTTGGCGATGGCGGACTCGAGCACCTTCTTGATGATCACGGCAGCTTTTTTCTGCGTGAACGTCAGGATGTTCAGGGCTTGGTCCACTTTCTTGCCGCGGATCAGGTCCGCGACCAGGCGACCCTTGTCCACAGACAGGCGGACGCCACGGAGAACAGCACGTGTTTCAGACATGTTCTATTCCTTACTTCTTGGCTTTTTTGTCCGCCGGGTGACCCTTGAAGGTACGGGTCAGCGCGAATTCGCCGAGCTTGTGGCCGACCATCTGGTCAGTCACATACACGGGCACGTGCTGCTTGCCGTTGTGCACGGCAATGGTCAGACCGATGAACTCGGGCAGAACCATGGAGCGACGCGACCAGGTCTTGACGGGCTTCTTGTCCTTGGTGGCGACGGCCTTCTCGGCCTTTGCCAGCAAGTGATGGTCAACAAACGGACCCTTTTTAAGAGAACGAGTCATTTGCTACCCTTTACTTCTTACGACGCGACACAATCATCGACTGCGTGCGCTTGTTGTTACGGGTACGGTAGCCCTTCGTCAGGTTGCCCCATGGGTCAACAGCGTGACGACCTTCACCGGTCTTGCCTTCACCACCACCGTGCGGGTGATCGACAGGGTTCATCACCACGCCGCGAACGGTCGGGCGGATACCCATCCAGCGCTTCACACCGGCCTTGCCCAGACGGCGCAGGCTGTGCTCTTCGTTGGCGACTTCACCGATGGTCGCGCGGCATTCGATGTGCACCTTGCGCACTTCGCCGGAACGCATACGCACTTGGGCGTAGATGCCTTCACGGGCCAGCAGCGTAGCCGACGTACCTGCCGAACGGGCGATCTGCGCGCCAGCGCCGATCTTCAGTTCGATGCAGTGGATGGTCGAACCCACGGGGATGTTGCGGATCGGCAGGGTGTTGCCCACGCGGATCGGGGCTTCCGAACCGCTGACGATCGTTGCGCCGACTTCCAGGTTGCGCGGAGCAATGATGTAGCGACGCTCGCCGTCGGCATAGCACACCAGAGCGATGTGGGCCGTACGGTTGGGGTCGTACTCAATGCGCTCGACCTTGGCGGGGATGCCGTCCTTGGTGCGCTTGAAGTCCACCACGCGATAGTGGTGCTTGTGGCCACCGCCCTTGTGACGGGTGGTGATGTGACCGTTGTTGTTACGGCCCGACTTCTGGTGCTGAGGCTCCAGCAGGGGGGCGAAACCTGCACCCTTGTGCAGATGGTCACGCGTGACCTTGACCGTGCCGCGTTGGCCGGGGGTCGTCGGTTTGAGCTTGATAACAGCCATGATTACGCAGCCTCCCCGGACAGGTTCAGCTCTTGACCGGGCTTGAGCATCACGTAGGCCTTGCGAACGTGGTCGCGGCGGCCGGTGGTCTTGCCAAAGCGCTTGGTCTTGCCCTTGATGTTCACCACGGAGACACCAGCAACTTCCACCTTGAACATCAGTTCCACGGCGGCCTTGATTTCATGCTTGGTGGCGCTCTGCAGCACCTTGAACGTCACGGCGTTGGACTTCTCTGCAACCATGGTGGCCTTTTCGGACACGATGGGAGCAACCAACACCTGCATCAGACGACCTTCGTCAAACTTGAGCGTGCTCATTCGAACATCTCCTTGAGTTTGTCGATCGCACCCTTGGTGACGAGCACTTTCTTGTAGTGCACCAGCGACACGGGGTCGGCGTAGCGCGGCTCGACCACGAACACGTTCTTCAGATTGCGGGAAGCCAGGTACAGGTTCTCGTCGACTTCTTCAGCGATCACCATGACCGATTCCAGGTTCATGGCCTTGAACTTGTCGGCCAGCACCTTGGTCTTGGGGCTTTCGAGCTTGAGCGAGTCCACCACGGCCAGACGGCCTTCGCGGGCCAGCTGCGACAGGATGGCAACCATGCCGGCGCGGTACATCTTCTTGTTGATCTTCTGCGTGAAGTTTTCTTCAGGCAGATTCGGGAAGATGCGGCCGCCGCCACGCCACAGAGGCGAGGAGGACATACCGGCACGAGCACGGCCGGTGCCCTTTTGCTTGAACGGCTTGGCGGTCGTGTGACGAACCTGCTCGCGGTCCTTCTGAGCGCGAGTGCCCTGGCGTGCGTTGGCACGGTAGGCGATCACGATCTGGTGGACGAGGTCTTCGTTGAATTCACGGCCGAAAACAGTCTCGGGCGCATCAAACTTGGATGCGGCCTGGCCTTGTTCATTCAGGAGTTCGAGCTGCATTAGTTCGCTCCCTTGGAAGCTTTGGCCTTGATGGCGGGGCGCACCGTCACGAAGCCACCCTTGGAGCCCGGAACAGCGCCCTTGATCAAGAGCAGTTGGCGTGCTTCGTCAATGCGAACCACGTCGAGATTTTGGGTGGTGATGGTTTCATCGCCCATGTGGCCGGTCATCTTCTTGCCCGGGAACACGCGACCTGGATCCTGGGCCATCGAGATGGAACCGGGAACATTGTGCGAACGGCTGTTGCCGTGCGAGGCGCGCTGCGAGCGGAAGTTGTGACGCTTGATGGTGCCGGCGAAGCCCTTACCGATGGAAGTGCCTTGCACGTCCACCTTCTGGCCCACCGAGAACAGCTCGGCGACGGGCAGGACGGAGCCTGCGGCGTACTTGCCAGCGGTTTCTTCGGTCACGCGGAATTCACCCATCACTTCACCGGCTTCGACACCTGCCTTGGCAAGGTGGCCGGCTTCTGGCTTGGTCACGCGAGATGCCTTGCGCGAACCGAAAGTGACCTGCAGGGCCACGTAGCCATCGTTCTCTTGGGTTTTGACCTGAGTCACGCGGTTGTTCGACACATCCACCACTGTGACAGGCACTGCGTCCCCATCATCAGTGAACAGACGCATCATGCCCACCTTGCGACCCAGCAACCCGAGGGAGTTGCTCAGACTCATTTGTTTGCTCCAAAACTTCCGCCGCTGAAACTGCAATTGGCCCAGCGTTGCGCTCCCGCCCCAGATGTCCAAGGCCTTGCGCACGAAAGAAGGTTGATAAAACTTCGCTCAAGAAAGGCGAAGCCCCAAATTTTAACGCGAACTGCCTTTTCAAGCAAGTTCGCGTTAAATCAAAGCCCTTCAACGGCCCCGCAAGGGACCTGTGAAGTACTTATTGCAGCTTGATCTCGACGTCCACACCTGCGGGCAGGTCCAGCTTCATCAGAGCGTCAACCGTCTTGTCAGTCGGGTCAACGATGTCCATCAGGCGCTGGTGAGTGCGGATTTCGAACTGGTCGCGGCTGGTCTTGTTGACGTGCGGCGAGCGCAGGATGTCGAAGCGCTTCATGCGTGTCGGCAGGGGCACGGGACCCTTGACGATGGCGCCGGTGCGCTTGGCAGTGTCAACGATTTCAGCAGCCGACTGGTCGATCAGCTTGTAGTCAAACGCCTTCAGGCGGATGCGGATTTTTTGCTTGGACATTGTGTATTCCTAGTTTTCTAAGAATTACGCAATGATCTTTGCAACCACGCCAGCGCCCACGGTACGGCCGCCTTCGCGGATAGCGAAGCGCAGACCTTCTTCCATGGCGATGGGGGCGATCAGCTTGACGGTGATCGACACGTTATCGCCAGGCATCACCATTTCCTTGTCGGCGGGCAGCTCGATGGAGCCGGTCACGTCGGTCGTGCGGAAATAGAACTGGGGACGGTAGTTGTTGAAGAACGGAGTGTGGCGACCACCTTCGTCCTTGGACAGCACGTACACCTCAGCCGTGAAGTGGGTGTGGGGCTTGATGGAGCCGGGCTTGCACAGCACTTGGCCGCGTTCCACGTCTTCACGCTTGGTGCCGCGCAGCAGCAGGCCCACGTTGTCGCCAGCCTGGCCTTGGTCCAGCAGCTTGCGGAACATTTCCACGCCGGTGACGATGGTCTTCTGGGTGTCGCGGATACCGACGATTTCGATTTCTTCGCCGACCTTGATGATGCCGCGCTCAACGCGACCGGTCACCACGGTGCCACGGCCGGAGATCGAGAACACGTCTTCCACGGGCATTGCGAAGGCACCGTCCACAGCGCGCTCGGGCGTGGGGATGTAGGTGTCCAGGGCTTCAGCCAGACGCAGGATGGCGGGCTCGCCCTTGTCGCTTGCGTCACCTTCCAGGGCCAGCTTGGCCGAGCCGCGGATGATGGGGGTGTCGTCGCCGGGGAAGTCGTACTTGGCCAGCAGCTCGCGCACTTCCATTTCGACCAGCTCCAGCAGCTCTTCGTCGTCCACCATGTCGCACTTGTTCAGGAACACGATGATGTAGGGCACGCCCACCTGACGAGCCAGCAGGATGTGCTCGCGGGTCTGGGGCATCGGGCCGTCAGCGGCCGAGCACACCAGGATAGCGCCGTCCATCTGAGCAGCGCCGGTGATCATGTTCTTGACGTAGTCGGCGTGGCCGGGGCAGTCAACGTGAGCGTAGTGGCGGTTGGCCGTTTCGTACTCGACGTGGGCGGTGTTGATCGTGATGCCGCGGGCCTTTTCTTCAGGTGCTGCGTCGATCTGGTCGTAAGCCTTGGCTTCGCCGCCGAACTTCTTGGACAGAACGGTGGCGATGGCAGCCGTCAGGGTCGTCTTGCCGTGGTCCACGTGACCGATGGTGCCCACGTTGACGTGGGGCTTGGTCCGCTCGAATTTTTCCTTTGCCATGATTTCTCCGAAAGAGCAAAACCTGTGTGATGTTTAAGGTCTGCATCCCATTGCTTGGTCGCCCCGCACAGGTGACAGGACGGCATGGGATCGCAGACCGGCAAAAATCGCAGCCCCTTTTCAGGGGCTGCGACTCAAAAGCCTTCGATTATACAAAAAGCCTTACTTGGCGCGAGCAGCCACGATGGCTTCGGCCACGTTGCGGGGAGCTTCGGCGTAGTGCTTGAACTCCATCGTGTACGTAGCGCGGCCTTGCGTCTGCGAACGCAGCGAAGTGGCGTAGCCGAACATTTCCGACAGCGGCACTTCGGCCTTGATGGACTTGCCACCGCCGGCCATGTCGTCCATGCCCTGGACCATGCCGCGACGCGAGGACAGGTCGCCCATCACGGTGCCGGCGTAGTCTTCAGGCGTCTCGACTTCCACGGCCATCATGGGCTCGAGGATGACGGGGCTGGCCTTCTTGGCGCCTTCCTTGAAGCCGAAGATGGCAGCCATCTTGAAGGCCATTTCGTTCGAGTCCACATCGTGGTACGAACCGAAGGTCAGGCGCACCTTGACGTCCACCACGGGGTAGCCGGCCAGCACGCCGGAAGTCAGCGCCTCGATCACGCCCTTCTCGACCGCAGGGATGTATTCGCGAGGAACCACACCGCCCTTGATTTCGTCGACGAACTCGAAGCCCTTGCCGGCTTCCTGGGGTTCCAGGGTCAGCACGACGTGGCCGTACTGGCCCTTGCCGCCGGACTGGCGAACGAACTTGCCGTCCACATCGGTAACCTTCTGGCGAATGGTTTCGCGGTAGGCCACCTGGGGCTTGCCCACGTTGGCTTCCACGTTGAATTCGCGCTTCATGCGGTCAACGATGATTTCCAGGTGCAGCTCGCCCATGCCGGCGATGATGGTCTGGCCCGATTCCTCATCGGTACGCACGCGGAACGACGGGTCTTCGGCCGCCAGGCGCGACAGGGCGATGCCCATCTTTTCCTGGTCGGCCTTGGACTTGGGCTCCACGGCCTGTGCAATCACGGGCTCGGGGAAGACCATGCGTTCCAGCACGATGGGAGCTTCGACGGCGCACAGCGTTTCGCCGGTGGTCACGTCCTTCAGGCCCACGCAGGCAGCGATGTCGCCGGCGCGGATTTCTTCGACTTCCACGCGCTCGTTGGCCATCATCTGCACGATACGGCCGATACGCTCCTTCTTGCCCTTGACCGAGTTGAACACGGTGTCGCCCTTGGTCAGGACGCCCGAGTACACGCGCACGAAGGTCAGCTGGCCGACGAACGGGTCGGTCATCAGCTTGAAGGCCAGGGCCGAGAACTTTTCGCCGTCGTCTGCCTTGCGGCTGAGCTTGGTTTCTTCGTTTTCGGGATCGGTACCGGTGACGTCAGGGATGTCCACAGGCGCCGGCAGGTAGTCGATCACGGCGTCCAGCATGCGCTGCACACCCTTGTTCTTGAAGGCGGTACCGCACAGCATGGGCTGGATTTCGGTAGCCAGCGTACGAGCGCGCAGGCCGGCCTTCACGTCTTCTTCGGACAGAGTACCTTCTTCCAGGTACTTGTTCATCAGGTCTTCGCTGGCTTCGGCAGCGGCTTCCACGAGGTTTTCACGCCACTTGTTGGCGGTCTCCACCAGCTCGGCGGGGATTTCGTGGTATTCGAACTTCATGCCTTGCGAGGCTTCGTCCCAGATGATGGCCTTCATCTTGACGAGGTCGACCACGCCCTTGAAGTTTTCTTCGGCACCGATCGGGATCACGACGGGCACGGGGTTGGCCTTCAGGCGCAGCTTCATCTGCTCGACGACCTTGAAGAAGTTGGCGCCGGTACGGTCCATCTTGTTCACGAAGGCCAGACGAGGCACCTTGTACTTGTTGGCCTGACGCCACACGGTTTCCGACTGGGGCTGCACGCCGCCCACGGCGCAGTACACCATGCAGGCGCCGTCCAGCACGCGCATGGAACGCTCCACCTCAATGGTGAAGTCCACGTGGCCGGGGGTGTCGATGATGTTGAAACGGTGCTCGGGGTAGGACAGGTCCATGCCCTTCCAGAAGCAAGTCACTGCAGCGGAAGTGATGGTGATGCCGCGCTCTTGCTCTTGCTCCATCCAGTCGGTCGTAGCAGCGCCGTCGTGCACTTCGCCCAGCTTGTGGGTCACACCGGTGTAGAACAGGATACGTTCGGTGGTGGTGGTTTTGCCGGCGTCGATGTGGGCGGAGATACCGATATTGCGGTAGCGCTCGATGGGGGTCTTGCGAGCCATGATGGATCCTTGATTGATCGTATGGAGGGAGTCTCTGCCCGTTCCAGCCTCATGGTGCAGACGGACAGCAGTCTTATCTGGGGATGCTCCTAATCGAGACAAGGCCGCAGGCAAAAATGCATGCGGCCCGTCTGATCAGGAGCGAAGCGCTCTTAGAAGCGGAAGTGGCTGAACGCCTTGTTGGCTTCGGCCATGCGGTGCACTTCGTCACGGCGCTTCATGGCGCCGCCACGGCCTTCGGTGGCCTCGAGCAGCTCGTTGGCCAGGCGCTGGGCCATGGACTTCTCGCCGCGCTTGCGTGCAGCTTCCTTCAGCCAACGCATGGACAGGGCCAGGCGACGCACGGGACGCACTTCGACGGGCACCTGGTAGTTGGCACCGCCGACGCGGCGGGACTTCACTTCGACCATGGGCTTCACGTTGTTGATGGCAACGATGAAGGCTTCCAGCGGGTCTTTGTCAGGGTGCTTCTTTTGAATCAGGTCCAGGGCACCGTAGATGATGCGTTCTGCGACCGCCTTCTTGCCGCCTTCCATGATCACGTTCATGAACTTGGACAGCTCGACATTGCCGAACTTGGGATCCGGCAGGATTTCACGTTTGGGGACTTCGCGACGACGTGGCATTTTTTACCTCTATCTTGCTTCAGTTGGCGTCTTTTCAGACACCGCGAGAGCCAACAGGACTCCCACTTACTCGACCCGCGCAAAACACTTGCGTTTGGGGTCACTACGCTGGATCTCGCGCCACGCGGGATACAGCACCTTCTTCGAAAAAACGCAGGGCTTACTTGGCCTTGGGCTTCTTCGCGCCGTACTTGGAACGGGCTTGCTTGCGGTCCTTGACGCCTTGCAGGTCAAGGGAGCCACGCACGATGTGGTAACGCACACCGGGCAAGTCCTTCACACGGCCGCCGCGCACCAGCACAACGCTGTGCTCTTGCAGGTTGTGGCCTTCACCACCGATGTAGGAGATGACCTCGAAGCCGTTGGTCAGGCGCACCTTGGCAACCTTACGCAGAGCGGAGTTAGGCTTCTTGGGCGTCGTGGTGTACACACGGGTGCACACGCCGCGGCGCTGAGGGCAGTTTTCCATAGCAGGGCTCTTGGATTTGACAACTTCGACCGTGCGGCCCTGACGCACGAGTTGGTTAATGGTTGGCATTAATAAACGTCCCTAAACGTGAATTGCTTGCGAAAAGCGAAAACGTGAATCCCTTCGGAAATTCCGAAAAGCCCTCGACTGTACCAGCTTGCAGGAGATCGCACAACTGCACCCCCTTCAAGCCGGTACGCGAGGGCCTGCGCGACAGGCGCGGGGCTTACTTGATCCAGAGGCGGATCGCATCCCAGGCACGGCCGAAGAAGCCAGCCTGCTCCACGCCTTCAAGCGCCACCAGCGGCACTTCGGCCACGGTGTCGGCTCCCAGCTTGACCTTGAGCGTGCCCATGGCCTGGCCCTTGGTGAACGGAGCGATCAGCGGGTCCTGGCGCACGACTTCGGTGCTCAGCTTGCCGCCACTGCCGGCCGGCACGGTGACCACGATGGGCGTGGTGCGGCCGATCTTGACGGTGCCCGCCTTGCCCTTCCAGACCTCGGGCGTGGCCACGGCCTGCTCGGCATCGAACAGCTTGACCGAGTCGAAGGCCGCATAGCCCCAGTTCAGCAGCTTCTGGCTTTCATTGGCGCGCGCGTTCTCGCTGGCGGCGCCCAGCACGATGGAGATCAGGCGGCGGCTGCCCACGTTGGGCAGATCGCGCTTGGCCGTGGCCACCAGGCAGTAGCCGGCCGCAGCGGTGTGGCCGGTCTTGAGGCCGTCCACGGTCGGGTCGCGGAACAGCAGCGAGTTGCGGTTGGTGCCGTTGGAGGCCGGCGTGCCCGGGTAGAAGTACTTCTTGGTCGAGTAGTAGTGCATGTACTCGGGGAAGTCCTGCATCAGGCGCTGCGCGAGGATGGACAGGTCGCGCGCCGTGGTCAGGTGGCCGGGCTCGGTCAGGCCTTCGGGGTTCTTGTAGCTGGTGTTCTTCATGCCCAGCGCCTTGGCCTGCTCGTTCATGAGCCGCACGAAGTTCTCGGCCGAGCCGCCCACGCCTTCGGCCAGGGCCATGGTGGCGTCGTTGCCGGACTGCACGATCATGCCCTTGATCAGGTCATCCACCGGCACCTGCATCTTGGGGTCGATGAACATGCGCGAGCCCGGCATCTTCCAGGCGCGCTCGCTGACGGGCAGGCGCTGCTCCAGCGTGATCTTCTTGGCGCGCAGTGCGTCGAAGACCAGGTAGCCGGTCATGAGCTTGGTCAGCGAGGCCTGCTCGATGGGCGCATCGATGTCCTTGGCACCCAGCACCTGGTTGGCGGTGACATCGACCAGCAGATAGTTGCGCGCCGCGATCTCGGGCGGCTGGGGCGGGGTGATCTGCGCCAGCGCCAGGGCCGGCGCCATGGCCGCTGCCAGTGCCAGGACTCGCAGCGTGGAGGAAATGGGCTTCATGAGGAAAACTCTCGCTAAAGGGCAGGTAAAGCAGGAAAGGCGGAAGATGCCCGCCGGCTGGGGCGGGCCTATTGAGCAGCGGCGCGGGCCGCTAGGGAAGTGAGCGCAAATGGCGGACCACGAGACTCTTGAGCAGCGGCAATTGTCCGTGAAAGAAATGACCGCCCCCGGGCACGACGGTAACAGGCAGTATCTGCGGGCGCGCCCAGTCCATGACGGCCGACAGCGGCACCGTGTCATCGGCCTCGCCGTGCACCACCAATGTCCGGTCATGGGCTTCGGGCGGCACGGGGGCCACCGAGAAACGGCTGGCCGCCGTGCCCACCAGCACAGCCTTTTCCACCCGGCCTTCATTCCACAGGCGCGCCAGCACATGGCTGGTGACGAAGGCGCCGAAGGAAAAGCCCGCCAGCGCGATCGGCCCTTCGGGAGCGACCTGGCGGACCACGGACAGCATGTCCTCGGCCTCGCCGATGCCTGCGTCGTGCTCGCCGGCACTGGCACCCACGCCACGGAAGTTGAAGCGTACGGCCGTGTAGCCGCACTGCACGAAAGCCCGCGCCAGGGTCTGCACCACCTTATTGTCCATGGTGCCGCCAAACAGCGGATGGGGGTGGGCGATGATGGCCACGCCGCGCGCAGTCGCATCGGCGGCCGGCGCGTCGCGCAGGGCCTCCACGGCCCCGGCAAGGCCGGTCAGGGTCAAACGTTCGGTCTGCGCATTCACAATCGCTATCCTAGTAGTAGCAGCCAGTCCAAGCTGACAAAGCACTGATGCCCGGAAAGGCCCAAAGTTCCAGCCGGTGCTCAGCGGCCCACGTCGGGCGGCAGCAGCAGGCGCTCCACGGGCTGGCCGTTCTTGAGATGGGACTCGACGATCTCGTCGATATCGGTCTCGTCCACGAAGGTGTACCAGGTGCCTTCGGGGTAGACCACGGCCACGGGCCCGCCCGCGCAGCGGTCCAGGCAGCCGGCCTTGTTCACGCGCACCTGGCCCTTGCCGGCCAGGCCCAGCTGCTTGACCTGCTTCTTGCAGTGGTCGAAGCCTGCCTTGGCGCCGTGCAGCGCACAGCAGTCCTCGCCGCCAGGCCTCTCGTTGAGGCAAAAGAAGATGTGGCGCGCATAGTAGTTGCCTGCGCCTTGCTGGCCGCCTTCGGCCCCGGGACGTGGGTTTTCGCTCATGCAGCGGATTCTAGGCCTGCGTCTGCTGCCCCGAAGGCGCCGGGGGCGCTGAAGGTGCAGGCGGCAGCGGCCCTGCATCGCGGCGCGCCACCCTGAGCAGCACGTAGACCAGGGTGGCATAGGGCCACAGCCAGCCCAGCCACTGCCCCAGCCCGTAGAAGCGGATGAAACGCCCCTGCTCCCAGGCCTGCAGCGTCTCGGAGAAATAGGCACTGGTGGGCGCCTGGTTCAGGATGCTCAGTTGCAGCACCAGCACCAGCATCAGCAGGGCTGCACAGGCGCGGCGCGGCAGCGGCAGGGCCACCATGGCCAGGCCCACGCCGCCCCATACGCCCATGCGCACCGGCAGGTCCACCCACTCCCAGGCATGGGCAGGCCCCCAGCTCAGCGCGGCCGACATCGCCGAGACCGCGATGCCGATCACAATGGCCGAGCCCGCCAGCACGGCGCGCCGACCCATGTGGCGCATCACGCAATAGGCCAGCAGGCAGGGCACCCACAGGCCCAGCATCACGCACAGCATCTCGGTCACGGGCGACAGCGGCGTCAGGGCCGACTCGCGCAGCGGCAGCCACATGAGAAAGGGCGTGCCTTCGAGCAGATCCAGCAGCCCCTGCTCCAGCCGCTCCAGCACCTGGCCCAGGCCAAAGGGCACGGCGGCGGGAAAGAGCAGCGCCCAGGGCCACAGCGCCAGCAGCACCATGGCGCCGCCGCCATCCTCGCCCAGCCAATGGGTGCGAAAGGCGCTCCAGCGCGCCAGGGCGCCCAGGCGCTCCAGCAGCAGCGCCACCAGCGCGCCCAACAAGGTGCCGCCCGCATTGAGCACCAGATCCAGATTGGAGGGAACGCGCCGCGGCAGGTAGATCTGCAGGAACTCCATGGACAGCGACAGCAGGGTGCCTGCCAGCGCCGCCAGCGGCACGGCCGCGCGCGGGCTGCCGCTGCGCACCAGGGCCAGCGCCAGGAAAAAGCCCAGCGGCGCGTAGCCGACGATATTGGTATTGACGTCGAACCAGGTCCAGTACGGCGGCGGGATCTTTGCCGTCAGGAAGACCAGCGGATCAATGCCCTGGGCACGCCAGCCATCGAAGGGAAACAGGCTGGCGAAAACGATGAGCACCGCATAGACCAGTGCCAGCGGCCAGGCCGAAGTCTTTTGCACCACGCCCTGCCTCCCTCTTCGTTGGAACGGTTTCTCAGAAAGGTTTGACGACCACCAGGATGACGATGGCCGCCAGCAGCAGCACCGGCACCTCGTTGAAGAAGCGGAACCAGCGGTGGCTGTGCTGGTCCCGGTTGTCGATCAGCTTGCGCAGCAGGCGCCCGCAGGCATGGTGGTAGCCGATGACCAGCAGCACGCCGGCCAGTTTGGCATGCATCCAGCCGTTGCCCGGCCCCTTGCCGATGCCGTAGCCCAGGTACAGCCACAGGCCCAGGCCCAATGCGGGCACGGCCAGCAGCGTGGTGAAGCGCAGCAGCTTGCGTGCCATGAGCAGCAGGCGCTCACGCTCGGCCACCGAGCCGGGCGTGACCATGGCCACATTGACGAAGATGCGAGGCAGATAGAACAGGCCCGCGAACCAGCTTGCCACGAAAACGATATGAAAGGCTTTGACCCACAGCATGCGGGCAGTGTACGTGCGTACAGGGGTGCGCCAGGCTGCGCAGGCGCAAAAGCCGAGTCCCGCGTGCCGGCGTCGTCGCCGGGGTTGCGGGGCCTGCGGCGGGAATGGGGCACAATTTTCGGCATGCATCTGTCCAGCCCCACCCCCTTCCCGCTCAACCGCCCCCGCCGCCTGCGCCGCGACGCCTTCACGCGCAATCTGGTGCGCGAGAACGTGCTCACGGCCCATGACTTCATCTACCCCGTGTTCGTGCACGAAGGCACGAACCAGCGCGAGGCCGTGCCCTCCATGCCCGGCGTGGACCGCCTGAGCCTGGACCTGCTGCTGCCCGTGGCAGAGCAGTGCGTGCAGCTGGAGATCCCGTTCCTGGCGCTGTTCCCCGCCATCGAGACCTCGCTGAAGACGCCCGACGGCAAGGAGGCGCTCAACCCCGACGGCCTGATCCCGCGCGTGGTGCGGGCGCTCAAGAAGGAGTTCCCGCAACTGGGCGTGATGACCGACGTGGCCCTGGACCCCTACACCAGCCACGGCCAGGACGGCATCCTCGACGAGTCCGGCTACATCATCAACGACGAGACCGTGCAGGTCCTGGTGGGCCAGGCGCTCACCCATGCCGAGGCCGGCGTGGACATGGTGGCGCCCAGCGACATGATGGACGGCCGCATCGGCGCCATCCGCGAGGCGCTGGAGGCCCACGGCCACATCCACACCCGCATCATGGCCTACAGCGCCAAGTACGCCAGCGCCTTCTACGGCCCGTTCCGCGACGCCGTGGGCACGCGCGGCGCGCTGGGCAAGGCCGACAAGAACGTCTACCAGATGGACCCCGCCAACACCGACGAGGCCCTGCGCGAAGTCGCCCAGGACCTGGCCGAGGGTGCCGACATGGTCATGGTCAAGCCCGGCATGCCGTACCTGGACGTGGTGCGCCGCGTCAAGGACGAATTCGGCGTGCCCACCTTCGCCTACCAGGTCAGCGGCGAGTACGCCATGCTCAAGGCCGCCGCCGCCAACGGCTGGCTGGACCATGACCAGGTGATGATGGAATCGCTGCTGGCCTTCAAGCGTGCGGGTGCCGACGGCATCCTGACCTATTTCGCCATCGACGCCGCGCGCAAGCTGCGCGGCTGAACGCATGCCGCCGGTGACGCCGCCCACGGGCACGGGAGCCGCTCCCCCAGCCGGGAACGCCAGGAACATGCGCATCTTCCACCTGCAGCCGGGCGGCGCCACCGAACTGGCCGACCTGCCCGGGCAGGCGCCCGCGCAGGGCTTCCTGTGGATCTCCTGCACCCGCGCCACCTTGCAGGAGCGGCTGGCCGAGGTGCAGCGCACGCTGCAGCTGCTGTCGGGCCAGCAGCTGGTGGACCTGCATGTCTCGGACCTGCTCAACGCCCAGCTGCCATCGCGCTACGACTACACCTCGCAGTACGACCTGCTGGTCTTTCGCCGCCTGGCCAGCGGGCAGGCGCGTGCCGCCGCGCAGGCCGGCACGGCCTCTTCGCCTGCGGCGCAGGCGGCGCCCCCCTCGCCTCCCGTGCGCCGCACAGGCCCGCCCGTGCTGCGCAACATCGACACCAGCCCCGTGGGCTTTGCCATGTTCGACCAGGTGCTGCTGTCCGTGCACCCCGACGACTGCACCGTGCGCGACGCCTATGCCGCGCGGCTGCTGGCCGCCATGCCCAGCGATCTGCGCGAGGGACGGCTGAACCCCACATCCGGCACGCGGCTGCCGGCCAGCCCGGCCGACCTCATGCTGCGCGTGGTCAACCTCATCGTGGACGGCTTCCTCGACCTGCGCCGCGAACTGTCTCGCCAGCTGGACCACTGGCAGACCGAGCTGCTGCGCCCGCGCACGCGCTTTGCCAACTGGGGGGCGCTGCTGGACGCACGGCTGGCCCTGCATGAGCTGGACGAAGTCTGCGAAGACCAGCGCGCCGCCGTGCAGGACTGGACGGACGCGCTGGAGACCTGGGCGCCTCCCGAGGGCGCGGCGGCGCTGCGCGAGCTGGACCTGCTCAAGGTGCGCAGCCGCGACGTGCTGGAACACATAGAGCGCGTGGTCCACCATGTGCGGCGGCTGGAGCAAAGCACCGAGACCGTGGTGCAGATGCATTTTTCGGTGCAGAGCAACCGCACCAACGACATCATGCGCACGCTGACCGCGCTGACGGCCGTCTTCCTGCCGCTGAACCTGATTGCCGGCATCTTCGGCATGAACTTCGAATTCATCCCCCTGGTGCACAAGCAGGACGGCTTCTGGTGGGCCATGGGCTCGATGACGACGATTGCCGTGGGCCTGACCGTGTTCTTCTGGCGCAAGCGCTACATGGCGCGCACGGCGCAGGACTAGGACCCCGCCCGCTCCAGCGGCATCCACAGCGTGAAGCGATTGCCGCCGGCCAGCGGCGCCCAGTCCAGCCGCGCCTGCAGCGCCAGCGCGCGCGTGCGCATGTTCGCCAGTCCCTTGCGGCCCTCGGTGGGTGCCTGGGCGCGGTCGAAGGGGTGGCCGTCGTCCTCCACCAGCACCTGCACGCCGGCCCGGCCGTCCAGGGGGGCCTGGGCCGTGCGCACCGTAATCTCGCGCGCGCCGCTGTGCTTGATGATGTTGGTCAGCACCTCCTGCAGGATGCGCAGCACATGCAGGGCGGCCTGCGCATCCAGCCAGGGCAGCGCGGGCAGGTCGCTCACCTCCCAGTGCAGCCGCAGCCCCGCCCCCTCCAGGCGCGGCCCCAGCCGGTAGCGCAGCCCGGCCAGCAGCGCCAGCAGGTCGCAGTCCAGCGGCTCCAGCGAGTCGATGGACAGCTTCAGGTCATCGATGCACTCCTGCAGCAGCTGCACCATGTCCACCGTGCCGGCCTGGTTGAACTCCACCACGCGCAGCGCGCTCATCAGCGAGGAGCCCACGC
Organism: Delftia sp.; assembly: GCF_059499305.1. Lineage (NCBI taxonomy): Bacteria > Pseudomonadati > Pseudomonadota > Betaproteobacteria > Burkholderiales > Comamonadaceae > Delftia > Delftia sp. The sequence goes on from NZ_JCABYI010000001.1 coordinate 91,745, forward strand.
CGTCGTGCATCTCGCGCATCAGGCGCTGGCGCTCCTGCATCAGCGTCTGCTCGCGCTCCACGGCCAGCAGGCGCTCATGGGCCTGGGCCAGCTCCGCCTCCTGGGCCTTGAGCCGTTCCGCCAGATGCAGGTTGGCGTTCTCGGCCACGGCCAGCGCGCCGTTGTAGCGCCGGTAGGCCACCAGCAGGAACAGCGTGAACAGCCCCAGGTACACATAGGGCGTGAGGTAGATGCTCTCTATGCTGATCAGGTAGCTTTGCAGCGCCAGGTCATGGAAGCCGATGGGAAACGACAGCAGCATCCACACCGCCAGCATGGTGCTGCCGCCATCGCGCATGCGCCAGGCGCCCGCCACGGCCATGCACAGCACCAGGATCTCCGGCGGCACCATCAGCAGCCGCAGCAGCGGCAGGATGGTCTCGTGCGCCGGCCCCCACAGCGGCACCGCCACCAGCAGCACCGTCCCCACATAGCCCTGCAGCACCCGGGCCAGCCAGGGCCGGCGCCTGCGCTGCATCAGGCACAGGAAATGGAAGGCCGCCACCGTGGCGCCCATGAGGCCGGCCAGCGTCAGCCAGGAGAACCAGCCGTCCGACAGGGCCAGCCCCTCGCCGTCCACCATGAACTGCAGCGAGCCCAGCAACTGGCACAGCGACATCAGGAAGAACAGCAGGAACACCACATCCCCGCGCCGCCGCTGCAGCGTCCACAGCGCCAGCGCGAACAGGCCCAGCACCAGGTAGGAGCCCGCTGTGTAGACCACCAGATCGGCCTGGAGCAGGCTGCGCAGCCGCCAGGACAGGCGCAGCGACTCGGCCGGCCCCGCCCACAGGCTGGACAGCGCCCCGCCCACGCCCTGCTGGCTGGCCATGCGCACATGCACCTGCAGCGGCCTGCCCGGCTGCGCCAGCCCGCCCAGGTCCAGCCACACCGGCCGGTTGAAACTGTTCCACACCCGGCTGCCGCGCGTCTGCCAGGCCAGCGCCCCGTCCACATACACCGCCACCGTACCCACCGTCTGCCAACGCGGGATGTACAGGCGCGCGCCCTGGGGCGTGGGCGCCAGCGCCTCGGGCGGCACCACGGCGCGGAACCAGCGCACCTCGGGCGGCGCCGCGGCCAGGTCGCCGCTGCCCGACACGGCCCTGTCGCCCCCATAGGGCAGGTCCACATCGCTCCACGGCGTCGATGCATCCAGCACCGCGTCGTCGGCCGACGCAAGCGCCGCAGGCGGCGCCCAGTGCGGGCTGTCTGACCGCCACAGCTGCGCCTGGCGCAGTTGCACCGCTTCGCCTGCGGCGGGGCCACGCAGCCCGAACGCCCCCGCCAGCAGCATCGCCAGCGCCACCAGTCCCGCCGAAACCAGCAAGACCCTCCCCCGCAGCAGCGGCTGCGTCATCTGCCCACCCTGGCGGCGCTCATTGCCGCCCCTCGGCCAGCCAGCCGCGCTGCAACGCCACATGCATCATCTGCGTGCGGCTGGACACCTGCAGCTTGCCGTAGATGCGCCGCACGAAGGTGCGCACCGTATGGCGCGACACGCCCAGCTGGCGCGCCACCTCGTCCAGCGTATGGCCGCGCGCCACCAGGCGCAGCACTTCCAGCTCGCGCGCAGACAGCGCCTGCGCGGCGGCCTGCGGCTCCACAGGCCGTTCCAGCCCTGCCACCGCCCCGGCCCGCTGCTGGCGCAGCAGCAGCTTGCGCGCCACCATGGGATTGATGGGGCTGCCGCCCGCGTGCAGGCTGCGCACTTCCTCCAGCACCGCGTCGGCGGCCAGGTCCTTGAGCAGATAGCCCATGGCGCCGGCCTCGATGGCGGCCAGCACATGCTGCTCGTCGCCAAAGATGGTGCTGACCATCACCGCCGCCCCGGGATGGCGGGCACGCACGGCAGCAATCACCTCCAGGCCGCTGCCGTCGGGCAGGCCCAGGTCCACCAGCATCACGTCCATGGCACCGGCCCCATCGGCCCGGCCGAGCTGGTGCAGGGCCTCCGTGCGGCTGGCTGCCGCCCAGCACAGGACCATGTCCTTCGCGGCATTGATCACGCCCACCAGGGCGTGGCGGCAGGCGGCGTCGTCCTCCACCACGGCCACGCGGATGGGTGTGGCGCCACCCGTCGCGGCGGCAGAGGAAGGGTCTGTGTGCGTGTCCATGGAGGTGGAGTGCGTGGCGAGGGCCGCATGTTCACATGGAACAAGACCGCTGTCATGTCGCCCGGATAGGCGACATGGGCGACATGAGCGGCATGGCGACCCCGCCCCTCTCATCGGCCATGTAGCCCGAACGGGGGACATACAGAAAGCCGGACACCCCATAGATTTGCCCTCTTCAGCACATCACCGAGATGCTGTGCCTACCGAGGGGGTCCGCCATGTCCATCATCCACCCGTCTGCTGCAGCCGACGTACCACCCATACCCACGCCAAGCCCCTGGGTCCGGACATTGCCGGGCCTGACGGTCGGGTTGGCACTGGCCCTTGCCGGCGCCGCGGCCCAGGCCGCCACACTCACCGTCACCACCGCCGGCGAGATTGCAGACACCGAGCCGCTGTCTCGTGCGCAATGCTCGCCTGCCGCAGGCGACCGCAACTGCGACACCCTGCGCGACGCCATCAACCATGCCGCCGATGGCGACACCATCGTCTTCGGCGCGGCCCTGGATGGACAAACCATCTCGCTGACCCGCTTTACCAACTGCCTGGACACCGGGCAGGCCGCCGGCGCCACCTGCCTGCCGCTGGCCAGCTGGCCCGGCTACGTCTCGCAGTTCGGCCCCAGCGCCTTCTTCATCAGCGGCAAGCACATCACCATCGATGCCACCGCCAATGGCCTGACGCCCCAGGGCGTGAGCGTGCAGCGCCTCGGTACCGCACCCGGTTTCCGGCTGTTCGACATCGATGCGCAGGGTGGCCTGGTCCTGCGCGGCCTGACCCTGGCCGGGGGGCAGGCCACAGGCGGCTCCAGCCGCTTTGGCGGCGGCGCGCTGGGTGCGGGCGGTGCCATCTTCAATCGGGGCCAGCTCACCATCGAACGCAGCACGCTCACGCGCAATCACGCACAAGGGGGGCAAGGAGGCAGGCTTTCCTTGAACTCCTTTGCAGGTGCCGGCGTGGGCGAGGATGGGACTTTGTCCCCGGGGGGAGGGCCGAACGCTGGCGGCCCGAACGATGGCGGCCTGGGCGGTGGCAGTGGCAGCGCCAGCGGCAAGAACGGCGGCTTCGGTGGTGGCGGCGGCGGCTCCGGCGGTGGCGGATTTGGCGGTGGTGGTGGCCGTCGTGGCAGCGGTGGCGGCTTCGGCGCCGGCAACGGTGGGGGCGGCCCCTTCGACGCTGGCGGTGGCGCAGGCGGCATGGGAGGGGCCATTTTCAACAACGCAGGCACCTTGACGCTGAACCAGGTCACCCTGGCTGGCAACGGTGCACACGGCGGGCTGGGCAACAGCAGCGGCGGCGGCGCCGGCCTGGGTGGCGCCGTTTTCAACTACAACGGCGTGCTCACCATCCGTTTCTCCACCCTGGCCGGCAATACCGTGCAGGCCAATGGCGACGACAACCCGGCCGCGCAAGGCGGCGCCATCTATAGCCTGGGCGATTCCCAGGCCGCCTGCAGTGCGGGTGGCAACATCAGCTGCACCCGCAGCGGTGCCTCGCTGCAGATGCAGGCCAGCATTGTCCAGGACAGCGTGTTCGAGCCGGCCACCAAACAGCCCGCTGGCAGGGACGTGGTGCTGGACCTGCGCAATGGCGGCACCAGCGATGCCAGCGGCAGCAACAATCTGCTGGGCCTGGCGCAGGCCCTGAACAATGCCGACATCAGCGCCCTGGCCTTCACCACGGGCAACCCGCAGCTCGGCCCCCTGGCCAGCCACGGCGGCCCCACCCAGACCATGTTGAACACCACCGGCAGCCCGGCACTGGACGGGGTGGCCTGCACTGCCGCACCTGGCACGGACCAGCGCGGCGTGGTCAGGCCCCAGGGTGCGCGGTGCGACATCGGCGCCGTGGAGGCGAACGTCTTCCAGGCGGCATTGACCGTTCTGACCAGCGGCGCGGGCGGCGTATCGGCGCAGGCCTCCCCGCCTGCAGCCACGGGTGCCATACAGGACTGCGGCCGCCCAGGCGGCCTGTGCCAGGCCGGCTATGGCTACTTCGAAGGCGCGCCCACCCTGGTGACCCTGGCCGCCACGCCCGACGCTGGCCATGCCTTTGCCACCTGGGGTGATGCCTGCAGCGGCAGCACGTCCACGTGCAGCGTCACCATCGATGCAGCCAGGAGCGCACAGGCCAGCTTCACGGCCTTCAGCGTCACGGCAAGCCTGCCCTCCGGCACCTACGGCACGGCCTACAGCCAGCCGCTGGCGCCCGTGCCCGGCGGCGGCGTGGGGCCGTTCAGCTACAGCGTGGGCGGTTTGCCCGCAGGCTTCAGCCAGGCCGCCGGCACCCTCTCGGCTCCAGCCACGCAGGCGGCAGGCAGCTACAGCTTCACGCTGACCGCCACCGATGCCAACGGCGCCACCACCGAACCCGCAGCCGTGACCGTGGTGATCGGCCCGGCAGCCACCAGCGCCCACCTGTCGGCCTCCCCCGCTGCGCCAGGCCATGGCCAGAGCGTGACTTTCAGCGCCCAGGTCACGCTGCCTGCCGGCGCCAGCGGCACGGTGGATTTCTTGAACGGAACGCAGGTGCTGTGCGCCAGCGTTCCGGTGACCGGCGGGCAGGCCAGCTGCAGCGTGCCCCGGCTGCCACCGGGCACGGCCACGGTGCAGGCGCGCTATGTGCCCGGTGATGGCAATACCTCCGGCTCGGACAGCAACACCGTGACCGTCACGGCGGCCCCTGCACCATCTGCGGCGCCCATTCCAGCGCTGGGCGCCGGGGGGCTTGCGCTGCTGGGCCTGCTGACCGCAGCGGGCGCAGCGTTGTCGCGCAGGATGGGCACTTCACGGAAAATCGGCGATGGCACATCGCCACGCACCCCCAGGAGTTCCCCATGACCGCATCCGCAAGCCGGAGCCCGCTTTCACGCCGCAGCCTGCTGGCCGCCAGCGCAGCCACCGGCCTGGCCCTGTGCGAAAGCGCCCTGGCCGCCCCCGCCGCCCCCGGAAAAAGCACCGAAGCCGCCGTGCTCACCATCAGCGGCCCCGGCGTGCGCGGCAACCGGGGGCCGCTGGACCCGGTAGCCGATCTGCTGCTGAAAAACCATGGCCTGGCCTTCGACACGGCCTGGACCACAGGGGCCGGTGCGCTGGAGCGCCTGCCCACGGTGGAGATCACGCCCCATATCGAATACGACGGCCAGCCCCACCGGCTGCGCGGCCCGCTGCTGGCCACCGTGCTGCAGGCGGCCGGCGTGGACACCGCCGCCGCAGCGGCCAAGGGCCAGTGGATCACCCTGCAGGCCATCGACGGCTACCGCGCCCAGCTGCCGCTGGCGCAGGCCCTGCAATGGCGCATGCTGCTGGCCACGCACATGGACGGCCGGCGCCTGGGCCTGGGCGGCCTGGGCCCGCAATGGGCCATGTATGACGCCGACCGCATTGCCGATCTGGCAGGCAAGCCGCTCAAGGAACGTTTTGCGCAGGCGCCCTGGGGGCTGTACCACATGGGGCTGCACGCGCAGCAACCCCAAGGTTGAACCTGGCTTCAGAGCGCGGCAGGACGCGCATTTGGAGTACCATTTCGCGATCCCCTCGGGGGATACGGGCTTGGCGGCCCGAAAGCAAAGGAGCAGCAGCCGTTTGTCTTTACAACGAGACAGCGGCTTTTCCATCTTCCCAGTGTGCTGCGCTGGGCACAGTTCCGTTTTGGCGGGGCTGTGCGGGACCTCCGCAAGGGGGTGCCGGCTCCTTTGCCCGGTCCGCCAACCTGCACAGTCCTGCCACCCCTCTTGGCGGGGGGGAGGCAGGTTCTACACCTGTCGCAAAGGAGCCGCCATGGCTGACACCACCGTCCCCGGCGAAACAATCACCCCGGCCTTTCCCTTCGCCCCTGTGTGCACGCCCGGTCAAGAAACCAGCCTGTACTACCCCATTTCCGAATACGAGGTCTATCGCCTCAAGGACTGCATGCACCAGATGGGCCTGGTGATCGACCTGTGCTGCATGGCTGGCCCAGACCAACAACTGAGCGACCTGGGCGGGCTGATGAGCTTCCTGACCGCGCAGCAGCGCGCGCTGCGGGGCACGCTGCAGACCGTGCAGGCGCGCAAGGCGACGCCGGGGCCGGCCTGTGATCCGGACCCCGGGGGTTGATCAGGCCAGTTGCGGACACTCGCGCAGCACCGGTCAGCCCGGCCTGGCGCCGTCCGCATCCCGGCGAATGGATGGCCATTGCCTGAGCAATTCAGGCAAGGCCGTCTGCACGGTGTCCCACACCAGATCGAGGTTGATGTCGAAATAGCCATGGGCGATGCGGTTGCGCATGCCGCGCATGTTGCGCCATGGCACTTGCCCGTGTGTCTGGGCGAACTCGGCATAGCCATCCATGACCTTCGTGACAGCCTCGCCGATGATGACGAGGCTCATGATGACGGCCTGCTGGGTGCGCTTGTCCTCCAGGAAATCCTCCTTGGCCAAGCCCTCCACGAAGCTACAGGCATCCGTTGCGGCCTGCTGTATGTGATCGAGGTAATCGGGAAGGCGATGCCCGTTCATATCGGCTGCGCCTCCGCAAGCACCTGGGCACGGAACTTCAGCGGCAGGTCTCCGGGCGTCAGCAGATCAACGCGAAGGCCGAGCAGCGATTCCAGCTCGTCCTGCAGGCCGCCCAGGTCGAACAGCGTCGCGCCCGGCAATGCATCGACCAGCAGGTCGAGGTCGCTGCCGTCCCGGTCGGTGCCATGCAGCACGGAGCCGAAGACGCGCGGGTTCGCAGTGCGGAAACGGCTGGCCATTTCACGCACTGCGCTGCGATTCATGTCGAGTACCACGGACGGTCGCATGGACATCCTTTCCTGTTGAGACTTCTGGAAAGCCTATTGCATCAGGCACCGGGTTTCAAGCAGCACTCCCGGAAATCCCGATGCCTGGATTTTCCATGCCGGGCCACGCCCGGCACGGCAGATCAGGCCAGGTGCTGGTCGAAGAAGGCCAGCGTGCGATCGCGCGCCTGCAGGGCGCTGGCCTCGTCGTAGGCGCTGCGCTGGTCGCAGTTGAAGCCGTGGTCTGCGTCGTACAGGTGCACCTGCACATGCTTTTGCGCCTGGGCGAAGGCCTGCACGGCGTCCATGGGAATGTGCGCATCGCGCCGGCCGAAGTGGGCGATGACGGGGCACAGCGGCTCGCGGCCCATCTCCAGCGGCGTGGTCATGCCGCCGCCGTAGTAGCAGGCTGCAGCCGACAGGCTGGGCAGGTTGCAGGCCGCGCGCCAGGCCCACAGGCCGCCCCAGCAAAACCCCACGATGCCCACCTTGCCGCCGGGCACCAGCGTGGCGGCATGGGCGATGGCGGCCTCGATCTCGGGCAGCACGCCGGGCTGGGGCAGCGCCTCGGCGGCGGATTTCAGCGCCATGCCCTTGGCACGGTCGGCGTCGCCGTAGCCCAGGTCCACACCCGGCTCCACACGCGTGAACAGTGACGGCGCCACGGCCACATAGCCCCGCGCCGCAAGCCGGTCGGTCACGGCGCGGATATGGGCGTTGACGCCGAAGATCTCCTGCAGCACGACGATGGCACCGCGCGCGGGCACGTCGGGGCGGGCCACCCAGGCCGGCGAAGACGTGCCATCCAATGAAGTCAACTGCACAAAACTGCCCATGTCCGCGTTCCTTTCTGTCTGAGAACCTGTTGTGATTTCCCGGTGGGCGGACGCGCCCCGCAATGCTGTAATGGCGGCGGGCCGGCCCGTGCGGCAATTCTTTCACAGGAGACATTCGATGGAACGAAAAGTCGTGCTCATCACCGGCGGCAGCCGCGGCATAGGCGCCGCAACGGCACGCATGGCAGCGCACCGGGGCTGGGACGTGGTGATCAGCTACCAGCACCAGCGCGATGCGGCCGAGGCCGTGGTGGCCGACGTGCAACTGGCCGGCACCCGCGCGCTGGCCGTGCAGGCCGATGTGGGCGACGAAGCCGAGGTGCTGGCCCTGTTCGGTGCGGTGGATGCGCAGTTCGGCCGGCTGGATGCCCTGGTCAACAACGCCGGTGTGGTGGACCGCGCGCAGACCGTGGCCGAGATGAGCGTGCAGCGGCTGGAGCGCATGTTCCGCGTCAATACCATCGGCAGCTTCATCTGCGCGCGCGAGGCCGTGCGGTGCATGAGCACCCGCCATGGCGGAAGGGGAGGCGCCATCGTGAACGTCTCCAGCATCGCTTCGCGGCTGGGCGCACCGGGCCAGTACGTGGACTATGCGGCCGCCAAGGGCGCGTTGGACGTGATGACGCTGGGCCTGGCCAAGGAAGTCGCCGCCCAGGGCATACGCGTGAACGCCGTGCGGCCCGGCTTGATAGAGACCGACATCCACGCCAGCGGCGGACAGCCCGACCGCGTCGAGCGCCTGGCGCCCAACGTGCCCATGCAGCGCGGCGGCAGGGCCGAGGAGGTGGCCGACGCCATCCTCTGGCTGATGTCCGACGGCTCGCACTACACCACGGGCAGCCTGGTCGATATCTCGGGCGGCAACCTCTAGCTCCAAGGCAACCATGGACCTCAAACCGCTGATCACTTTGGTGGCCATCATCAACCCGCTGGCCATCGTCCCCTTCTTCATCCACTACACCGAGGGATTCAGCGCCCAGCAGCGCCAGCAGACCATTCGCACGGCGGCGCTGGCCTCGTTCTGCGTGATTGCGGCCTGCGCCATCATCGGGCTGCAGGTGCTGGACTTCTTCAACATCTCGCTGCAGAGCTTCCAGGTGGGCGGAGGCCTGCTGCTGCTGATCAGCGCGATGAACATGCTCAACGCCCGCCCGGCCGAGGAACGGCCCAACGCGCCCACGCTGGCGGCAGGCGCGGAAAAGGCCGCCATGGGCAACAGCATTGCCGTGGTGCCGCTGACGATTCCGCTGCTGACGGGGCCGGCCTCCATGTCCACCGTGGTGATCTATGCCGACCAGGCACGCACCATCTGGCAGCACCTGGCGCTGGTGGGCTATGGCGTGGTGGTGGCGCTGGTGGTGATGGTCTGCTTTTCGCTGGCCGACCCGATTGCGCGCGTGCTGGGCAAGACCGGCATCAACGTGATGACGCGGCTCATGGGCCTGATCCTCGCGGCCCTGGCCGTGGAGGTGATGGCGGGCGGGCTGGTGAAGATCTTCCCCATCCTGGCCTCGCCCGCGATCGTGCCCTGAGCGGGCTGGCTGGCCGATTGAAGGCCCGCCGGATCAGGCCGGCACGGCCCGCGCGCGGTCGGCGCTGCCGTCGCAGGCACCGCCGCAGCCCGTGATGGGCTGCTCGGGCAAGGCCTCGGGGTGGGCCAGCGAGCCCGTGGCGGGATCGAAGCCCGCGCTGCGCAGATGCAGGGCCAGCGCCGCATCCATGGTCTGCGCATGGTGCACGAACCAGGCCGCCAGCTCGCCCGCCATGCTGCGGATCACGGCCAGATCCCCCGCTGCCGCCTTGGCCGCCCCCTCTCGCATCACCTGCAGCACCACCTTGTGCTGCAGGCTGTGGCAGTTGGTGCTGGTGAACCGCGTGGACTGCATCCAGCGGTCTTCCTGGTCGAAGTGCACTTGCGTATGCGCGATCAGCTCGTCCCAGCGCACGCACAGCTGCGCATCATCGGCCGCCTCCACCTCGGCCAGCAGCAGCACGAACTCCTGGTGCACCTCGTCCATGGCCGGCAACTCCAATGCCAGCGCTCCGCTCCATTCCAGCACGGCCATATGCTTCTCCTGCCTTCATCGTGAAAGCCTGCAGCTTAGGAACAGCACCGCCCAACCCGTTTGACCCACATCAGCCAACCCGAAAACAGCAAAGCCCCGCGAGCGGGGCTTGGTCAAGGCGGATAAAACTGGCACGCCCCAACATCAGGGACGCCAAGCAAGAGCCGCCTCGCGGCGAGGGCGTCGTCCCCCTCCCCCGCGAAGCGGGTAGAGAGGGGGAAGCGGCGTCAGCCGCTCAGGGGGAGCTTACTGTCCATATTTACGCTTGGCATCAGCCACGCAGGCATCCTTGGCGTCACCGCTCATGGTGTCGCAACGGGCCTTGGCAGCCTTGTAGTCGGCTTCGCGGGTTTCCTCGGCAGCGTCCTTGCGGGTCTCGGCCACGTTGGCGGCCTTGGCGGCAGAGTTGGCGGCAGGTTCGGCCTGGGCCTTGTTCACCTTGGCGGCTTCGACGGCACGCACATGAGCAGCCTTGGCATCCTTCACGCAGACATCCTTGGCGTCGCCCTTGAGGTCATCGCACTTTTCCTTGGCGATGTCGTAGTCCGCATCAGCCTTGGCCTTGAGTGCCTTTTCGCTGTTCTTGGGCGAAGGATTGCGGCGCGATTCCAGTTCAGCCTTGGCGACGTTTTCCTGGCCCTTGGCCTGCTTCTCGCAGACGTCCTTGGCGTTGTCCTTGAGCGGCTTGCACTGTTCCTTGGCAGCCTTGTAGTCGGCCTCGATCTGGTTCTTGGCGGCCGTGTGCTCGGCATTGGTCATGGCCATGGCGCCGGAGGCCATCAGGCCCAGGGCGACGGCGGACAGCATGTGGCGAAAGCGTTGCGGTGTTTGCATGATGGAACTCCTTGTATTTGTACTGAGGTGGCCCTTGGTGCCTGCGGCGGCGGGCCTTGGGTGCATGCCCTGGGGGCATGCCGGCTGTCGAGGAGCGGATGGGGGCGCCGGCCAGGGCGACCAGCCCATCCGCAGTCCACCCTCGTCAGTCTTCGAAGCGGAAGTCGGGGTTGCGCTTTTGCCAGTCGGTCAGCTGCTTTTCGGCAGCGTCGCGGGCCAGGCCCTGGCGCTCCTGCAGCTTGCCCAGGAATTGCTCGCGCTTGCCGGCGATCACGTCCAGATCGTCATCGGTGAGCTTGCCCCATTGCTCACGGATCTTGCCGGTGAATTGCTTCCAGTTGCCCTTGATGCGGTCTTCATTCATGGCTTGTTCCTTTCAGTGATGTTGAAGTCGTGCCGTGCAATCAGGCCTTGTTTTTTCAAAGCCGCGATCTGCATCAGCGACGGTTCCACTGTAAAAAACCTGCGCGCCGCGCGCCGTAGTCTGGACCTAGTGTTGACGGTCGTCCCAGGGGCAGCCGAGACGGTGGGATCGGGACTACAGCCCCTGACGGACGCGCGGGAAGCGCTGGGTCAGGCGCGGCCCGCCCCTGCCCTGAGTACCCAGCCTTTTCCCCGTATGTCCGCACCTGCGCCGTGGCGGTTGCGGGGTTGCAAGCCTGCCGAAGGACAGGCTTGCTTCGTGATCTGACCTTTCTTGGCGAATCAAGAAAAGGGCAGTCGGCTGCCGGGCCGAGACCCGGCCTCGAAAAGCAACCATCCGGCAGGGGCAGAAAAAGTCCACTTGCTTGCAGAGCCAGTTGCCGAAAACAAAAAACGGCCAGCGGATGCAATGCACCCACCAGCCGTTCTCAAGAGAATGGATGGGCTGGAAATCCAGCAGCAGCTCAGTGCCCCTGCTGCCCCAGCCACGCATCGATCTGCGCAATGGCCGCATCCGTGGCCTTGGCCAGGGCCTGGGCGCCGCCCGCCGCATCGCCCGAAGCTGCAGGACTGCGCACCTCGAACACCTTCTGTCCGAGCAGGCGGTCCACGGCACCGCTTTGCTCGACCAGGGTGGCGCGCAGGCGCACCACGCCGGCACTGGAGCCGGGCGCATCAAAGACCTGGCTGAACTCTTCGATGTCCACGCGCAGCAGCGTGGGCACGGCGCCTTGCAGGCGCGGCTGGGCCACGCTTTCGCTGCTGGCCAGCACGGGGCGCTGCAGGCCCAGTTGGCTGCGCAGGCGCTGCTGCAGCAGCAGTGCAGGGGGCTGGCTCCAGCGCGCCAGCTGGTAGGGGCGCAGTTCCTGGCCGTTGGCATAGGCCAGGCGGTAGAACATGGCCGTGCTGCCGTCGGACAGGGCGGGGGCCTCCACATCGGCCAGCGCCAGCGGCGTGCGTGCCTGCGGGGCGGCGGATGTGGCGGACTGCGCGGGCGTGGACAGCGGCGCCAGGCCGAAGTCATAGCGCGCGGGCTGGGCGGGGGGCTGCGGCAGGGCCGAGCAGCCGGCCAGCAGGATCAGGGCGGCGGCCAGTCCAGCGCTGGCCACGGCGGTCTTGCGAGATGGGGACATGCGGGTTCCTCGGTCAGGGCTGGGTGGCTGCAGACGGGGCGACGAAGCCGGGCTCGCCCGGCCCCGGACGGGCCTGGCCCGGCCCGTAGATCACGGCCTGCGGGTTGTCGCTGAAGCGGCTGGCCGCCGTGCCCATCTGGCGCGCGGCGCGCGAGACATCATCGGCCGCTCGGTTGGCGTGCGGCACCGTGCTGCGGCCCAGCGAATCGGCCATGCGGGTCAGTGCGCGCGTGCTCTGGGCGATCTGCTCCAGCGGCCCGTCCTGCGCGTTCACGCGGCGCACGGTCTGCTGCAGCTCGGACGCCACGGCGGCGGCTCCGTTGCTGGCCTTCTCCAGCGACTGCAGGGTGTTGTGGGCGTCGGCGGCGAGCTGCGGCACCTGGGTGGACAGCGTGCGGTCCAGGTTCTGCGTGAGCTGCTGCACGCCTGCGGCAGCGGCCGCAATGTTCTCCAGCGCCTGGCTCACGCGCTTTTGGTTGTCGGTGTCCAGCATGTCGCTGAGGCGGCGCGAGATTTCATCGGCGCGCTCCAGCAGCACCTGCCCCTGGTCGGCCAGCATGCTCAGGGGCGAAGAGCGCAGCGGCAGGCGCGGCAGACCGCTGGGGCCCGGTGGCAGTTGGGGCTGCGGCTGGTCCGCGTCGTCCAGCTGCACATGGGCCAGGCCCGTGACGCCCTGGTAGCCCAGCACGGCGAACGTGGTGGGCGTGATGGGCGTGTTCACACCGATGGCGATGCGGATCAGCACGTTGCCATTGGTCTGCGGATCGAACCCGATCCGCGTGACCTTGCCCACCGCCACGCCCTTGTAGCGCACGGCAGCCTGGGCCTGCAGGCCGCTGATGCCGTCCTTGGTGGACAGCTCGTACTCGTTGTACTGCCGCGTATCGCGCGTCAGCCAGATCGCCAGCCCCGCCAGCAGGGCCGCCACGACCAGCACGAAAATGCCGGCCGCCATGGCATGTGATTTGTTTTCCATATCAATGGTCCATAACGTTGAGCCCAGCAAAACAAGGCATGGGGCCACAGCCCCCAGGGCCAGCACTCAGAGCGCGGCCTTCAAAACCGGCGCACCCCAAGGCAAGGGACACCGGGCAAGGGCCGCCCCGCCGCGAGGGTGTCGTTCCCCCCCGCAAAGCGAGAGGGGGGAAGGCGCGAAGCGACTCAGGGGGGCTTCTCATACCGTGCTCATCGCGCGCCTGCCGCGCTCGCCCTGGAAGAAATGCTCGATGAACGGATGCTTGAACTCGGCCACCTCGCGCGGCGGGCCGCTGACCAGCACCTTCTTCTCGGCCAGCACGGCCACGCGCGAGGACAGTGCGAACAGCGTGTCCAGATCGTGCGTGACCATGATGACGGTCAGGCCCAGCTCGGCACGCAGCTCGCGCAGCAGTTCGCAGAATTCGTCGGAGCTGGTGGGGTCCAGGCCGGCCGTGGGCTCGTCGAGCAGCAGCAGGGGCGGGTCCATGATCAGCGCCCGCGCCAGCGCCACGCGCTTGATCATGCCGCCCGAGAGATCGGCCGGCATGCGCGAGGCATGCTCGGGCTTGAGGCCCACCATCTGCAGCTTGACCAGGGCCGCGTCGCGCACCAGTTCGTCGGGCAGCGTGCCCTGCTCGCGCAGCGCGAAGGCCACGTTGTCCAGCACGCTGAAGGCCGAGTACAGCGCCCCGTGCTGGAACAGCATGCCCACGCGGCTGGCGGCGCCCTCGCGGCCCATTTCGCTGGCCGGGCGGCCCAGCACTTCGACACGCCCCTTGGTGGGCTCCAGCAGCCCCAGCATCTGGCGCAGCAGCACGGTCTTGCCCGTGCCCGAGCCGCCGACGATGGACAGCATCTCGCCGCGCTGCACATCCAGGTCCAGGTCCTGGTGCACGGCAAAGGCGTTCTCGCCTTCGCCAAACACGCTCCACAGCCCGGCGATGCGCACGATGGGCTCGTCGGCTGCGGGCGTGGAGGAGGTTTCGGTGTCCATGGCCATCAGATTCCGACATCTTTGAAAAGGATTGCGAAGATCGCATCCACCACGATGACCATGGTGATGGCCGACACCACCGAGGCCGTCGTGCCCTTGCCCAGGCTCTGCGTATTGGGCTCCACGCGCAGGCCCCAGTGGCAGCCGATCAAGGCGATGAGGGCGCCGAAGACCACGGACTTGCCCATGGCGATCCAGAGGTTGCCGATCTTCACGGCGGCAGGCAGCGCCTCGGCAAAGTAGGCGCCCGTGACGCCCATGGTCAGGTCGGCGGCCAGCATGCCGCCGGCCAGCGCGGCCAGCGTGGTCCACAGCGAGACCAGCGGCATGGCAATGGCCAGCGCCAGCGCACGCGGCAGCACCAGGCGAAAGCCGTGCGGTATGCCCATGACCTGCATGGCGTCCAGCTCTTCGGTGACGCGCATCACGCCGATCTGGGCGGTGATGGCCGAGCCCGTGCGGCCCGCCACCAAGATGGCCGCCAGCAGCGGGCCCAGCTCGCGGATCAGCGAGATGCCCAGGATGTTGACGATGAAGGATTCCGCCCCGAACTGGCGCAGCTGCAGCGCCATCAGGTAGGCCAGCACCACGCCGATCAGAAAGCCCACCAGGGCCGTGATGGGCAGGGCCGTGGCGCCCATGGAGTAGAGATGGCCGGAAATGTCGCGCCAGGGCCCCCGGTGCGGGGCACGCGCAAAGCGCACCAGGTCGATCAGCAACTGGCCGATGAGCCGCGTCAGCTGTGCGAAATGGCCACAGGCGTTGATGACCAGGCAGCCCAGGCTGTCGATGTGCTCCAGCAGGCTCAGGCGCGGGGCCGGCGGTGCAGGCTCCTTGGAAAAACGGGCCACGCGGTCGAGCATGGCGCGCTGCGCGTCGCTGGCCGCCAGGCGCGCGGGCAGGCGACGGCCCCAGTGGTTCCACAGCAGTTGCGCGCCCACGTGGTCCAGCCAGTCCAGCCCTTGCAGGTTCCAGCCCAGGTCATCGCCCTTGGCGTCAGCCAGCTGTGCACGCAGCCTGCGCCATTGCGCCCGCCGGCCCAGCTCGGCCGCGCCCCAGGAGCCGGTCAGCAACGCCCATTGGCCGTCGTTGTCACGGCGCAGGCTGCATTGGGGGGGATTGTTGAGGGCAGACAAGTGCAGGAAGTCCTTGGGGGTTGCGAAGGCGAGGCCGAGGCGCGTGGGCAGGCAAGGCGGCACGCCCGCCAAGACCGCAGGATAACCGAGCGGCGCGGCCCGCAGATTGCCCCGCAACGCCGTGTGCGCGACGGCTTTGCCCTACGCGTGCAATTTTTATCAAAAAACCAGCGGGACCGCTATCGCTGCTGCATGCGCTGCTGCGAAAAAAGGAGTCCAGCGCGCTTTCCCTCTCGACAGTGCGCATGCCGTCCGCACAATGGGCCGAAGCACCAACCCCGGCTCCCAAGGACGTTCCGGCCCGCAGCGGACGCCCGCCCATCTCCATGAGCAATACCACCTTCGACTACATCGTCATCGGCGCCGGCACGGCAGGCGCCCTCTTGGCCAACAGGCTCTCGCGCGACGGCCGCAGCCGCGTGCTGCTGATCGAGGCGGGCGCCAAGGACGACTACCACTGGATCCACATCCCCGTGGGCTACCTGTACTGCATCGGCAATCCGCGCACCGACTGGCTGTACCAGACCGAACCCGACGAAGGGCTCAACGGCCGCAGCCTGCGCTATCCGCGCGGCAAGACGCTGGGCGGCTGCTCCAGCATCAACGGCATGATCTACATGCGCGGCCAGGCCCGCGACTACGACGGCTGGGCCGAGCTGACCGGCGACGACGCCTGGCGCTGGGACCAGGTGCTGCCGGCCTTTCGCCAGCATGAAAGCCATTGGCGGCTGGACGCCGGGGGCAACGCCGATGCGCGCTTTCGCGCCCTGCACGGCGGCACGGGCACAGGCGGCAGCGGCGAATGGCGCGTGGAGCGGCAGCGCCTGCGCTGGGACATCCTGGATGCCTTTGCCGAAGCCGCCCAGCAGGCCGGCATTCCGGCCACCGAGGACTTCAACGGCGGCAGCAACGAGGGGGTGGGCTACTTCGAGGTCAACCAGAAGGGCGGCCTGCGCTGGAACACCGCCAAGGCCTTCCTGCGGCCCACCTGCTATGGCCGCCCCAACTTCGAGCTGTGGACCCATGCCCAGGTCAGCCGGCTGCTGTTCGAGCCGCTGCCCGCCGGCGGCCTGCGCTGCAGCGGCGCACAGGTCTGGACCGGCTCGGAAATGGTCGATGTGCAGGCCAGCCAGGAGGTCCTGCTGTGCGCGGGCGCCGTGAACTCCCCGCAGATCCTGCAGCTGTCGGGCATAGGCCCGGGGGCGCTGCTGCAAGGCCACGGCATCGCCGTGCGCCACGACCTGCCCGGCGTGGGCGAGAACCTGCAGGACCATCTGCAGATCCGCTCGGTCTACAAGATCAAGGGCGCGCGCACGCTCAACACCATGGCCAATTCGCTGTGGGGCAAGGCCGGCATCGGCCTGGAGTACCTGCTGCGCCGCAGCGGCCCCATGAGCATGGCGCCCTCGCAGCTGGGCGCCTTCACGCGCAGCAGCCCCCAGCAGGCGCACCCCAATATCCAGTACCACGTGCAGCCGCTGTCGCTGGACGCCTTCGGCGAGCCGCTGCACGGTTTTCCGGCCTTCACGGCCAGCGTCTGCAACCTCAACCCCACCAGCCGGGGCACGGTACGCATCCGCAGCGGGGACTTCCGCCAGGCGCCTGCCATTGCGCCGCACTACCTGTCCACGCCCGAGGACCGGCAGGTGGCCGCCGACAGCCTGCGCGTGACGCGGCGCATCGTCAGCCAGAGCGCGCTGGCGCGCTTTGCCCCCGAGGAATGGAAGCCCGGCGTGCAATACCAGAGCGACGAGGACCTGGCCCGCCTGGCCGGCGACATTGCCACCACCATCTTCCACCCGGTGGGGACCACGCGAATGGGCCGTGCCGACGACCCCATGGCCGTGCTCGACAGTCGCCTGCGCGTGCGCGGCGTACAGGGCCTGCGCGTGATCGATGCAGGCGCCATGCCGCGCATCACCAGCGGCAACACCAACAGCCCGACGCTGATGATGGCGGAGAAGGCCGCCGGCTGGATTCTTGCGGACAGGCAGGGCCGGGGCCAGGAGCCGGCACGGCAGAGCACGGAACCGGCCGTTGCGCTGGCCGCCTAGGACTGCTCCTGCAGCAGCGGCGGGATCGCCGCCAGCAGCGCATCGATGGTCACGCGCAGCCGGTAGGGCAGAAAGCGCGTGCGCGGCCACAGCACATGCAGGGGAATGCGCGCAGCCGGCACGTCGGGCAGCAGGCGCACCAGCGCCCCGCTGTCCAGCGCGCTGCGCACCCGCCACAGCGGCATGTGGGCCAGGCCCGCGCCCTGCAGCGTGGCCGTGGCGATGGTTTCTATGTCGTCAAAGCCCAGCGCCGGCTCCAGCACGGGCGCGGCCAGCGATCCATCCTCACCGGCCAGCCTCCAGGGGGCGGCGCGGCCGCTGCGCATATAGGCAATACAGCGATGCCCGGCCAGGTCGGCCACGCTGCGCGGCGCGCCATGGGCCTGCAGATAGGCGGGTGATGCGCACAGCACCATGGTTTGCATGCCAAGGCGCCGCGCAACCAGCCAGTCGCTGTCAGACAGTTCCCCGCTGCGTATGGCCAGGTCGATGCCGTCATCGGCGAAGTCCAGCTGGCGGTCGGTGAAGCTGGCCTCGATGCGCAGGCGCGGATGCAGCTGCGCCAGCTCCAGCAGCAAGGGAGCCACGTGGTGGCGGCCGAAGACCACGGGTGCGCTGATGCGCAGCCGGCCCACCACTTCCCGCCGCCCGGCTTCCAGCATGTGCCGGGCGGCATCCAGGTCCTCTAGCGCCTGCGCGCAGCGCTCGTAGAACATCTGGCCGTCCTCGGTCAGCCCCAGGCTGCGCGTGGTGCGCACGAACAGCCGCGCGCCCAGGCGTTCTTCCAGCCGCGCCACGGCCTTGCCAACAGCCGAGCGCGTAAGGCCCAGGCGCTCGGCCGCCTGGGCGAAGCTGCCGGCCTCGGCCGAGGCGACGAATGCGCTGACGCCTGCCAGCCTGTCATTTGCAATTGGTTCCATAAATTCTACAAACCATAGCCTCAATTGAATCAATGCAATTATGGAGGAATCAATAGACTGAAGTCCTGTTTGATATCTGCCTCGAAAGGACCGCCTTCCATGACCGTGCCTGCGTCTTCCCCATTCATGCAGCAATGGCAACTGCCCGCCCTGGGCCATGAAAACCTGCAGCTGGTGCAAGTCCCCATTCCCGAGCCCGGGCAGGGCCAGATACTGGTGCGCGTGCATGCGGCATCGCTGAACTACCGCGATCTGCTGATCCTGCGCGACGGCATGGGCATGGGGCCGGCCCTGCCCCTGGTGCCCGGCTCGGACATGGCTGGCGAGGTGGTCGCCATCGGCCCGGGCGTCGCGGAGTTCGCGGTTGGCGACGCCGTGATCAGCACCTTCTTCTGCGGCTGGCAGGACGGCGTGCAGCCGCGCACCAGCCTGCCGCTGGGCTCGCCCGGGCCGGGCATGCTGTCGGAATACGTGGTGCTGGGCGAAGACAACCTGGTCGCCGCGCCCCGGCAGCTGGACTTTGCGCAGGCCAGCACCCTGACGTGCGCGGGCGCAACGGCCTGGTTCGCGCTGGCCGAGTCCGCGCCCACGCGGCCCGGGGACACCGTGGTCATCATGGGCACGGGCGGCGTGGCGCTGTTCGCCATGCAGATCGCCCATGCCCAGGGTGCGCGCGTGGTGGTGGTTTCGGGCAGCGACGACAAGCTGGCGCGGGCTGCGCAGCTGGGTGCAGACAACGGCATCCACCGCCACCGCACGCCGGACTGGGCCGCCGAGGTGCGCGCCCTCACGGGAGGACGCGGCGCCGACCATGTGCTGGAACTGGCCGGGGGGGATAACTTCGGCCGCTCACTATCGGCCCTGGCACAGGGAGGCCGCGTGTCGGTGATCGGCAATCTGCAGGGTGACGAGCTGCGCGGCTCGGTCTATCCGCTGCTGCTGGGGCGCGCCACCGTTCAGGGCATCGGCGTGGCACACCGGCGTGCGCTGCAGGATCTGGTGCGTGCCGTGGACTGGCTGAAGCTGCAACCTGTGATCGACAGCGAATACGCGCTGGCCGATCTGCCGGCAGCCCTGGAGCATCTGGAGCGGGGTGCTTTCGGCAAGCTGGTGCTGCGCATGCGCTGAACGTCCGGCAACCGGCAATCATCGTCCCAGCCCCTTGCTGGTGCAATCCCGCACTTTCGCGGCAACTGCGGGAAATCCCCGATGCACCACCCAGGTGCGGCCATTAAAGTCCATCCACTCTCGCGGTACCACAGTGCTGCACAAGAGGGGCCGAGGAGACAACTCGTACACAACCAGATCAACATTCATAAATAGCATCCCAAGATGCATTTCCCAGAGCGCCGGCAAGTCCGGCGCTTTTTTTATGCCTGCGGCCAGCCTGATGCGGCACCGTGGCGGTGCGACAATCGCCGCCCTATGGAATGGATCATCGTCTCGCTGGCCTCGATGCTGGCCGGCTTCGTGGACGCCATCGTGGGCGGCGGAGGCCTCATCCTGCTGCCCGCGCTGTTCGCCACCTTCCCCACCGCACCACCGGCCACCCTGCTGGGCACCAACAAGAGCGCCTCCGTCTGGGGCACGGCCATGTCCACCTGGCAGTACGGCCGCAAGGTGCAATTGCCCTGGCGCGCGATGATGCCGGCCGCCTGCGTGGGCATGGCGGGCTCCTTTGCGGGGGCCTGGGCCGTCACGCAGATCTCCCCCGACTTCCTGCGCCAGCTGCTGCCGCTGGTGCTGCTGGGCGTGCTGGTCTATACGCTGGCGCGCAAGGACATGGGCCGCAACCACACGCCGCGCTATTCGGGCCGCGCCGAGACGCTGATCGCCTGCGCCATCGGCCTGGCCATCGGCTTCTACGACGGGTTCTTCGGCCCCGGCACGGGCAGCTTCTTCGTGTTCCTGTTCGTGCGGCTGATGGGCTATGACTTCCTGAACGCCTCGGCCTCGGCCAAGCTGCTGAACATGGCCACCAACCTGGCGGCGCTGGCGCTGTTCACGCTCAAGGGCCATATCTGGTGGCACCTGGCCGTCCCCATGGCGGTGGCCAACGTGCTGGGCGCCATGCTGGGCACGCACATGGCCCTGCGCCATGGAACGGGCTTCGTGCGGGGCATCTTCATCGGCGTGGTGAGCCTGCTGATCCTCAAGACCGGCTACGACGCCTTCATCGCCTGAGCACGCAGGCCAGCGGCATCCGCAACACCTGCCATCGGCATCGGCGACGGCAACCTTCTATAATTGCCGACTTTTCGCCTTGAGCTGCGGCGGCAGGTGCATGTCGCACCCCTGCCAGCGGCTGCACCCGACCCGCCGCGCAGCCACGCAATCGGCCCCGCCGTCCATGGCCATGCACCGATCCGTGCGTTGGCGCTTTCCCCATCTTGCGGCGCCGGGGTCAGGTCCTGAGCGACAGCCCTCCTGGAGCTTCCATGAAACGCATTACCGTCATCGCCGCCGCCGCGCTGGCCCTGTGGACCGCCGCAGGCGTTCAGGCCCGCCCCTTCGACGCCATCCAGAAGGAAGGCACGTTGCGCCTGGCCACCGAAGGCTATTACGCGCCCTTTGCCCATTTCGAGGGCAAGCAGCTGACCGGGTTCGAGGTCGAGCTGGCACAGATGCTGGCCGGCAAGATGGGCGTGAAGTACGAGTGGAAGACCATCAGCTTCGACGCCCTGCTGACCGGCCTGCAGCAGGACCGCTGGGATCTGGTGATTTCCTCGCACGGCATCACGCCCGAGCGCGAGAAGGCCGTGACCTTCACCCAGCCCCACTACTGCTCGGGCGGCATCGTGATGTCGCTGGACCCGGCCATCCGTTCGGCCAAGGACCTGGCGGGCAAGACGGTGTCGGTGCAGACCGGCTCCACCTATCTGCAGTACATGGAGAAGAACGTGACCGGCATCAAGCGCCTGGTCAACTTCCCCACGAACGAGGCCGCGCGCAATGCGCTGCTGTCCAAGCGGGTGGACGCCTGGGTGACCGAGCGCTTCATTGCCAAGGAACTGCAGCAGAAGAACCCCAATGCCCAGCTCAAGCAGGGCGAGATGCTGCTGGTCGAGCGCATCGCCGCCGCCGTGGCCAAGGACAACAAGTCGCTGGCCGACGCCTGGAACAAGGCCTTCAAGGACGCCCTGGCCGACGGCAGCTACGCCAAGCTGTCGCAGAAATATTTCCACGAAGACATCCGCTGCCCTGACTGAGGCCCCGGGCAGATCTGCCCGACCGGCGCCCACTTGCAGGGCGCCTTTTTGTTTCTAGCCCACCTATGCTTACCGTCCTCTGGCCCGCCCACTGGAGCCGCTCGCAGCGCAGCAACGCCACCCTGGTCACGGCCCTGCTGCTGATGGTGCTCGTGGTTTCGCTGCTGGGGCAGTTGCTGTCCCTGCTGCCCGAGCCCATAGGCTCCAATGCCGACACCTTCGCCGATGGCGCGCGCACCACGCTGTACCTGACGCTGGCCAGCGGCGCCGCCGGCCTGGTGCTGGGCATCGCCGCCGCGCTGGCGCGCACCTCACGCACGGCCGCCCTGCGCTGGGCTGCAGGCTTTTACGTCTGGGCGATCCGCGGCACGCCGCTGCTGGTGCAGATCCTGTTCATCTACTTCGCGCTGCCGGTGCTGATCCCGGGCCTGAACCTGCCCGACTTCGCCGCCGCCTGCATTGCGCTGGCGCTGAACGTGGGCGCCTACAACGCCGAAGCCGTGCGTGCCGGCCTGCAGGCCGTGCCGCGCGGCCAGGCCGAGGCCGCACGCGCGCTGGGCCTGCCGCGCAGCCGCGTCTTCATGGACGTGGTGTTCCCGCAGGCCTTCAAGATCTCGCTGCCGCCGCTGGTGAGCAACTTCGTGGCCCTGCTCAAGGATTCGTCGCTGGCGTACGCCATCGGCGTGGTGGAGCTGACCAATGTGGGCAACCGCATCCAGTCGGCCACCTTCCAGCCCGTGGAGACCCTGGTCACCGTGGGCGTGACCTACCTGGTGCTGACCACGCTGGTGACCCAGGTCACGGCTGCCGTGGAGTACCGCTTCGACGTGGAGGGCCGTCACAAATGAGCGCCGACAAGCTGGCACGGGGCATGCCCTACATCGTGGCCGACAAGGTCACCAAGTCCTTTGGAAGCCACCAGGTGCTCAAGGGCGTTTCCACGCAGTTCTGCACGGGCGAGGTGACGGTGATCATCGGCGCCTCGGGCTCGGGCAAGTCCACGCTGCTGCGCGCCATCAACCGGCTGGAGCCGCATGATGGCGGGCGCATCACCATCGACGGCGTCGAAGTCACCGACAACGAAGCCACGCTGCAAAAGCAGCGCTGCGAAGTGGGCATGGTGTTCCAGCAGTTCAACCTGTTCGGCCACATGACGGTGCTGGACAACGTGACCCTGGCGCCGCGCCGCATTCACAAAACGCCGCGCGCCCAGGCCAATGCCAAGGCCATGGCCCTGCTGGAGCGCGTGGGCATGCAGGCCCACGCCCACAAGTACCCGTGGCAGCTGTCGGGCGGCCAGCAGCAGCGCGTGGCCATTGCACGCGCCCTGGCCATGGAGCCGCAGGTGATGCTGTTCGACGAGCCCACCAGCGCGCTGGACCCGGAGATGGTCCAGGAGGTGCTGGACGTGATGCGCGAGCTGGCACGCGGCGGCATGACCATGATCGTGGTCACCCACGAAATGGGCTTCGCCCGCGAGGTCGCCGACCGCGTGATGTTCTTCGACCAGGGCTGCATCGCCCACGAGGCGCCACCGGCCGAATTCTTCGGCAACCCGGCCAGCGAGCGGATCGCGGCGTTCATCGGGCGCATGGGGCATTGAGGCCGAAGCCCTGATTCGTCGCCTTGCGTGCCCTCATGCGCAGGGGGCATGCCGTTGTCGCCTTGCGTGTCCATGACTACCATGCGTCATTGACCCGAAAGGAGCCTGGCCATGACTACCATGACGATCCACGATCTGGATGAAGACCTGCAGGCCCGGCTGCGTCTGCAGGCGGACCTGCACGGCCACTCCATGGAAGAAGAGGCCCGCAACATCTTGCGCGCGGCACTCGCAGCCAATGCGGCGGAGGGGCATTCACTGTTCGACTCCATCCGGGCCCGGGTCGAGCCCCTGGGCGGCGTTGAACTGGTGCTTGCGCAGCGCGAGCCCATTCGCAATCCGCTGGGTGCCAGCCGGTGATCATTCTCGACACCAACGTCCTGTCCGAGGCTCTGCGCCCCGATCCCGACAGGCGCGCCATGGAATGGCTGGCCAGCCAGCCCCGCTCCAGTTTGCTCACCACAGCCATCACGCGCGGCGAATTGCTGTACGGCGTCCTGCTGTTGCCGCAGGGACAGCGCAAGCATGGGTTGCTGGCTGCAGTGCAGGCCATCTTGGACATCGATATGGCAGGCCGCGTCCTGGAGTTCGACAACGGTGCCGCTGACGCTTATGCGCAGATCGCTGCGGCCCGAAGGCAGTCCGGCAGACCCATCAGCCAGTTCGACGCCATGATTGCGGCCATCGCCCGCTCAAGGGGAGCCAGCCTTGCCACCCGCAATGTGCGGGACTTTGCGGACTGCGGGGTCACGGTCATCGATCCCTGGCAGCGCTGAATCTGCCGCGCAGGGCTCAGACCCGCTTGCAGCGGCACACAAGCGTGCCTCAATCCTCCAGCTCGGCAGCCGAAGGCGGCGACAGCACCGCCGGGCGGCCTGCGGGCACGGGGACCGGCGCCTCGGGCGGCTCATAGCGCGGCAGGCCGGGCAGGTTCACGGTTTCCGCATCCAGCGTGATTTCGGAGACGCGGCGCGGGGTGCCTATGGGCACGCCGGCCTGGCCCTTGCGCATGGCGGCCATGTCTTCCACGCTGGGGTAACGGCCCAGCAGCCAGTAGTCGAACACGCGGCGCGCCAGCGGTGCGGCGGCAGCGGCACCGAAGCCGGCGTTCTCCACGATGGCAGCGACGGCAATGGTGGGGTTGTCGGCCGGCGCGTAGGCGATGTACAGCGAGTGGTCGCGCTGGAACTCGGACAGGCGTGCCGCGTTGTACTTCTCGTTCTGGCGCACGCCCACGGCCTGGGCCGTGCCGGTCTTGCCGGTGGAGGTGTAGGGCGCGTTGCCGAAGATGCCGCGCGAGGTGCCCTCCACCGTCACGGCGGCCACGGCGGCGCGCACGGCCTCCACGTTCTCGGGCTTGTAGCCCATGCTGGTGCCTGGATCCTTGTTGATGGCCGAGAACTGCTGCGTGACGGCATCGACACGGCCCACGGCCAGGTGGGGGCGGTGCTTGACGCCCTTGGCCGCCAGCGTGGACATGGCATTGGCCAGCTGCAGGATGGTGAAGTTGTTGTAGCCCTGGCCGATGCCCAGCGAGATGGTCTCGCCCGCGTACCACTTCTTCTGCTCGGGCCGCTTGTAGGTGTTGCGCTTCCACTCGGTGCTGGGCAGCACGCCGCGCGCCTCGCCGCGCACATCGATGCCGGTGAGCTGGCCGAAGCCCAGCGGCTTCATGTAGTCGTGGATCATGTCCACGCCCATGTCGTTGGCCAGCATGTAGTAGTACACGTTGGACGACTTGATGATGGAGCGGCGCAGGTTGGTCGGCCCGTTGGGGTGGCCCGAGCGGAAGGTGTGGCCGCCGAAGGTCCAGCTGCCGTTGTCCATGATGGTGGTGTCGGGGCGGCGCTTGCCCGACTCCAGCGCGGCAATCGCCATGAAGGGCTTGTAGGTGGAGCCCGGCGGATAGGTGCCCCGCAGCGCGCGGTTGAGCAGCGGGCGGTTGATGGATTCGTTGAGCGTGGTCCAGCTCTCCTGGTCGATGCCATCGACGAAGAGGTTCAGGTCGAAGGTGGGACGGCTGACCATGGCCAGCACTTCGCCGCTGCGCGGATCGATGGCCACCAGGGCGCCGCGGCGGTCGCCGTACAGCTCCTCCACCATGCGCTGCAGCTTGATGTCCAGCGACAGCACCAGGCTGTCGCCGGGCGTGGCAGGGCGGCTGCCGAGCTTGCGCACGGCATGTCCGCCGGCCGAGGTTTCCATTTCCTCCCAGCCGGTCTGGCCGTGGAGGTCGGTTTCGTAGCTCTGCTCCACGCCCAGCTTGCCGATGACGTCGGTGCCACGGTAGTTGGCGGCGTCGTCGGAGTCTTCCAGCGCCTCTTTCTCGCGCTGGTTGATGCGGCCTATGTAGCCGATGACATGGCTGGCCGTGTCCTGCATGGGATAGGTGCGGAACAGCCGCGCCTTGATGTCCACGCCCGGGAAGCGGTAGCGCTGCGCGGCAAAGCGCGCGACCTCGTCATCGGTCAGGCGCGTGCGGATGGGCAGGGAGTCGAAGCTGCGGGAGTCGTCCACCAGGCGCTTGAACTTGCGCCGGTCGCGCGGCGTGATCTCGACGATCTCGGCCAGGCTGTCGATGGTCTCTTCAAGGTTGCCCGCGCGCGAGGGCATGATCTCCAGCGTGTAGGCCGAGTAGTTGGTGGCCAGCACCACGCCGTTGCGGTCCAGGATCTGGCCCCGGTTGGGCACGATGGGCACCACGGCCGTGCGGTTGCTTTCGGCGCGCTCGGACAGCTCCTCATGGCGCTGCACCTGCAGCACCAGCAAGCGCGCCACCACCAGCCCGAAGGCCAGCAGCACCACCACGCTCATCACCCATGCGCGCAACCTGAATCGCTGCAGCTCGGCTTCTGTATTGCGGATTTCCATCACGCGTCAAGCCTCACAGGGGACGGTTCTCGTCACTGTCCGGCGGGCGGCGCTGAGGCGCCAGCAGCAGGCCGCTGACCAGGGGCCACAGCAGGGCCTCGATCAAAGGCGCGACGACCACCAGCGGGCCGGGCATGATGCCACCGGCCACCATGCGCAGCAGCACCTGCAGGCCGTGCACCACGGCAAACAGCGGCAGCAGGTGCAGCGCCTGCACAGGCGTGGAGAACCACGACAGGCGCCGGCCCATGGCGCCGGCCGCGAACACCAGCAGCGCATAGGCCAGCGCATGCTGGCCCAGCAGGGAGGAGCGGTCCACATCCATGCACAGGCCCAGCAGGAAGGCCACGCCCATGCCCACGCGCTGGGGCTGGTTCAATGCCCAGAAGGCCAGCAGCACCATGAGCAGGTCGGGTTGCCAGGCCTGGCGTCCCAGCGGCAGCATGTTGAGTGCCAGCGCCGCCAGCAGGCTGACGACGATGAACAGGGGATTGACCGGCAGCAGCAGCTGCTGGCCGCGCGGCATGATCATGCGGGCTCCTTCCTGGCGGAGGCGGGTACGGCGGGAGCAGCGGGTGCTGCAGGCGTGGCCGGCGCATCTGTCTTGCCGGCCTTGCCACCGTCCTTGGAGGCTTCCTTGCCCTTGCCATCCTTGGGCTTGTCTTTTTCCTTGCCCTTGTCTTTTTCCTTGCCCTTGCCGGCGCGCAGGGGTTCGGCAGCGCCTTCCGCCTCGGGATGCGTGGCGCGGTCCAGCGGCTTGAGCACCACCACGTGGCGCACGCCCTGCACGCGGCCCACGGGTTCGCAGTAGATGCGGGAGAAGGCCGAGTCCGCGCGGCGCTCCACCGATACCACCTTGGCCACGGGCAGGCCCGGCGGGTACAGGCCGTCGACGCCGCTGGTGGTCAGCAGGTCGCCTTCCTGCACATCGGCATTGCTGGGCATGAAGCGCAGCTCGATGCCGCCGGTGCGCAGCGGCGACGGGTCGCCATAGGCCACGCTGCGTGCACCGGTGCGCGGGTTGAAGACGGGAATGGCCTGGTCGCGGTCGATGAGCAGGGTGACCTCGGAACGCAGCGGATACACGCGCGTGACCTGGCCGACCACGCCCTTTTCATCGAGCACGGGCGAGCCCTGGGCGATGCCGTCCACCTGGCCGCGGTCGATGACCACACGGCGGGTATAGAGGTCGGGGCTGTCGTAGACCACTTCGGCCGCCGTGCCGGGCGTGGTCAGGCGGTCGCGCAGCTGCAGCAGCTCGCGCAGATGGTCGTTTTCCTGGATCAGTTCGTCGGCCAGCGAGGCACGCTGGGCCATGGCCACCAGTTCCTTGCGCGCGCCCTGCTCCCGGGCCTGGGCCTCGTCCAGCGAGCCCAGGTAGCGGCTGGCGTCGTGCACGGCCTCCACCGGCTTGAGCATCACCCACTGCACGGGGTACAGCACGGTGGACACGGCCACGCGCACGGGGTCGGTGATCCTGAAACGCGCGTCGGCCACCATCAGAAACAGCGCCAATGCGCTGTAGATGGCCAGTTGGGAGACGCGCGAGGGCCGCCGCTTGAACAGCGAGGGCGCCGAGTGGTCCAGGGTGTTGGGATTCATGCGCCCCTCCCGCGCGGCAGGGCCTGCCCTGCCGCACTTGCTGCGGCCTGGAAAGCACGGGCCGGGCCCGGTGCGAAGGAAGGCAGGGCAAGCATGCAGGTCACCACGGAAGGGAGAAGAAAAACGTTGCAGTCGGTCGGCTGCCGCCCGGGCCCGCGACAACGGGCCCCGGCCTGCGCCGCGTCAGTCGCTGGTGAAGATGCTGCCCTGGCGGTCCATGGTCTCCAGCGCCATGCCGCAGCCGCGCACCACACAGGTCAGCGGTTCCTCGGCCACGAGCACGGGCAGGCCCGTCTCTTCGGCCAGCAGGCGGTCCAGGTCGCGCAGCAGCGCGCCGCCGCCGGTCAGCATCATGCCGCGCTCGGCAATGTCGGCGCCCAGCTCGGGCGGGGTCTGCTCCAGCGCGTTCTTGACGGCGCTGACGATCTGGTTGAGCGGGTCGGTCAGGGCTTCGAGCACCTCGTTGGACGAGATGGTGAAGCTGCGCGGCACGCCTTCGGAGAGGTTGCGGCCCTTGACTTCCATCTCCTTGACTTCGGAGCCGGGGAAGGCCGAGCCGATGTTCTTCTTGATGGATTCGGCCGTGGGCTCGCCGATCAGCATGCCGTAGTTGCGGCGGATGTAGCTGATGATGGCTTCGTCGAACTTGTCGCCGCCCACGCGCACGGAGCCCTTGTAGACCATGCCGCCCAGCGAGATCACGCCGACTTCGGTGGTACCGCCACCGATGTCCACCACCATGGAGCCCGAGGCCTCGGACACCGGCAGGCCGGCACCGATGCCGGCGGCCATGGGTTCCTCGATCAGGTAGACGGAGGTGGCGCCTGCCGCCTCGGCCGCGTCCTTGATGGCGCGGCGCTCGACCTGGGTGGAGCCGCAGGGCACGCAGATGATGATGCGCGGGCTGGGCGTGAGCACCGAGCGCGGATGCACCATCTTGATGAACTGCTTGATCATCTGCTCGGTGATGACGAAGTCGGCAATCACGCCGTCCTTCATCGGGCGGATGGCCTCGATGTTGCCGGGCACCTTGCCCAGCATGGCCTTGGCTTCACGGCCCACCGCCTGGATCACCTTCTTGCCATGCGGGCCGCCTTCGTGGCGGATGGCGACAACGGAGGGTTCGTCCAGAACAATGCCCTTGTCGCGGGCGAAAATCAGGGTGTTGGCTGTGCCAAGATCAATGGCAAGGTCGGTGGAGAAATACCGACGGAAAGCTCCGAACATTACGAGAGTCCTCTCAGGCACGGCATGCTCGTCGGCCTGCCATCGCCGGGATGAAAGTTAGGGAGTCTGGATGGGGTTGGCTTTTCGCACAATGACCAGCTCGGAGAGGGTCTTGCGGCAAAGCCGAGATAATACCGTATCCCCTGTGAATAACTTGTACTGCCGGGGCTTGAAATGCGGGTTTACATCCCGTTGCCCCCTTCAAAATTCCTATGGCACTGAACGCACAAGACATCGCACGCATCGCGAACCTCGCACGGCTCGAGCTCTCTTCCGCAGAGAGTGAGCGCATGCTAGGCCAGCTCAATGATTTTTTCGGCATCGTGGAGAAGATGCAGGCTGTGGATACTTCGGGCGTCAGCCCGCTGTCACATCCGGTCGCCGCCATCCAGGACATTGCCCTGCGCCTGCGCGAGGACATTGCCAGCGAGCCCGACCAGCGCGACGCCAATCAGCGCAGCGCCCCGGCCGTCGAGCGCGGCCTGTTCCTGGTCCCCAAGGTGATCGAGTGAGCGCCGGGCGTCGCTCGCCCTGCTTCCTGTCCCCTGGCATCCGTCCCCGTTTTCCGCATCCCATACATGACCCAGCAAACCACTGATCTGCACACGCTCGGCGTGTCGGCCCTGTCGGCCCTGCTGCGCGAGCGCAAGCTCGGCGCCGTCGAAGCCGCCCAGCATTTCCTGGCCCGCGCCCAGGCGCACCAGAACCTGGGCGCCTTCGTCAGCATCGACGAAGAGGCCACCCTGGCCCAGGCCCGCGCTGCCGACGCCCTGATTGCCCAAGGCAAGGGCGGCCGCCTGGCTGGCGTGCCCATTGCGCACAAGGACATCTTCGTCACGCGCGACTTCCCGACCACGGCCTCCAGCAAGATGCTGGCCGGCTACCGCTCGCCCTTCGACGCCACCGTGGTCACCCGCCTGGCCGAGGCCGGCGCCGTGACGCTGGGCAAGCTCAACTGCGACGAATTCGCCATGGGCTCGGCCAACGAGAACTCGGCCGTCGCGCCCGTGGGCTTCGACGCACCCGCGCCCGTGCGCAATCCCTGGAACCTGGACCGCGTGCCCGGCGGCTCCTCGGGCGGCTCGGCCGTGGCCGTGGCCGCCGGCCTGGCGCCCGCCGTCACCGGCACCGACACGGGCGGCTCCATCCGCCAGCCCGCATCGTTTTGCGGCATCACGGGCATCAAGCCCACCTATGGCCGCGCCAGCCGCTACGGCATGATCGCCTTCGCCTCCAGCCTGGACCAGGCCGGTCCCATGGGCAAGAGCGCCGAGGACTGCGCCCTGCTGCTGTCCGAGATGTGCGGCCCCGACCTGGACCGCGACTCCACCAGCCTGGACGTGCCCGCCGAGGACTTCACGGCCCGCCTGAACGACGGCATCGAAGGCCTGCGCATCGGCATCCCCGCCGAGTTCTTCGGCGAAGGCCTGTCGGCCGACGTGCGCGCCGCCGTGGATGGCGCGCTCAAGGAATACGAGAAGCTGGGCGCCCGCCTGGTGCCGATCTCGCTGCCGCGCACCGAGCTGTCGATTCCCGTGTACTACATCCTGGCCCCGGCCGAGGCATCGTCCAACCTCTCGCGCTTCGACGGCGTGAAGTTCGGCCACCGTGCCAAGGACTACACGGACCTGGTGGACATGTACAAGAAGACCCGCGCCGAAGGCTTCGGCGACGAGGTCAAGCGCCGCATCATGATCGGCGCCTACGTGCTGTCCGAGGGCTACTACGACGCCTACTACCTGCAGGCGCAGAAGATCCGCCGCATGATCGCCGACGACTTCCAGGCCGCCTTCCAGCAGTGCGACGTGATCGCCGGCCCCGCCGCGCCCACCGTGGCCTGGCAGCTGGGCGGAAAGAGCGACCCGCTGGCCAACTACCTGGCCGATATCTTCACGCTGCCCGCATCGCTGGCCGGCCTGCCCGGCATGAGCGTGCCCGCAGGCTTTGGCGAGGCCGGCATGCCCGTGGGCCTGCAGCTGATCGGCAACTACTTCAAGGAAGGCCAGTTGCTCAACGCCGCCCACCTCTTCCAGCAGGCCACCGATTTCCACCTTCAAGCTCCGAAGGGCATCTGAGACCCCATGACCGCGAAACTCATCCAGGGCTATGAAGTCGTCATCGGCTTCGAGACCCACGCCCAGCTGGCCACCCAGTCCAAGATCTTCAGCCGCGCAAGCACCGCCTTTGGCGCCGAGCCCAACACCCAGGCCTGCGCCGTGGACATGGCGCTGCCCGGCACGCTGCCGGTGATGAACAAAAAGGCCGTCGAGTGCGCCATCCGCCTCGGCCTGGCGCTGGGCTCGCACATTGCGCCGCGCAGCATCTTCGCGCGCAAGAACTACTTCTATCCCGACCTGCCCAAGGGCTACCAGATCTCGCAGTTCGAGATTCCCGTGGTCCAGGGCGGCGAGGTGTCCTTCTTCCTCGGCGACGAGAAGAAGACCATCCGCCTGGTGCGCGCCCACCTGGAGGAAGATGCCGGCAAGTCGCTGCACGAGGACTTCATCGGCCAGTCGGGCATCGATCTGAACCGCGCCGGCACGCCGCTGCTGGAGATCGTGACCGAGCCCGACATCCGCAGCACGGAAGAAGCCGTGGCCTACGCCAAGACGCTGCACCAGATCGTGACCTGGATCGGCATCTGCGACGGCAACATGCAGGAAGGGAGCTTCCGCTGCGACGCCAACGTCTCCGTGCGCAAGCCCGGCCAGCCGCTGGGCACGCGCCGCGAGATCAAGAACCTCAACAGCTTCAAGAACATGCAGCTGGCCATCGACTACGAGATCCGCTGGCAGATCGAGGAAATCGAGGACGGCCGCCGCATCCAGCAGGCCACCGTGCTGTTCGACCCCGACACGGGCGAGACGCGCTCCATGCGCACCAAGGAAGACGCGGCCGACTACCGCTACTTCCCCGACCCCGACCTGCCGCCGCTGGTGGTCGCGCCCGAGTGGGTGGAACAGGTCAGGGCCGACATGCCCGAGCTGCCGCGCGCCATGGCCGCGCGCTTTGTCGAGCAATATGGCCTGCCCGAGTACGACGCCACCACGCTGACGCAAAGCCAGGCCATGGCCGCCTACTTCGAGGACACGGCCCGGGCCTGCAATGCGCCCAAGCTGGCCAGCAACTGGATCATGGGCGAGATCTCGCGCCGCCTGAACACCGAGGAAATCGGCATGGAGGCCGCCAAGGTCTCCAGCGCCCAGCTGGCCGCGCTGATCCAGCGCATCGGCGACGGCACCATCTCCAACAACGCCGCCAAGCAGGTGTTCGAGGCGCTGTGGACAGGTGAGGGCCAGGACGTGGACGCCATCATCGAGGCCAAGGGCCTCAAGCAGATGAACGACACGGGCGCGCTGGAGAAGATCATCGACGAGGTGATCGCCGCCAATCCGGCCAACGTGGAGCAGTACCGCGCAGGCAAGGACAAGGCCTTCAACGCCCTGGTCGGCCAGGTCATGAAGGCTTCCAAGGGCAAGGCCAACCCGGCGCAGGTCAACGAGCTGCTCAAGGCCAAGCTGGCCTGACCACACGCCCGGTCCACCCGGTCCACCAGGCCCGCCCACCGTGGCGGGCTTTTTTTCGTGTGCACGCTCCGCGCCGGCTGTCCCGCACCGAACAGCGCCTGCGCCTGCATGTCTCCAGAATCCCTGCCATCGCACCTGAGGAGACAGCATGACTGCCAGCACCGACCGCCTGCACATCCCCGGCCTGCCCTGGGCCGACTCCCCTGAAGCCGTAGGCCTGGGCGGCGCGCGCCTGGCGCGCCTGTCGGCCCGGCTGCAGCGCGGCGTGGACACCGGCGAGATCCCGGGCGCCGTGGCCCTGGTGGCGCGGCGCGGCAAGCTGGCCTATCTGGAGAGCTTCGGCCTGCTGGACCCCGAGGCCGGCACGGCCATGCGGCCCGATGCCATCTTCCGCATCGCCTCCATGAGCAAGCCCATCACCTCGCTGGCCATCATGATGCTGGCCGAGCAGGGTCGGCTGTCCATCATCGAGCCCGTGGAGCAGTACCTGCCCGAGCTGGCCGCGCTGCGCGTGGGCCTGGAGCGCGCGCCGCTGGCACGCTCCATCACGCTGCAGGACCTGCTGCGCCACACCTCCGGCATTCCCTATGGATTCGCCGGCACCGAGCACCCCGTCAAGAAGATGTACCTGGATGCGGGCCTGTTCAGCGGCAAGTTCACCAATGCGCAGTTCATCACCAGGCTCGCGCAGCTGCCGCTGGTGGCCCAGCCCGGCGAGACCTGGGAATACGGCATGTCCACCGATGTGCTGGGCCGCGTGGTCGAGGTGGTCAGCGGCCAGACGCTGGCCGCCTTCGTGCGCGAGCACATCACCGGGCCGCTGGGCATGGCCGACACGGGCTTTCATGCGCCCGACAGCGAGATCGCACGCGCCGCGCGGCCCCAGCCCGAAGGGCCGCAGAAACAGATGCCGCCCATCCCCCCGGTCACGCGTGCCATGATGTTCGAGTCGGGCGGCGGTGGCATGGTCTCGACCATGGCCGACTACGCGCGGCTGTGCCTGTTCTGGCGCAACGGCGGCACGCTGGACGGCGTGCGCCTGGTCTCGCGCAAGACCGTGGAGCTGATGACCTCCAACCACCTGCCCGCCAGCGTGCGCATGGGGCCGGACATGGCGTATTTCGGCGCCCAGCTGCCCTCGCCCGAGGTGGGCCAGGGCTTCGGCCTGGGCTTTGCGGTGCGCACGGCGCCGGGCCTCAACCCGCTGCCGGGCAGCGTGGGCGACTTTTCATGGAGCGGCATCTACGGCACCTTCTTCTGGGTGGATCCGAAGGAGGACCTGTTCGCCATCCTCATGATGCAGTCCATGGCCCAGCGCATTCCCTACCGCTGGGTGATGCGCGAGGGCGTGTACCAGTCCGTGGTGGACTGAATCTTCCAGGTTTGCACCAAGGCAGTGCAAAGCCCATGTTGCCAGCAAGAGCGGCGTCCCTTCCTAAAATGACGCGCTTTTGCAGCCCTGCCCCGGGGCCGCGCAGGCAAAGACAACAAGACAACAAGGCCATGGGCTGGAACAGAAAAGCATGGGGGCCGGTGGTGCCGCGCCCCGCGCCTGCGGACATGTGGCGCGTGGCCATGGGCTCCATCGTGGGCATGGGAATGGCCACGGCCCTGGTCTGGCTGGCGCATGCGGGCACCTGGGATCTTCCCCTGCGCCTGTTCGCGCCGCTGGGTGCCACGGCCGTGCTGCTGTTCGCCGTGCCCACCAGCCCGCTGGCCCAGCCCTGGTCCTGCGTGGTGGGCAATACGGTGTCGGCGCTCTGGGCCCTGTTCGTGCTGCAGTGGAGCCCTCCCCAGCTGGCCCCTGCGCTGGCCGTGGGTGGCGCCATAGGCTGCATGCTGCTGACGCGCTCGCTGCATCCGCCGGGTGGCGCCATGGCCCTGCTGACGGTGCTCAATGCCAAGGCCTCGCTGGCCGCCGGCTGGATGCTGCCCTTCGTGCCCGTGGGCGCGCTGACGCTGGCGCTGGTCCTGGCGGCCACGGCGATCCACCGCGCCACGGGCCGGCGCTATCCCCACCATGCCGACACGGCGCCCAAGGCCTCGCCCGCCGATTCGGCCCATCGCCATGCCTCGCGCCTGGGCCTGTCCCATGCCGATCTGGAGGCGCTGCTGCTGCGCTTCGGCCAGGAAAACAACCTGGAAGCCGACGACCTGGCCGAGCTGCTGGCCGCCGCCGAGGAAACCGCCATCGAGCACCGCCTGGGCGGCGTGCGCTGCGCCCAGCTGATGACGCGCGATCCCGTGAGCTGCTCCTTGGACGACGACGTGCACGCCGTGGCCGCACGCTTTCGCGCACACCCGGCCAAGAGCCTGCCGGTGCTGGACGCCGATGGCGGCCTGGCCGGCACGGTCTCCCGTGCCGAGCTGTACGAGTGGCTGTGGATGAGCCCCGTGCGCCCGGCCGAATCTGCGGCAAAGCCTTCTTTGTTGAACTGGCTGGGCCAGCGCCTGCCCGGCAAGAGCCGGGCCGTGCCCCGCCTGTCGGAGCTGCCCCAGCTGGTTCATGCGCCTGAACTCAGCGTGGACGAGGACACGCCCGTGGGCCAGTTGCTGGACGCCCTGGCCCGGCACAGCGTGCCCTGCATTCCCGTGATGCGCGAAGGCCGGCTGACCGGCCTGATCACGCGCACGGACCTGATGCGGCTGCTGCTGCAGCCGGGCAGATAGGGCGAGCCGGCAATGCGCCAGTTTCAGGAAGTGCGCCCAAGCGCAGCATCCTGAAACCTGGCCATCAGAACAGCACGCGGCAGCGGATGGTGCCGGGAACCTGGGTCAGTTTCTCGACCGCCAGGCCCGAGGACTGGGCCGCCAGGTCGATCACCACATAGCCCACCTTCTCGTCGGTGCGCAGGTACTGGCCGGCAATGTTGATGCCGTTCTCGGCAAACACCTGGTTGATGGCCGACAGCACGCCGGGCTGGTTGTGGTGCACGTGCAGGATGCGGTTCTGGCCGGGGTGGGCGGGCAGGGCCACTTCGGGGAAGTTCACCGCCGAGGTGGTGGTGCCGTTGTCGCTGTACTTGACCAGCTTCTCGGCCACTTCCAGGCCGATGTTGGCCTGGGCCTCCATGGTGGAGCCGCCCACGTGCGGTGTCAGGATGACGTTGTCCAGGCCGCGCAGGGGCGAGACGAATTCATCCTTGTTGCTGCGCGGCTCGGTGGGGAACACGTCGATGGCGGCGCCCAGCAGCTTGCCGGCCTTCAGGGCCTCGGCCAGCGGCTCGATTTCCACCACGGTGCCGCGCGAGGCATTGATCAGGATGGCGCCGGGCTTCATGGCCGCGATTTCCTTGGCGCCGATCATCCACTGGGTGGAGGGCAGCTCGGGCACGTGCAGGGTGACGATGTCGCTGCCGGCCAGCAGATCGGCCAGCGATGCGGCCTGGCGCGCATTGCCCAGCGGCAGCTTGGTGGACACGTCATGGAACAGCACCTGCATGCCCACCGACTCGGCCATCACCGACAGCTGGGTGCCGATGGAGCCGTAGCCCACGATGCCCAGCGTCTTGCCGCGGATTTCGTAGGAATTCTCGGCGCTCTTGAGCCAGCCGCCGCGGTGGGCGGAGGCGTTCTTGGCGGGCACGCCGCGCAGCAGCAGAATGGCTTCGGCCAGCACCAGCTCGGCCACCGAGCGCGTGTTGGAGTAAGGCGCGTTGAAGACCACCACGCCACGCTCGCGCGCCGCGTCCAGGTCCACCTGGTTGGTGCCGATGCAAAAGCAGCCCACGGCCACGAGCTTTTGC
This sequence comes from Delftia sp., assembly GCF_059499305.1. Lineage (NCBI taxonomy): Bacteria > Pseudomonadati > Pseudomonadota > Betaproteobacteria > Burkholderiales > Comamonadaceae > Delftia > Delftia sp. The sequence goes on from NZ_JCABYI010000001.1 coordinate 127,825, forward strand.
GCGGCGGCAAACACGTCGGCCGTCAGCTGCGTGCGCGAACGGATGCCGACGAAGTGCACGTCGGCGATCTTGCGCTTGAGCTCCTCGCCTTCCAGCGCGCCCGTCACGGTCTCCACATTGGTGTAGCCCGCATTGCGCAGCACTTCGAGTGCGGAAGGATGGATGCCTTCGAGCAGCAGGAACTTGATCTTCGATTTATCCAGCGACGTTTTGGTCATGGGCGAGCCCTCTCTAGTCAGTCAGAAATCAAAGCGAGCATTACAGCGGATTCGGGAAGCCGCTACAGCCGGTAGGCCCAAAGCCAGCGCGCCCGCAAGCGGGAGAACCATGCGCCCTGCGGCCATGAATATCCCGCCATCCGGCAGACACCCATTGCAGGACGGCGCATGCCACGGGAGCACATGCACACTTCGAGATTGGCGCGAAATGTAAAACATTGAGAACCGGTGCGCCCGTGCGCGGCAGCCTTCCTAGAATTCGCGCGTCTGCGTCCGGTGCTTTCAAATCAATAGCAAAGGAACAGGCCTGCAGGCGGGCCGGACGCGCCCTTGTTTTACGAACCAACCGAGGAATCCGATGATTACAAACATGCTGCGCAGGATCGAGGACCTGCTGGTGCAGGTGGTGCGCGTGGTGCTGCTGGTGTTCTCCCTGCTCGTGCTGGTGGGCATGGCACTGTGGACCTGGGAGAGCTTCAGGCCCGGCAAGGCCGAGGCGCCCCAGGCCGTGGCCCAGGAATTGAACTGGAAGGATGCCAGGCCCGACCTGCAGTTCGTCGTGGACGAAACCAGCCGCGACCTGGGCGCGGGCGGCAGCGAACCCGCCATGGAAAAGCGCCTGGCCGATCCGGCGCTGCGCCCCGCCTTCCAGAAGGCCGACGCCCTGGTGCGCGCCTTCGTGAACAAAGATCCTGCGCGGCGCGAGCGCACCGAGCGGGACCACCAGGCCCGGGGCCTGGCACCGCTGCACCCGCTGCTGCAAGGCGACGCCCTGCCGACCGAGGCCGATGTGCAGCGCCGCATCCAGGAGCGCGGCCATCGCGAAGGCGATGCCGGGGCCGTGGATGCGGCGGCCGATGCAGCGGCTGCCGATGCAGCGGCTGCCGCAGCCGCCTCCGCCGACGAGGAAGACAGCTGGATGGTCGATCCCGTGGATACCGCCGCCGCCATCCACGAGCGTGCCCAGGCCGCCGAGCTGGAACACGGCAAGGGCGCCTATGCGGCCTATGTGCAGGGCTTGCCCGCCGCGCTGGAGCAGGTCTTCGGCAATGCCGCGCTGGAGCCGCGGCTGCAGGCGCAGACGGCCCAGCAGATCCTGTCCACGGTGCTGCTGAACTACACGCTGTCCCTGGACAATGCGGCGCGCGCGCTGCGCGGCGAGGACAGCCACGGCAGCAGCTCCTGGAAGGAACGCTTCGGCGCCGTGGAGACGGCCTTCTGGAGCATGCTGATGTCATTCCTCGTGCTGGTGGTGATGGTGCTGGTCTTCATCCGCATGGAGCGCCACCTGCGCGTGATCAGCCAACAGCATGGCCAGGCACCGCGCCAGCCCTGAGGCCTTGCGCTATCGTTGCCGCTTTCCTTTCTGCTTGCCGCCTTTCCGCATGACACGCAACACCACCACCCCCATCCATCCGCAGTTCCTGGGCCGCATGTCGCCGCGCGCCTTCAGGCCCGAGGCACTGAGCCAGGCACAGGTCGAGCAGCTGGCCGACGCCGCGCGCTGGGCGCCTTCGGCCAGCAACAAGCAGCCCTGGCACTTTGCCTATGCGCTGCGCGGCGATGCGAACTGGCAGGCCTTCAGCACCATCCCCAACGAGTTCAACCGCCGCTGGTGCCTGGAGGCGGGCGCGCTGATCGTGCTGATGTCCGACCGCCAGGCCTCGCCCGGCAAGCACAGCTTCGACGCGGGCTGCGCCTGGGGCTACCTGGCGCTGGAGGCCCACGCCATGGGCCTGGCCACGCACGCCATGGGCGGCTTCTCGGCCGAGGCCGCACGCGAGGTGCTGCGCCTGCCCGAGCACCTGGAGCCCGAGGTGGTGATCGCCGTGGGCTGGCGCGGCGATGCAGCCGCCCTGCCCGACGATCTGCGCGAGCGCGAGGTGCCCACGCCGCGCAAGCCGCTGGCCGAAGTGCTGAGCGCCGGCCCCGTGGCCACGGGCGGCTGACGGCGGGTTCCAAGTCCTACGCCGCTTTGCGGGGATGCCCCGGATGGCCGCTCCAGGCCCCGGGGCTACACTGGCCCACAGGCCTGCGGCGCAGCAGGCGTCCATGACCCCAAGGAGTTGCCATGACACCATCCTCCAGCCCCAACCTCGACAAGCTGCGCAACATCGTCCAGAAGTTCGGCGCCAGCTCCTTCACCACGGACCAGGTGGCCAGCGAATACGACGACGCCCCGGCCACGGCGGAAAGCATCGAGCAGTTCGACGCCCTGCTGCAGCGCCATGCAGCCGTGCTGGGCATCCATTCCGTCCCCGGCAGCGGCGGCCAGGGCCACGGCGCCACCGTCTGGCAACCGGCCTGAGCACCGAAACCACGCAGGGCACTGCGCCGCTACACTCGCTGCGGCCGGCACTTTGCCGGCGCGCAGTTTCCTTTTGATGTCCTCACTCTCCCCCCATACCTGGCTGCAGCTGTCCGTGGCAGCCAGTGCCTTGCTGGTGCTCGCCTCCATCGGCTGGGTCTGGCACGGCACGCGCGCCCTGCCTGCGGATTCGCGCGATGGCCGCAGCGCCCGGCGCATGGCGGCCCTGTTCGCCCTGGGCGCACTGGCCTGGCTGGCCTACGGCCTGTACACGGGCTATGCCGCGCTGTGGAAGGCAGACGCGCTGATGCTGTTCGCCCAGCAAGGCGCGCTGCTGCGCCTGCCGCTGCTGATCGGCGGACTGGCCTGGGTGGCCGCGCTGCTGGTCACGCGCGTGCTGCGCATGCTGGGCCGGGCCGGATCGGCATGAGCCGGCGCAGACCCCCACGGCGCTGAGCGCTCAGGGCGCCGCCACCTCCTTGGGCAGCACATAGGCACGCACGCTGTCGCCAGCCTTGGTGCCGGTCGAACCATGACCACCCGCCACCACCACCAGGTACTGGCGCTGGTCCGTGCCCAGGTAGGTCATGGGCGTGGCCTGGCCGCCAGCAGGCAGGCGGTCCTGCCAGAGCTGGCGGCCGCTGTCCACGTCATAGGCGCGCACATAGTTGTCCAGTGCCCCCGAGTAGAAGGCCACGCCGCCAGCGGTCACCACCGGGCCGCCAATGCCGGGCACGCCCATGCGAAACCCCAGCGGCAGCGGGCTCAGGTCGCGCGGCGTGCCGTTGCGGCGCTGCCAGACGATCTGGCCCGTGCGCAGGTCGGCACCCGCCACAAAGCCCCAGGGCGGCGCCTGGCAGGGAATGCCCAGCGGCGAGACAAAGGGCTTGAGCCGCACCGCAAACGGTGCGCCGAAGTTTTCGTTGAGCGCGGGCAGGCCGTCCTTGGGCGGGCCGCCATCCTGCACCAGCAGCGAGGTATCGTCCGCGCGCGGCACCAGGGTGGAGACGAAGGCCAGCCGCGTGGGCGTGGCAAACACCACCTGCCGGCGCGGATCCACGGCCACGCCGCCCCAGTTGAAGACGCCGAAGTTGCCCGGATAGATCAGCGAGCCCTGCTCCGACGGCGGCGTGAAGCGCCCCTCGTAGCGCAGCCGGTGGAAGGCCAGCCGGCACCACAGCTGCTCGAAGGGCGTGGCACCCCACATGTCGCGTTCGGTCAGGGCCGGGGGATTGAAGCTCAGCTGCGAATGCGGCTGCGTGGGCGCCGTGCGGTCGCCGCGTGCCGCGCCCTGCGGCGCAGCCACCTCGGTAACGGGCAGCAGCGGCTGGCCCGTGCGCCGGTCCAGCACGAACAGCTCGCCCTGCTTGGTGGGCTGCACCAGGGCGGGCACGCTGTGGCCGCCGATCTCCAGGTCGATCAGGCTGGGCTGCGAGGGCACGTCATAGTCCCAGAGATCGTGGTGCACGGTCTGGAACACCCAGCGCACGGCGCCCGTGGCGATGTCCAGCGCCACCACGGAGGACGAATACTGCTCGGCCTCGGCGCTGCGCCGGCCGCCCCATTGGTCGGGCGGCGCATTGCCCATGGGCACGAAGACGAGGCCCAGCGTCTCGTCCACGCTGGAGATGGACCAGCTGTTGGGCGAGCTGGGCACATAGGTCTGCCCTTCGGGCAGCGGCGTGCTGGTCGCTGGCCGGCCCGGGTCCCAGGCCCACAGCAGCGCGCCCGAGCGGATGTCGAAGGCGCGGATCACGCCCGAGGGCTCGCGCGTGGAATGGTTGTCCAACACCGTGCCGCCCACGATGATGCGGTCGCGCGCCACCACCACCGGCGAGGTCGAGTAGTACGAGCCCGGCTTGCGCTCGGGCATGCCCTGCCAGAGGTCGATCTGGCCCTGGCCGCCCGCCACGTTGCCGCAGGTCTGGCCGTCGGCGGGATTGAGGGCGACCACCTTGCCGTCGGCCGTGGCCATGAACAGCTTGGCGGTACAGCGGCCATCATCGGAGGAAGGGGCCGGGGAGACCGAGGAAGCCGGATCAGCCTGTACCGCCTGTGCCGCCTGTGCGCCGGCCTTCCTTGCAGCCGGCGCCACCGCCGAATGCGTCTGCCCTGCCGCCGCATCGAACTGCGCGGCCGCCTGCGCCGACTGGTAGGACAGGCCCCGGCAGGTCAGGTGCTGCAGCGCCAGCCCCTTGGGCATGGGCAGGTCGCGCCGCCACAGCTGCTTGCCCGTGGTGGCATCGAGCGCAATCACCGACTGGTGGGGCGTGCACAGGAACAGGCGCTCGCCGATCTTCAGCGGCGTGACCTCGAACGTGGTTTCTTCGGGATCGCCGGGCTTGCCGCGCACATCGCCCGTGCGGAACTCCCAGGCCAATTGCAGCAGCCGCACGTTGTGCGGGCCGATCTGGCGCAGCGGCGAATAGCGCTGGCCCGCTCCGGTGCGGCCGTAGGCATGCCATTCGCCATCGGGCACGGCATCGGTGGCATCGCCCTGCAGCACCGGCGGGCTGCGCAGGCCGCCGGCATCGGAGGCCACCATGGACATGTTCTGCACGGCCGTGACCTGGCCGTCGGCCGGCAGGTCCGACGCGGCGGCGGCCGCGCCCGCAAACTGGCCCTGGGTTTCATGGGCATCGCGCTGACGGCCGAAGGACAGGCCGGCAAGAATGGCCGTGCCCAGCACCACCAGCGCCAGCGCCGCATGGGCCGGGGCCAGGCCCCGGTTCTGGCCCATGTCGGGCTCATGGCGCAGCGCACGCACCGACCAGGGCAGCACCAGCAGCAGGCCCATCAACCAGGGCACCCCCAGGCGCCCCGCCAGCGGCCACCAGTCCAGCCCTATCTCCCAGACCGCCCACAGCGCGGTGCCCAGCAGCCACAGCGCAAACAGCCACAGCGCCATGGCCGAACGGCGCGCCACGCCCCACCCCACCAGCAGCAGCAGCAGGCCGGCGATCACGTAGTAGCCGCTGCCGCCGGCCAGCAGGAGCTGGGCGCCGCCCCAGGACAGCCAGGCCCCGGCTGCCCACAGCAGCAAGGCCATCAACCAACGCCACACCGTCATGCTGCCTCCCTTGATGTCAGCCCGCAGACTCGATGCGCAAAGCCTAGCCCTGCATGCGGGCGCCGCATGCAGGACGAATTCGACTCAGCAAGCGTGCAACGAGAAGGAGGAAGGAAAGGAGGGGCAGGAAGGAGAAAGAACGCGGCGGCGGGCGCGGCGTTGGGCCTGCCTCAGCGGCGCGCGCTCGCAGCCCACAGCTGGCGCAGCTGCTGCAGCTCGGCATCGAAGCGCTCCTGGATGCGGCGCTTTTCCTGGTCCTGCTGCTGGACGAAGCGCTGCTGCTCCTCCTGCGAGGCCGTGTTCTCGTCGAGCTGGCGGCGCAGCGATGCCGGCGCCTTGGCGGGGTCTTTCCTGTAGAACTCCATCTCGGCATTCAGGGCCGTGCGCCGCGTCTGCAGTTCCTGCTGGCGCTGGCGCGCCACGGAGATGACCTGATCGACCTGGGAGATGGCCTCGGCACGCTCGGCATCGTGGGCGGCCTGGTTGGGGTAGCGCGTGATCAACGCCTTGTCGCGCGAGCGCTCCTCGCGCATGCGGCGCTGCTCTGCCTGGTCGCGGCGGCGCTGGGCGTCCAGCTCGGCGCGTTCGTTGTCGGTCAGCGTGGGGCCCACGCGGCGCAGCTCCACGCCGGAGTTGCCCAGCACGCGCTGGTCGCGGTCCACGCATTCGGCAATCGGGCGGTCGGCCGTCAGGCGGCGGCCACGGGCGTCGGTGCATGAATAGATGCCCGGCCCCAGGGGCACATCCTGGGCGAGCACGGCGCAGCCCAGCGTGGCCAAGCCCATGGCACACAGCAAGGATCGTGCATGCATCGCCCGCTTCATCAACCGCTCACCCCTTGTCGTTGACTCCATAACGCTGGCGGTAGGCCAGCACGCGCTCATGGTGGCCGCTGCCTGCGCTGCCACCTTGAATCTCAAGATAAAGCAATAAGTCTGCCAGTTTTGCAATAGTGCAGACCTGCATGCCCAGCTGGTTGCGCACGTACTGCACGGCGCTGTGGGGCACGTCCTGGCCATTTTCCGTGGCCATTTCCTGGCGGTCCAGCGCGATGGCCACGGCATGCGGCGTGGCACCGGCGGCGCGGATGATGGCGATGGACTCGCGCGCGGCCGTGCCCGCGCTCATCACGTCGTCCACGATCAGCACGCGGCCCTTGAGGGGCGCGCCCACCAGGGTGCCGCCCTCGCCGTGGTCCTTGGCTTCCTTGCGGTTGTACGCAAAGGGCTTGTTGATGCCCACGCGGGCCAGCTCCACCGCCACGGTGGCCGCCAGCGGGATGCCCTTGTAGGCCGGGCCGAAGATCATGTCGAACTCGATGCCGCTGGCCGCAATGGCTTTTGCATAGAATTCGGCGAGACGGCCCATCTTGCCGCCGTCATCGAACAGGCCGGCATTGAAGAAGTACGGGCTCATGCGCCCGGCCTTGGTCTTGAACTCGCCGAAACGCAGCACCCCTGCGTCAACGGCGAATTGCACAAATTCCTGCGCCAGAAGGCCTGCGTCATCGGCCTGCAGATTACTCACCACCATGGATTCATCCTTGTTCAAATTGACCAGCCTCAACCTCAACGGCATCCGCTCGGCCTCGACCAAGGGCGTCGAAGCCTGGATCGAGGCCACTGCGCCGGATTGTATTTGCGTGCAGGAAATCAAGGCCCAGGCCGCCGACATGACCGGACGCTTCGAGCTGCTGGCCGGCCTGCGCGGCCACTTCCACTACGCCGAGAAAAAGGGCTACTCGGGCGTGGGCGTCTACAGCCGCCACGAGCCCAGCGACGTCGTGGTCGGCTTCGGCTCGCACGAATTCGACGCCGAGGGCCGCTACGTGGAGGCGCGCTTCGACACGCCATCGCGCAAGCTGTCCATCATCAGCGCCTACTTTCCCAGCGGCAGCTCCGGCGAACTGCGCCAGACGGCCAAGTTCCGCTTCCTGGCCGAAATGCACGCCCACCTGATGCGCATGAAGGGCGAACGCGAGTTCATCCTCTGCGGCGACATCAACATCGCCCACCAGCAGATCGACCTCAAGAACTGGCGCAGCAACCAGAAAAACAGCGGTTTCACGCCCGAAGAGCGCGAGTGGATGACAAAGTTGTTACACAAAACTGATCCCACGGGCGGCCTGGTGGACGTTTATCGCCTGCTCCAGCCCGACACCACCGACACCTGCTACACATGGTGGAGCAACCGCGGCCAGGCCTACGCCAACAACGTGGGATGGCGCCTGGACTACCACCTGGCCACCCCCGCTACCGCCGCGCTGGCCCGCACCGAGAACATCTACAAGGATGTGAAGTTCTCGGACCATGCGCCGGTGACCATCGGCTACGACATGAAGCTGTGAGACGTTCAAGCAGGGCCTTGGGTCGCGGCGGTTTGACTCGTCGCGCTCTCATACAGACACTGTGCGCATGATCTTTATCTGAGGGTTCCGAGATGAAATCCATTGCTGTCTCCAGCACCAAGCGGCCAATCCATCTCACGATCAATGCAGATCTGGTGACGCAGGCCAAGGCCTATACCGACAATCTCTCGGCCACCATGGAATCCCTGCTGGCCGAATACGTTGCCAGGCAGGAGGGCGCACAGCGTGAGCGCCAACGGCTTGCCGACGCCTGCGCCAGCGACTGGAACGCGGTCAACATCTCGGTGGGTTCGTTCGCAGACGAGCTCTGCTGCCGCGCGGCACTCCAACCGTGGGTGCGAGGATGAATCCCGTGTTTGTCATTGAAGGCGTGCCGGTCGTCCTGCATGCCCAGGACATGGTTTCAGTCGCCCTGGATCAATTGGGTGAAGTGGTGGCCTCACTGGAGCATGAAGGCCAAGCCATCGCCGATGCGCTGGACGAATTGCTGACCCGGTCCGGGGGCTGACCCAAGATCGTTTTCAAGGAGGCCAGGGCTTGGGCCCTGCCCTCCTCGGACTTCAGCCCGGGCGCACGCCTCACTCCAGCGCCTTGCCCATATCCTCCACCACCTTCTTGGCGTCGCCGAAGACCATCATGGTCTTGTCCATGTAGAACAGCTCGTTGTCCAGGCCCGCATAGCCGGCCGCCATGGAGCGCTTGTTGACGATCACCGTCTTGGCCTTGTAGGCCTCCAGGATGGGCATGCCGTAGATGGGGCTGCCCTTGACGTGCGCGGCGGGGTTCACCACGTCGTTGGCGCCCAGGATGATGGCCACGTCGGCCTGGCCGAACTCGCTGTTGATGTCCTCCATCTCGAAGACCTGGTCGTAGGGGACCTCGGCCTCGGCCAGCAGCACGTTCATGTGGCCGGGCATGCGGCCGGCCACCGGGTGGATGGCGTACTTCACCGTCACGCCCCGTTCGTTGAGCTTGTCGGCCAGCTCCTTGACCGCGTGCTGGGCACGCGCCACGGCCAGGCCGTAGCCGGGCACGATGACCACGGTCTCGGCATTGCCCAGGACGAAGGCCGCATCGTCGGCGCTGCCGCTTTTCACGTTGCGCTGCTGCTGGGAGCCTGCGGCCGCGCTGGTGGCCTCGCCGCCGAAGCCGCCCAGGATCACGCTGAAGAACGAGCGGTTCATGGCCTTGCACATGATGTAGCTCAGGATGGCGCCCGAGCTGCCCACCAGCGAACCCGCAATGATCAGCATGCTGTTGTTCAGCGAGAAGCCGATGCCCGCCGCCGCCCAGCCCGAGTAGCTGTTGAGCATGGACACGACCACCGGCATGTCCGCGCCGCCGATGGGAATGATCAGCAGCACGCCCAGCAGCAGTCCCAGGGCGATGACCAGCACGATGTCCATCCAGCTTTGGCTGTGCCAGAAGCCGAAGACGAAGAAGGCCGCAGCCAGCCCCAGCACGGCGTTGAGCGCATGCTGGCCCTTGAACTGCACGGGCGCGCCCTGGAACAGGCGGAACTTGTACTTGCCGCTGAGCTTGCCGAAGGCGATCACCGAGCCCGTGAAGGTCACGGCGCCGATGAAGGCGCCCAGCGCCAGCTCCACGCGGTTGCCGCCCGGGATGGCGCCGCCCTTGGCCGTGATGGCAAAGGCCCAGGGCTCGGCCACGGCGGCCACGGCGATGAACACCGCCGCCAGGCCGATCATGCTGTGCATGAAGGCCACCAGCTCGGGCATCTTGGTCATCTCCACGCGCTGGGCCATGACCGCACCGGCCGTGCCGCCGACCAGCAGGCCCAGCAGCACCCAGCCCAGCCCCAATGCATTGCCGCCGGCCAGCTGCACGATGAGCGCCGCCGTGGTCAGCACGGCGATCACCATGCCGGCCATGCCGAACAGGTTGCCCCGTATGGACGTGGTGGGATGCGACAGCCCCTTGAGCGCCTGGATGAAGCAGACGCTGGCCACCAGGTAGAGCAACGTGACGAGGTTCATGCTCATGGCTGGCCCTCCGCCTTGGCATCCTTGCCGTCCTTGGCCGGAGCGCTCTTGCGCTCTTTCTTGCGGAACATCTCCAGCATGCGCCGCGTGACCAGGAAGCCGCCGAACACGTTGACCGCGGCCAGCGCCACGGCCAGCACGCCCATGGTCTTGCCCAGGCCCGTTTCCGTGAGCGCCGCCGCCAGCATGGCGCCGACGATGACGATGGCCGAGATGGCATTGGTCACCGCCATCAGCGGCGTGTGCAGCGCGGGGGTGACGGTCCACACCACGTGGTAGCCCACGTAGATGGCCAGCACGAAGATGATGAGATGGATGATGGTGGGGGATACGGCTTCCATGTCATTTCCTCCGCTGTGCTGCGAGTTGGCCTTCATGGGCCATCAGGCACGCGGCCACGATGTCGTCCTCCATGTCCACATGCAGGGCGCCATCCTTGTTGATGATGAGCTTGAGAAAATCGAGCACATTGCGTGCATACAGGGCCGAGGCATCGGCCGCCACCAGCGCCGCCAGGTTGGTCAGGCCCACGATGGTCACGCCATGCGTGACCACGGTCATGCCGGCCTGGGTCAGCGGGCAGTTGCCGCCGCGCTCGGCCGCCAGGTCCACGATGACGGCGCCTGGCTTCATGGCCTGCACCATCTCGGCCGTGACCAGCACGGGCGCGGGCCGGCCCGGGATCAGCGCCGTGGTGATGACCACGTCGGCCTGGGCCACGCGCTTGGCGACCTCGGCCTTTTGCCGGTCCAGCCAGCTTTGCGGCATGGGGCGGGCGTAGCCGCCCACGCCTTCGGCGGCCTCCTTTTCCTCGGCCGTCTCGTAGGGCACATCGATGAACTTCGCGCCCAGCGACTCGACCTGCTCGCGCACGCTGGGCCGCACATCGCTGGCCTCGATCACGGCGCCCAGGCGCTTGGCCGTGGCAATGGCCTGCAGGCCGGCCACGCCCACGCCCAGCACCACGACGCGCGCGGCCTTCACCGTGCCGGCCGCCGTCATCAGCATGGGAAAGAAGCGCTGGTACTGGTTGGCCGCAATCATCACGGCCTTGTAGCCGGCGATATTGGCCTGGCTGGACAGCACGTCCATGCTCTGCGCACGCGTGGTGCGCGGAGCCGCCTCCAGCGCATAGGCCGTGATGCCCGCATCGGCCAGGCGCTGCAGGCCTGCGGGCTGGAAGGGGTCCAGCATGCCGACCAGCGTTGCGCCCTTGCGGACCAGGGGCAGCTCATCCTCCGAAGGAATGCGCACCTTGAGCACAAGATCGGCGCCCAGGGCGCCTGCCGCATCGACGATCTCGGCGCCCGCTGCCTCGAACAAGGCATCGGGCACGCTGGCCGCCACTCCCGCTCCCGACTGCACGCGCAGCACATGGCCTTGCGCACGCAGCTTCTTGACGGTCTCGGGGGTCGCGGCCACCCGGGTTTCTCCTGCCATGGTCTCGGCAGGCACGCCAATCAACATACCGGTTCTCCCTCGCGTGATGCCGGTACCCGCCCTGCGCTGCATTGCGCAGGCGGCGGCCCGGCCCATCCTCGAAAAAATCCTTGCGCGCCTGCATGACGGCAGGCTGGCTTGGCGGCACGGCTAGCTTGTATCACGGCCGCGTGGCGGCAGCCACGGGGTCTGCCCGCGAGGATGTCGCCTGTCCGTCACAAGACGCCGGATTGCCGCGAAATGACAGCCACATTAAATGATCGCCATCCACGTCCTGGCGCACCGCTGCCGTGTCCCAATGCACCTTTGAGCGACTGCAGCGGCGCAGCCGCGCAGTGCGAAGGAAGGCACCATGGGACTCTTGCAAAGACTGTTCGGACAACACGCGCGCGGCGGCCATCACGGCGGCAATATCGGCGTCCATATCGGCGGGCATCACGCCGGCGGCGCATACCCGCCTGCGGCCGTGGCGGCGGTCTGCCCCGGCTGCCATGCATCGATTGCCTCCAGCTCGCGCTTTTGCCCGCAGTGCGGCGGCGCGGTGCTGCCGCAGGCCTGCAGGAGCTGCAGCGCCAGCCATCCGGCCGGTGCGCGGTTCTGCGGGCAATGCGGCCAACCGACCACCTGACGGCGCAAGCGGGGGGGCCCTGCGCTGCCATCAGGGGAAGGAGCGGGAATAATGGGCGCTTTCGCCAGAAGCACCCACGCCGCCCATGCTCCAGTACCACACCATCCCCGTCACCGCCTTCCAGCAGAACTGCTCGCTGGTCTGGTGCGACCAGACCATGGAAGCCGCCGTCATCGACCCGGGCGGCGACCTGGAGCAGATCGGCTGGGAGATAGAGCGCCTGGGCCTGGCGCTCAAGGCCATCTGGCTCACGCACGCCCACATAGACCACGCGGGCGGCACGCGCGAGCTGGCCGATGCACAGCAGCTGCCCATCATCGGCCCCCATCCCGGCGACCAGTTCTGGATCGATGCGCTGCCCCAGCAGGGCGCCATGTTCGGCTTCCCGCATTCGGACCCCTTCACGCCCACGCGCTGGCTGCACGATGGCGACACGGTGAGCATCGGCCAGGAGACGCTGCAGGTGCGCCACTGCCCCGGCCATACGCCCGGCCACGTGGTGTTCCATGCGCCGCAGATCGACCGCGCCTTCGTGGGCGACGTGCTGTTCGCGGGCAGCATCGGCCGCACCGACTTTCCCCAGGGCAACCACCAGCAGCTGATCGACAGCATCGTCCAGCGCCTGTGGCCCATGGGCGACCAGACCGTGTTCATCCCGGGCCACGGCCCCGAAAGCAGCTTCGGCCGCGAGCGCAAGAGCAACCCCTACGTGGGCGGGACCTGAGCCTGCAGCTGCCTCAGCCCAGCACCTCGATCCACCGATAGCCCAGACGCACGCTGCCGCCCGCCTGCAGCTTGCGCAGCTCCTCGTTCACGCGCTGGCGCGAGGCGCCCACCACATGCGACAGATCACCCTGCGATATGCGCAGCAGGGTGCGGCCGCCGGGCAGGGGCTGGCCGTTCTCTGCCGCCAGCACCTGCAAGGTGGCCCAGACCCGGGCATGCAGCGTGTCCTCCGAACTGATGAAGATGGTGTCCAGCAGCCCGTTCACGCGCAGGCTCAGCAGGCGCGCCACAGCCAGGCATGCGGGCGCATCGCGCTCCAGGAAGTCCAGCAGCGGCTGGCGCGGCAGGACCAGCACCTCGACATCGCCATCGGCCACCAGGTCCACGGGCACGGGCGCATTGCCCAGCACCGAGCTGATGCCGGTGATCTCCCCGGCCTCCAGCCAGCGCGTCATGCGCTCGGTGCCGCCCACGGTGAAGGCCACGACACGAAAGCGCCCTGACAGCAGCACCAGCGCATGGTCGGCCGCATCGCCGCGCTTTTGCACGAACTGTCCATCGCGGTAGCGGCGCCTGGAGCCTATGGCCCGCAGCCCGCGTGCCGATGCGGCCGGCAATTCGGCCAGCAGGTCCACGCGATAGCGCTCGCTGCGCGCCTGCGCCAAAGAGGTGTTGGGGGAACCGAGCTTGGTGTTCACCCGATCATTGTCCCTTTCGCGGCAATTGGCGCATAGCACCGTCCTTGTAATCGGCCCCATACCCACACGTATGGAGCCCGCCCCATGATCCGCACCACGCTCGCCCTGGTATCCGCCTTCGTGTTCGCCCTGCTCTCGACCCAGGCAGCCCTGGCACAGACGCCCACGCTGCGTATCCAGGACTACCCCGGCATCGGCAATTTCCTGGTGCGCGTGGCCAACGCGCGGGGACTGTGCGAGAAGCACGGCATACGATGCGAACTTCGCCCCATCCCGCAGGCGCCGCTGGCGCTGCAGACCTTGCTGGCCGGTGACCTCGAAGTGGCGTTTACGCCGCCCGAGGTGCTGCTTCAGGCGGTCAACAAGGGCGCCGACCTCAAGGTGATCGGCAGCGGCGCCAGCGCGCCGACGTTCTTCCTCATGGCCTCGGCGGCCCTGCCCATGGCGCATGCCGCCCAGGGCTATCCCGCCGTGATGCAGGACTTCAAGGGCCGGCGCATCGGCGTGACGGCGCGCGGCAGCGCGGCCGAGTTCCAGCTCGTGAGCCTGCTGCAGGGCGCCGGCATGAAGGCGGACGACGTCACCATCGTCGCAGTGGGCTCGCCCAACACCGCCTTTCCGGCGATTGCGCAAAAGCAGGTCGATGGCCTGATGCTGTTCTCGCCCATGGACGGCTTTTGCGAGGTCAGCCAGGCCTGCCGCATCGTCGTCGATCCGCGCAGGGGCCAGGGTCCCGCCGAGGTGTTGGACACCAACGGCGCCGGCGTGCTGCAGGTGGTGCGCGCCGACTTCCTGCGCAAGAACGCCCCGGCCGTGGAGGGCTTGCGCCGCGCCATGAACGAGGCGGCCGACTATGCCCGCGAACCGGCCCATTTCGATGCATTGCTCAAAGTCGCGCAGGACAGCTTCAGGATCAACACGCCCGGCGGCGACCGGATCCTGGAAGTGGCGCTGCGCAACGCCATTCCTTCCATGCAGTTTGCGGTGGACCCCAAGGCCCTGCAGCATGCCGCGCGCTACCTGCAGCGCACGGGGCAGATCAGCCGGCTGATCGACACCGCGCCCCTGCTGGCGCAGTGAAGGGGGGGCGCCATGACTTCCAATGGATCGCAACTGCCGCCGCAGGCCATTGCCGCCGACGGCCTGCACCTGAGCTTCGACGGCCGCACGCAGGTGCTGGACAACATTGCGCTGCAGGTGGCCGAGGGCGAATTCGTCTCGCTGGTCGGGCCCAGCGGCTGCGGCAAGACCAGCCTGCTCAACCTCTGCGCGGGCCTGGTGGCCCACACCGGCGCCGGCACGCTGCGCGTGCTGGGCGAGGCACCGCGCCTGGGCAGTTCCCGCGTGGGCTACATGCTGGCGCGCGACAGCCTGCTGCCCTGGTGCACGGCGCTGGAGAACGCCGCCTTCGGCGCGCGCGTGCGCGGCGTCGGCACGGCCGACAGCACGGAGCGCGCACTGCGCATGCTGCAGGAGGTGGGCCTGGCCGACCATGCGCAGGCCCTGCCCAAGGCCTTGTCCCACGGCATGCGCCAGCGCACGGCACTGGCGCGCACCTTTGCGCTGGACGCGCAGCTGCTGCTGATGGACGAGCCCTTCGGCGCCCTGGACGCGCAGACCAAGCTGCAGCTGCAGGACCTGCTGCTGCGCCTGTGCCAGCAGCACCGCCACAGCGTGCTGTTCGTGACCCACGACCTGGCCGAGGCCGTGGCCGTCTCCGACCGCGTGGTGGTGATGTCCTCGCGCCCGGGCCGCATCATCGCCGACCTGCCCATAGACCTGCCGCGCCCGCGCTCCATCCGCGACCTGCAGAAGTCCCCACGCTTCCATGAACTCTATGCGGCCCTGTGGTCGCAGCTTGAATCGGGATGGGTGCACCATGAAGGCTGACCGTCTGCAATGGCTGGCGCTGCATGCGCTGTTCATCTGTCTCGTGTTGGGACTGGCCGAATGGGCCGCCGCGCGCCGCTGGCTGGACCCCACCTTCTTCGGCCAGCCCAGCGGCGTGGCCGCCTATCTCTGGAACCATGCGGGCACGGCCCGGTTCTGGTCCGACCTGGGCTGGACGCTGGCCGCCGTGGCCTGCTCCTTCGTGCTGGGCAGCGTGGCCGCCTTCGCCACGGGGCTGGCCTTCGTGCGCTGGCCGGCCATCGAGCGCTTTGCGGAGCCCTACTTCAACGCGCTGAACGTGATGCCGCGCATCGCGCTGGCGCCGCTGTTCATCCTGTGGTTCGGGCTGGGGCTGGGCAGCAAGATCGCCGTGGGCTGCTCGCTGACCTTCTTCATCGTGCTGTCGGCCACGGTGGCAGGCATGCGGGGCGTCAGCCAGGACCACGTCACGCTGTGCCGCACCCTGGGCGCCAGCGCCGCCACCACCTTCTTCGAGGTCACGCTGCCCGGCGCCGTCCCGGTGATCTTCTCGGGCCTGCGCCTGGGATTGATCTATGCCCTGCTGGGCGTGGTGGGCACCGAGATCATCGCCAGCGAAAAGGGCCTGGGCCAGACCCTGGCCTACCTGGGCTCCACCTTCGACATCAATGGCGTCATGGCGCTGCTGCTGGTGCTGGCCCTGCTGGGCGTGGGCATGGTGCGCTTCATGTCCTGGGCCGAGAGGCGGCTGCTGCACTGGCAGTGAGCCCGCCAGCCCTCTCTCTCCACCTTCCTTCCTCTTCCTCCCCTTCCATCCGTTCCTTCAAGGAGTACCCCATGGCCAATGCCGCCCCCATGCAGCTGATCGACATCGACGCCCGCTACCACCACATCCGCCCCGTGCCGCGCATGCCCAACTTCGCGGCCTGGATCGAGGGCGTGGATCTGACCCGGCCCCTGTCCCCCGAGGTGCAGGCAGAACTGCGACAGGCCCTGTACGACTTCGAGGTCATCTTCTTCCGGCCCCAGGCCATCACGGCCGAGCAGCATGTGGCGCTGGCGCAGGTGTTCGGCCCGCTGTCCAAGGGCTCGTACTTCGAGCGCAAGAGCGGCATGCCCGACGTGGAGATGATCATCTCCGACAAGGACCGCCCGCCCGCCATAGACAACTGGCACACCGACATCAGCTGGAAGCAGCAGCCGCCGCTGGGCACCGTGATCCAGATCGTGACCACGCCGCCGGCCGGCGGCAACACTTGCTGGACCAGCACCAGCAAGGCCTATGACTGGCTCTCGCCCGGCATGCAGCAGTACCTGGAAGGCCTGCAGGCGGTCCATACCTGGGAGGAATCGGGCTTCCGGGAATACCTGGGCCGCAAGGGCGAGGAGGCGCTGTTCGAGGCGCTGCGCCAGTTCAAGCCCGTGACGCATCCCGTGGTGCGCACCAACCCCGATTCAGGCCGCAAGTGCATCTTCGTCAATGCCGATTTCACGCGCCACATCACGGGCGTGGACCGGCACGAGGCGCGCGGCGTGCTCGCCTTCCTGCTGGACTGGCTGAAGAAGCCGGAGTTCATGGTGCATCATCAATGGGACGCGGGCGGCATCGCCATCTGGGACAACCGCAGCACGCAGCACTATGCTGTGGCCGACTACTGGCCCCACTACCGCGTGAACCAGCGCGTCACCTTCGACACCCCTTCCACCCAATGACAACGAGACACGGAGACAGCTTCATGAGCACGCAAGAGCACCTGCAGTTCTATATCGACGGCCAATGGGTTCCCCCGGCCGTGCCGCGCACGCTGGATGTGATCAATCCGTCCACCGAGGAGGTGGCGGCCCGCATCAGCATGGGCTCGGCCGCCGATGTCGATGCAGCCGTGGCCGCCGCACGCCGCGCGTTCGACGGCTTCTCGCAGACCACGCGCGACGAGCGGCTGGCCCTGCTGGACAAGGTGCTGGCGGTCTACATGCGCCGCATCGACGAGGTGGCGCAGACCATCTCGCTGGAGATGGGCGCGCCGCTGTGGCTGTCGCGCGCGGCCCAGGCCACCGTGGGCGCGGGGCACCTGAAGCAGACCCTGCAGGTGCTCAGGGACTTCGAGTTCGAGAGCGTGCGCGGCACCACCGGCATCGTGCATGAGCCCGTGGGCGTGGTGGGCATGATCACGCCCTGGAACTGGCCCATCAACCAGATCATGTGCAAGGTGGCACCGGCCCTGGCGGCGGGCTGCACCATGGTGCTCAAGCCCTCGGAGATCGCGCCGCTGAACGCCATCCTGGTGGCCGAGATCCTGCACGAAGCGGGCGTGCCGGCCGGCGTGTTCAACCTGGTCAACGGCGACGGCCCCTCGGTGGGCGAGGCCATGTCCGTGCACCCCGGCATCGACATGATGACCTTCACCGGCTCCACGCGCGCGGGCATTGCCGTGGCCAAGGCCTCGGCCGATACCGTCAAGCGCGTGACCCAGGAGCTGGGCGGCAAGTCGGCCAACATCGTGCTGGACGACGCCGACATCGAAAAGGCCGTGACCCAGGGCGTGAACGCCTGCTTCACCAACTCCGGTCAGAGCTGCAACGCGCCCACGCGCATGTTCGTGCCGCGCGCCCTGCATGCGCGCGCCGTGGCCGCGGCCAAGGCCGCTGCCGAAGGCATGAAGGTGGGCGATGCACTGGCCGACACGGGCGCCATGCACATGGGCCCCGTGGTCAGCGAGGCGCAGTTCCGCAAGATCCAGGGCCTGATCGAGGCCGGCATCGCCGAAGGCGCCACCCTGGTGGCCGGCGGCACGGGCCGCCCCGAGGGCCTTGCGCGCGGCTACTTCGTGCGGCCCACGGTGTTTGCCGACGTGCGCAACGACATGACCATTGCGCGCGAGGAGATCTTCGGCCCCGTGCTGGTCATCCTGCCCTACGACACGGAGGAGGAGGCCATCGCCCAGGCCAACGACACGCCCTACGGCCTGTCGGGCTATGTGCAGTCCGGCAGCCTGGAGCGCGCACGCCGCGTGGCCTCGCGCCTGCGCACCGGCATGGTCCACCTCAACGGTGCGGGGCTGGACTTCGGCGCGCCGTTCGGTGGCTACAAGCAGTCGGGCACGGGCCGGGAATGGGGCGAGCACGGCTTCAAGGAGTACCTTGAAGTGAAAGCCGTGATGGGCTACCAACCCAAGCAAAAAGCCGCCGCCTGAAGGCGGCTGCCTACCCGCGCCGTGCGGCCTCGTAGAGGCCTTCCACGCGCGGGATGTTGCGCTCCAGCTCGCGGATGCGCTCGGGGCCTGCGGGGTGGGTGGACAGGAATTCCAGGCCGCCGCGGTCGCCCGTGGCCTGGCCCATCTTGCGCCACAGCGAGACCGAGGCCTGGGGGTTGTAGCCGGCGCGCGCGGCCAGCTCCAGGCCCACGAGGTCGGCCTCGCTCTCATCGCCCCGGCTGAATTTCAGCGACAGCAACTGGCCGCCCAGGCGGGCCGCCGCATTGCCCAGGTCGCCCAGGCCCAGCAATTGGGCGCCCAGCGAGATGCCGATGCTGGTGGCCTGGTTCTTGGCCAGCTGCTCGCGCGAGTGCTCGCGCAGCGCATGGGCCATTTCGTGGCCCATGATCATGGCGATCTCGTCGTCGGTCAGCTGCAGCTGGTCGATGATGCCGGTGTAGAAGGCGATCTTGCCGCCCGGCATGCAAAAGGCATTGATCTCCTTGCTGCCGATCAGGTTCACCTCCCAGCGCCAGGCATTGGCGCGCGGATTCCATTGCGCGGTGTAGGGGATCAGCCGCCGGGCGATGGCGCGCAGCCGCAGCAGCTGCGGGTTGCTGTCGCCGGCCAGTGCGCCCTGGGCGCGGGCCTTGGCCAGCAGTTGCTGGTACTGGTCGGTGGCGGCGCCTTCCAGCGTCTCGGCCGGCACCAGCTTGCGCAGGCCCGAGGCACCGCCCACCTGCACCTGGGCCGCCACCGGCGCCGTGGCCAGGCCCATGGCCGCCGCGCTGCCGGCCAGCAAGAAACCGCGACGCGCGCGCCAGGGCGCGCAGGCACAGCCCCAGGCGGACGGGGCACAGGATTCGGAGGAGAGATGGGATGGCTGCTGCATGCCGCCAAGTCTAGCGGCCATGCATGCCTGCAACATGCGGAGAACAGCGCATCGTGAAGAGCGGCGCCGACCTACAAAGAGTCACGCCATCTGCGCGGCCATCACGGCCCGCTGCGAGCGCATCTCGGCGCCGATCACCAGCATCAGCCCGGCCAGCACGGCCAGCAGCCCCAGCCACGATTGCAGCGGCTGCCGCTCGCCCACGACCCACACCGCCAGCACGAAGGCCGCCACGGGCTCGATCAGGCTCAGCGTCACGCCCGTGGGGCCGGAGATGCTGCGCAGCCCGATGGAAAACAGCATGTGCGCCAGGCCCGACACCACCACGCCCAGGTAGACCACCACCAGCACGGCCGCCAGGCTCCACTGCGGCAGGCCGCTTTGCACCAGCGCAATCGGCACCGCCATGCAGGCCGCCCCGGTGAACACATAGAAATTCACCACGCGCGGCGACATGTGGGTGACCAGGCGCTTGTTGATCAGCGCATAGCCCGCGTACGACAGCCCCGCCAGCAGGCACAGGGCCAGGCCGCTCCAGGACAGCGTGGCGCCGCCCCGGGCCACCACCATGGCCGCGCCTCCCGCCACGCTCACCAGCGTGCCGGCCCACCACAGGGCCGACAGGGGCGCGCGCAGCACCAGCGCCTGCATCAGCCCGGCCCAGATGGGGCCGCTGCCAATGGCCACGGCCGTGCCCACGGCCACGCCCGTGAGCGTCACGCCCTCGTAGAAGAAGATGCTGTAGCCGCCGATTCCCATGGAAGCCAGCAGAAACCAGGCCGGGCGCAGTCCCAGGTGCACCGGGTTGGGCAGCAGAGGCTGGACGCGCGCCCCGCCCTGCCCGGCCCGCCCGCGCAGCCTCCAATGGGAAACCGCCAGCAGCGCCCCCAGAAACAGGCTGGAAACCGCCAACTGCGCGGCGCCCACCCAGAACGGCGACAGCCCGCCTGCGCCCAGGCTTTGCGCCGTGCCCGTCGTGCCCCAGAGCACGGCAGCCACCGAAACGAAGGCGATGCCGACGGCGGAGGAAGAAGCGGAAGAGTTGCGAACCATGGCGCCATGTTGCGCCTGGCGCGGCCGGGCATTTGTCGAGAAACGCTCGTAGTCCGCAAGACTGTGAACGGGCTAGCCGCGCAGCTGCCGCGCCGTCACGCCCCGGTCGCGCCGCAGCGCATAGGCCAGCGCGCTGGCCGAGGCATAGCCGCAGCGCAGCGCCGTGGCCTCCAGGAGCAGGCCCCGCGCCAGCCCGCGCTCGGCCGCATCCAGGCGCAGGCCGCGCAGCCAGGCCTGGGGCGGCTGGCCCGCCAGCTCCACGAAGCGTGCGTGAAAGCGCTGGGCGCTCATATGGCACAGGGCGGCCAGCCGGGCCGTGGGCCAGTCCTCGTGCAATGCGGCCTGTACGCTCGTGGTCAGTTGCTGCAGGTCCAGCCCCCGGCGCGCCAGCAGGCCGGGCGCCTGCAGCACCTGGGCCAGCTGCTCTGTGGCCGGGCCTTCCGACTCCCGGCCGCGCAGGGCGGGCGGCACGGAAAAGCGCCGCATCCGGTCCAGCCCCGGGCCGCTGGGCGCATCGATGACGAACACGCGCGAGCGCGGCGCCGCCAGGTAGCCGTGGTCCACGCCGGCGGGGATGAGCATGCCGCTGACGGCGTCCACAAAGGCGCTGCGCCCGCCCACCTCCAGCTCCATGCGGCCCTGCAGCGCATAGAGGATTTGCGCATGGCCGTGGGCGTGGGCCTGGTGCTCGCCGCTGTAGCTGCGCACCGAGCTGTGCGGCGCGAAGGCGGTATCGGTGGCATCGGCCGCGCCGTCTTGCGCGGCGGCATCGCTGTGGAGGGAAGAGAGGGTGTAGGCCATGTCGGCATCCTGTGCCCGCGATGGTAGCGCGCGCCAGTCCGCGCCACCATGGGCCCGATAATGGCCGCAGCCTGCCGCAGCCCAACATGACCGAGCCGTCCACCACCACCTCCTCCGCCCCTTCCACCCCCACTGAAGCGCCCCGCCGCAGCTGGGGCCAGACCCTGCGCGTCTATGCCGAGCCGGCCAGTCTGCGCATGCTGGCCCTGGGTTTTTCGGCAGGCCTGCCGCTGCTGCTGGTGCTGGGCACGCTGTCGTTCTGGCTGCGCGAGGCCGGCGTGGACCGCACCACCATCGGCTACCTGAGCTGGGTGGGCCTGGCCTATGCCTTCAAGTGGGTCTGGTCGCCGCTGGTGGACCGCATGCCGCTGCCGCTGCTCACGCGCTGGCTGGGGCGGCGGCGCGGCTGGCTGCTGTTCGCGCAGATGCTCATCGTCGCCGGGCTGTGCGGCATGGCATTCAATGATCCGCGCGTCTCGCTCACGCCGCTGGTGTGGTGCGCGCTGGCCGTGGCCTTCGGCTCGGCCACGCAGGACATTGCGCTGGATGCCTACCGCATCGAATCGGCCGATACCGAGCGCCAGGCCGCGCTGGCCGCCACCTACCAGACCGGCTATCGGCTGGCCATGATCTGGGCCGGCGCCGGCGTGCTGTGGCTGGCCGCCCGCGCCGAGGTGGCGGGCATGGCGGGCTACCAGAGCGGCGCCTGGCAGGTGGCCTACCTGGCCATGGCCGCCTCCATGGCCGTGGGCATGCTGACCGTGCTGCTCTCGCCGGAACCGGTGCCACGCCCGCTGGCACCTGCCCGCAACGCGGCCGAGTGGCTGCGTGGCGCGCTGGTCGAGCCCTTTGCCGACTTCCTGGGCCGCTACCGCTGGCAGGCGCTGCTGGTGCTGGGCCTGATCGCCATCTACCGCATCAGCGACGTGGTCATGGGCATCATGGCCAACCCCTTCTACGTGGACATGGGCTTCACCAAGGACGAAGTGGCCGCCGTGACCAAGGTGTACGGCGTGATCATGACGCTGGCGGGCGCCTTCCTGGGCGGGGCGCTGGCCATGCGCTGGGGCGTGATGCGCGTGCTGATGCTGGGCGCCGCGCTGTCGGCCGCCACCAACCTGCTGTTCGCCTGGCTGGCCACGCGCGGCCATGACGTGAATGCGCTGGTCTGGGTGGTGAGCGCGGACAACCTGGCCGGCGGCATCGCCTCGGCGGCCTTCATCGCCTACCTGTCGGGGCTGACCAATGTGCAGTACTCGGCCACGCAGTACGCGCTGTTCAGCTCCATGATGCTGCTGGCGCCCAAATGGCTGGCCGGCTTCTCGGGCGCCTTTGTCGATGCGCATGGCTACGTGAGCTTCTTCCAGGCCACGGCCCTGCTGGGCCTGCCCGTGCTGGTGCTGATCGCACTGGCCTCGCGCGTGCATGCGGTGCGGCCCGCGCAACGCGGCAGTTGAGCGGCTGGCCGCAGGCTGCGCTGTTTTACCGAACTTTACGCAAGCGACAAGCGCGGCTGACGGGGCGCTGCGAGCATCGTCGCAACACGACGCCAGGCCCCAGCATGAATACACTGCCCTCCATGAGTACGCACCATCTTCTGATGATCGAAGACGACACCCGCCTCGCGCAGATGGTGGGTGACTACCTGGGCAACAACGGCCTGCAGGTCACGCACATGGGCGACGCCCGCAGCGGCCTGGAGCAGCTGCAGCCCGCCGACGGCGTGGCCGGCGCCGACCTGCCCGACCTCGTCATCCTCGACCTCATGCTGCCCGACATGGACGGCCTGGAGGTCTGCCGGCGCATCCGCGCCCTGCCCGGCGCCGCAGCGCAGGTGCCGGTGCTGATGCTCACGGCCAAGGGCGACCCCATGGACCGCATCATCGGCCTGGAGATCGGCGCCGACGACTACCTGCCCAAGCCCTTCGAGCCGCGCGAGCTGCTGGCGCGCATCCGCGCCATCCTGCGCCGGCGCGGCGGCGGCGGCGAGGGCTCGGCCGCAGGCCAGCCGGCCACGGCGCTGCGCTTCGGCAGCCTGGAGATCGACCGCGACGCGCGCAGCGTCACCGTGGCGGGCCAGCCCTGCGAGCTGACCTCCTACCAGTTCGACCTGCTGGTCACGCTGGCCGAGCGCGCGGGCCGCGTGCTCACGCGCGACCAGATCATGGAGGCCGTGCGAGGCCGCGAACTGGAGGCCTTCGACCGCTCCATCGACGTGCACATGGGCCGCATCCGCGCCGCCATCGAGGCCGACCCCAAGGCGCCCAAGCGCATCCTGACCGTGCGCGGCGTGGGCTACGTCTTCGCCAAACAACAAGACTGACCGCTGCATGAAGCTGCTGTCCCTCTTCTCCCAGCGCCTGTACCTGCGCATCTGGCTGGCCGTGGTCGGTGGCGTGGCCGTGCTCACGCTGACGGTGGCCTGGGCATGGCAGATCGCGGCCGAGCAGAACGCGCAGAACGTGCAAAGCGCCAGCTCGCCGCCCTCGCGCGACGTGGCCATGCGCGATGCGGACGGCAAGGTCATCGCCCAGGGCCGTGCGCGGCGCCTGCCCGGCCCGCCCGAGGAGGGGCTGCGCTTCGAGATCGAAGGCACGGACGGCCAGACCTACATGCTGCACATGGCGCCGCGCCCGCCGCGCGGTGACCGCCCGCCGCACGACGGCGCCGCCGCCTTCTGGCTGCGCCCGCCCTTCGGCTTTCTGTGGCTGCTGGGCCTGGTGGGCGTGGCCGTGGCAGTGGGCGTGTTCCCCATCATCCGCCGCCTGCTCAAGCGGCTGGAGAACCTGCAGCGCGGCGTCAAGCGCTTTGGCGAGGGCGACCTGTCGGTGCGCGTGCCCGAGCACGGCAGCGACGAGGTGGCCGACCTGGCCCACCAGTTCAACGCCGCCGCCGCGCGCATCGAGACCCTGGTGACCTCGCACAAATCGCTGCTGGCCAATGCCTCGCACGAGCTGCGCTCGCCGCTGACGCGCATCCGCATGGGCCTGGAATTCATGGGCGACGACCCCGCCAGCGCCCGCGCGCGCGCCGAGATCCAGCGCAACATCAGCGAGCTGGACCAGCTGGTGGACGAGATCCTGCTGGCCAGCCGGCTGGAGACCTATGAGGGTGACGTGGGCACGATCGAGCCCGTGGACCTGATCGGCCTGGCCGCCGAGGAATGCGCGCGCGTGGATGCCGACCTGGACCTGCAGTCCACCGACGCGTTGGAAGTGCCCGGCATCTCCAAGCTGCTGCGCCGTGCCGTGCGCAACCTGCTGGAGAACGCGCGCCGCTACAGCCAGGGCGCCATCACGCTGGAGCTGGCGCGCCAGGACGCCATGGCCGAGATCCGCGTCTGCGACCACGGCCCCGGCGTGGCGCCGGCCCACCGCGAGCGCATCTTCGAGAAGTTCTTCCGCCTGCCCGGCGCCAGCGAGCGCTCGGGCGGCGTGGGCCTGGGCCTGGCCCTGGTGCGCTCCATCGCCCAGCGCCACGGCGGCAGCGTGCACTGCGAAGGCCGCGCCGACGGCCAGCCGGGCGCCTGCTTCGTGCTGCGGCTGCCGCTGGCCTGAGCTGCCGCCTGCGGCTCAGCCGCGCCGGTGCTGCCACTCCACACGTTCCACCAGATCCCTGAGCAGGTCGAAATGCCAGCGGGTGCGCTTGAGCAGGCGGCCGTAGCGCGAGCGGGGGAAGCGGTAGGCGCCATCGGCCAGTTCGATGGCGCAGGACGCCAGGTGCCACTGCTGCTCGAACGCCTGGTGGCTGTCCGGCGGGTCGGCGCGCATGCGGCGTATGTGCGCCAGCGCCAGCTCCACCGCGCATTCCACGTCGAACTGGCGGGCCTTGCGGTCGGGCTTTTTGCCACAGACCTCGGCCAGGGTGACCAGCCGCCCCTCGATGACGACCAGACAGACATGCATGGCCTGCCACGCGCTGGGCCAGTCGGAAGGCCTTGCGGCTGGCGGCCGCAACGGCAAAGGCTGCGCCTGCACTGCCGCGCCGGCAGTGTTTTTGCGGGATGTCATGGGGTCAGCCCTCCTGATAGAGAAGAGGGCTGGAAGGGGCAAGCGCAGCGCTGGGGCTGGCAAGGATGGGGAGGGTCATGGTCTGTTTTCCTACGAGATCACAGAAAACCACCGGTTGAGTTTCTACGCACAACAGGTGGGCGTGGTGGTTAGAAACACGTCCGTAGCCGTGCGGGCGTCCTTGCGGATAGCCCCCACCACGCCCGAAACCATGCGGACAGGCGCAAGCAAATGCGCCAATCCGACGAGATAAGGCATGACAAAGCCCCGCTTTAAGGTGGGGGCTGCAACCTCACGGAAGGTGTTTCTACGCACCGGGCCTTTCGGCTTGCGGGCAGTTTAACGGGGCCAGGGCCGGCCGGCCAGCCGAGCCCTCAATCCCGGCCCAGGTGCTCGCACAGAAAGTCGATGAACACGCGGGTCTTGCGCGGCAGGTGGCTGCTGTCGGGAAAGACCACGCTGATGGGCTGGGGCGGCAGGGCGTGGTCCGGCAGCACGCGCTGCAGCACGCCGCCGGCCAGGTCGTCCTCCACAAACCACGCAGGCAGCACCGCCACACCCAGCGAGGACCGGGCCAGGGCGCGGATGGCGGTGGAGGAGTTGGATTGGTGGGCCGCCCGGCCCACCACGTCCACGCCCTGGCCGCCGGCAGTGCGCAGCGTCCAGGCCGTGGGATGGGCGAGGTTGCTGTTGGCAATCCAGGGCAGGTCTGCCAGGTCTTCGGGCCTGCGCACGGGATGGCTGCGCAGGAAGGCGGCCGAGGCCACCAGCACGATGTCGTAGCCGGCCAGCCTGCGGCTTTTGAAGCTGGAGTCCGCCAGGTGGCCCAGGCGCACGACCAGGTCCAGCTTTTCGGCCACCAGGTCGCTCAGTGAAGAGTTGACGTCATAGGCCACCGAGATGCCCGGGTAGCGCTCCAGGAAGGCCGGGATCAGCGGAAGAATGTACTTCTCCCCGTATTCGCTGGTGGTGCTGATGCGCAGCCGGCCCGCGATGCGGTTGCCGCTGTGCATGGCGTTGTCGAAGGCGCTGCCCACGTCGCGGACGATGCCCTTGAACTCGTCGTAGAACTCCCGCCCGGTTTCCGTCAGGGCGATGCTGCGGGTGTTGCGCACCAGCAGGGCCACCGACAGCGCCTCTTCCAGCGATTTCACGTGCAGGCTGGCCATGGCCTTGCTGATGCCCAGGAAGTCCGCCGCCCTGGTGTAGGAGCCGAAATCCACCACAGCCAGAAACGTCTGCGCGCGGTGGAGCAGTGTGTGCATGGCCGGGCTTGCGGGGGTCATTGTTCAATCCAGTCAAACAAAGAGTCCAGCATAGCCCCATCGACGTGGCCGCCCGCGCTCTTTAGTCTTGCCCCTCCTGAAAGCGCAAGATGACATACCGATACCGCCTGGCCACCGTTTTCCTGATGGGTTTCTTCGTCGACTGCATCAACATCTTCATGCCCGCCGTCGCGCTGCCCACGATTGCGGCCGAGTTCCATGTGGGCATCTCGGCCGGTGCCTGGGTGGCCAATGCCTACATGCTGGGATTGACGCTGGCCATTCCCCTCGCCCCCCGGCTGGCCGACCGCTGGGGCGCGCGCGGGCTGATGGCGGGCTCCATGCTGGCCTTCGCCCTGGCCGCCTGGGCCTGCGGCGAGGCGGGCAGCTTCGGCCAGCTGGTGGGCTGGCGCTTCATCCAGGGCATGGCGGGCGGGCTGGTGATCCCAGTGGGCCAGGCCCTGGCCTTCAACCGGTTCCAGGGACCGGAGCGCGCGCGAGTCTCCACGCTGGTCATGGCCGTGGCGCTGATTGCACCGGCCCTCTCGCCCTGGCTGGGCGGGCTGATCGTGGACCACGGCTCCTGGCGCTGGGTGTTCCATTCCAATATTGCGCTGGCCCTGGCCGCCGCAGGCCTGGCCTGGCTGTGGGTGCGCGATGCACCGGCCACGGCCCGGCAGCGGCCGGACCTCAAAGGCCTGGTGCTGGTCAGCGCCGCGCTGGCCGCCTGGCTGCTGGGCATGTCGCTCTATGGCGCAGGCCAAGGTTCGGGCCAGGGCCTGGCGCTGGCCTGGCTGGGCATGGCGGCGGGCCTGGCCTTCACGGTGCTGTATGCCCTCCATGCCCGCAAGACGGCCCACCCCATTATGGAACTGCAACTGCTCAAAAGCCCGCGCCTGCGCATGTCGGTGGCCGTCTACCACGCCATTCCCGGC
Organism: Delftia sp.; assembly: GCF_059499305.1. Taxonomy (NCBI): domain Bacteria; kingdom Pseudomonadati; phylum Pseudomonadota; class Betaproteobacteria; order Burkholderiales; family Comamonadaceae; genus Delftia; species Delftia sp. Next base: position 155,303 of record NZ_JCABYI010000001.1, read on the forward strand.
GTGTTCACGGGCGTGAACCTGCTCAACATCTTCTACCTGCAGGACATGCTGCATCTGAGCGCGCAGGCCACAGGCCGATTCATGATGGTCTACGCCGGCGGCGCCCTGGTGTCCATGCTGGTGGGCGGCCGGCTGTACAACCGCGCGGGCGCACGGCCCCTGTTCATCGCCAGCATGGTGCTGCACAGCCTGGGCATTGCGGCGCTGGCCGCCGTGGCGGCCCCTGCCGACCCCTGGCTGCTGGCGGCCGCCTACGGCCTGATGGGCCTGGGCGGCGGCCTGGGGGCCAATACCGCGCAGACGACGGCGCTGCTGGACTTCGATGGCCGGCAGACGCAGCAGGCCAGCGTGATCTGGAACATCAACCGGCAGATGGCCTTCAGCGTGGGCGCTGCGTTCTTCCTGATGGTTTTCAACACGCTCGCCACCCGCCTGGACGCAGGCCGGGCCTATCACATGACGTTTCTGATCGCATCGCTGGCAGGGCTTGTACCCCTGCTGCAACTGCGATCGCTGCACACCCCCGAGGACCACCATGCAAGACAACAAGCCCATCGACCGTGACATTGACATCGGCATCGCCGAACGCAGCATCCACCGGGTGCACGAGCTGATCCACACCGTCTTCACCCAACCAGCGGGCGCACAGGCCGCGCTGCAGGCGCTGATGCCGCAGTTCAGCCCGGAGTTCAGCATGGTGACCACCACGGGCAGACTCGTCGGCCTGGACGATGTGGAACAGATGTTCCGGCGCGCGGCCGGCCAGCGGCCAGGGCTGGAGATATGCGTCTGCGACATGCAGCCCGTATGGCGGGACGCGGCCGGCCTGGCCATGCGCTATCTGGAAACCCATCGCCTGGACGGCGTGGAGACCTCGCGCCGATCAGTCGTGATCCTCAAACGTGCGGGCCAAGGGGTGCTGTGGCACTACCTGCATGAGACGGCAATGGGCTGATGGCCCAGTCCGCGCTCGCCACTCAGCCCCGCAGGTATCGGTCGGCGATGCTGTCGGGCACGTAGAGGCCGCGCTCCAGGTAGAAGTCCAGCTTCTTGCGGTCGGGCGCGCGCAGCTTGATCAGCGGCACGGGCGCCAGTTCGGTGCGCGAGAACATCAGGCGGATCTTGAGCGGGGTGCGGCCCCAGTTACCCTGCACGTGCAGGAAGAAGGGGCCGTCCTCGGCCTTGGCCAGCCGCAGCCGGTAGCTGCCGCCGGCGCGCAGCACGCGCTGCATGGCCAGGTGCATGCTCAGGTAGGCGGGCATGTCGATGCCCTGGCGCAGTTGTTCGTAATCGCCGGCCTGCTGGAGCTGGGCGATATAGGCCTCGCCCGTCTGCGGCAGGACCTGTTCCACGTATTCCTTGTGCAGGGCCGCGATGAAGGCGCTGCCCGGGGGCGCGGCCATGAGCCAGTTCTCGACCACGGGCACCTGCGGGTCGCGGGTGTAACGCTCCAGGTAGTAGGCGACGAGGTCGGCGCCGCTGCGCTGCTGCTGCTCCAACAGCCAGTCCAGCGGCTCGGTGAGGATGGTGCTGGCGTCCAGCCAGATGCCGCCGTGGCGGTGCAGCAATTCCAGGCGCAGCCAGTCCGAGCGCTTGGCCACGGGCAGCTGCTGCAGGTTGCCGGGCAGTTGCGGCACGTATTGCGGCAGTTGCGCGTCGTTGAGGATGCGCAGGCTGTAGCCGGGGTTCAGGCGGGCCCAGTTGTCAAAGCAGCGCTGTATGAGCAGCGGCACCGAGTCGCCATTCCAGTAGGCCCAGATGATGCGGGGTATGGGCGTGGAGACGGGCACGGGCGCCGCAGGCCCAATGTCGTGGCTGCGGAAGTCGGGCGCGGGGCCCTGCTCCAGGCGGCGTGCGAAGGTGGCGTAGAAGCGGCGCATGCCCGCCGCCAGCCACAGCTCGCCCCGGGTTTTCAGTTTCAGGGCGCTCATGCAGGGGCTCCTTGCTGGCGTGCCCACTGCTCCCAGCTGCGCAGCTTCCAGGCGCGCAGCACCCAGCCCCTGCGCACATAGGCCTGGCGCAGGGCCGGCAGGGACAGCGGGGAGATGCGGCCGAAGTCCGCCAGGAACTGCTGCGCCAGCGCCTGCCGCTGCGCGGGCGGCATGTCCCGCTGCCGGTCGAGAAAGCGCAGGGCGCCGATGAGGTTGCGCGCAGCCTGGTGCGCCCAGGCGAACTGCAGGCGCCCGTCGTTGCGCAGCGCATCATCTTGCAGGGCTTGCACGGCCTGCGCCAACGGCCACAGGGCGGCGGACTGGTCTGCGGCCTTGGCAGGCGTCATGGACGCAAGGATGGAGTTGGCACGCTGCCGGTAGGCCACCCAGGGCTGGGGGTGGTAGTAGAAGCTGCTGCAGCGCAGCGCCATCTGCGGCATGGTCATCATGTCTTCGAAATAGCGGCCTGCAGGAAAGCGCAGGCCGGCATCCCACAGGCTGCGGCGCGAGATCTTGGACCAGGCATGCAGCTGGCCCGTGCGCAGCAGGCCGGCCAGCAGGGCGCCCCGGTCCTGCGAGCGCTGCAGCGTGGGGCCCTGGAAGCTGTGCCGGTGCGCCTCGCCGCGCAGGCGGTGCTTGAGGCGCGGGGCCTCGCGCCAGACGGAGAAGTCGCAGAGCACGGCATCGGGCGCATGTTGTTTCACGATGGCCGACAGCCCGGCAATCGCGCCGGGCAGCAGCTTGTCGTCGGAGTCCAAAAACCACAGGTAGTCGCCCGTGGCCGCCTCGATCATGGTGTTGCGCGCCGCGCTCAGGCCGGCGTTGCGCTCATGCTGCATGAGCTGCAGGCGGCCGGGCCAGCGCTGGTCCAGCTGCTGCATCAGGGCCCAGGAGTCATCGGTGGAGCAGTCGTCCAGCACCAGCACCTGCACGCCGGCATCGGCCTGGTCCATGACGGACTGCAGGCATTCCTCCAGGTAGGGCACCACGTTGTAGACGGGCACCAGGATGCTGAGCCAGGTCACGGACGCTCCCCCTGCAGCAGGCGGGCGAACAGGTCTTCGTACTGGCCGGTCATGCGCTGCAGGCTGTAGTGCGACAGGGCTTCCTGCCGCGCGGTGGCGGCCATGCGCACGGCGGCCTCGTCATCCTGCAGCGCCTGCTGCAGGGCGTCGGCCAGCGATTCAGGGTCGGCGTGCGCGGCCAGCAGGCCGTTGTCGCCGGGCCGCACCACTTCCTGCACGCCCACCACGCGGCTGCCCACCACCACGCAGCCCGCCGCCATGCCCTCCAGCAGGGACAGGGGCATGCCCTCGTAGTGCGTGGACAGCACGCAGACGCGGTGCGCGCGCAGCAGGCCGGGCACGTCGTTGCAGATGCCGATGAATTGCACCTGATCCTGCAGGCCCAGTTCGGCGCTGAGCCGCTGCGCCGCCTGCTGGGCGCGCGCCTTGCCGCCGCCGGCCAGGGTCAGCGTGGGCTTGAGGCCGCGCTGGCGCAGCACGGCCAGCGCGCGCAGCAAGGTGGCATGGTCCTTTTGCCGCGCAAAGCGCGCGGCCATGACGATGTCCGGGCGGCGCTGCAGCAAGGGGGGCGGCTCCTGCAGATAGGGCTCGGGCCGGATGCCGTTGCTGATGGCCATCAGCTTGGCGGCAGGAAATCCACGGTCCTGCAGGCTCTGGCGCACGCCTTCGGAGCAGCCGATGATGGCGGCCGTGCGCTCGGTCAGCCACAGGGCCTGCGCCAGCCGCCAGCGCGTGTAGCGCTCGCGCGAGTTGTGTTCCACATGCACCAGGCAGGGCACGCCGGCCCACAGCGCGGCAAAGCGGCCCCACAGGTGGTCGCTGAAACCATGGGCGACGACGATGTCCGGCCGGAAGTCCAGGCAGATGCGGCGCAGCTGCCAGACGGTGGCGGCATGGGACCAGCCGGCGACCACGTCGACATCGATGCCGCCGTCGCGCAGCTTCTGCACGCGTTCATCGGAGGTATTGCGCTTGCGCCGCAGCACCAGCCTGGCGTCGAAGCGGCCCGACGCGCGGTGCGCCGACACCAGATCCACCGCCACCTGGGTGGCACCCGAGAAGCCGCCCGTCACGAAGTGCAGCACCCGGGGCCGGGCGGTGGTGGCGCGCTCCGTCACCGCACGGCTCCGCTGGCCCTTTCCAGGCCATGCAGCGATGACCACAGGGCCACCACGAGGAAGACGAAGAAGACGATGCCGCTGTTGTGCACGAAAAATTGCTGTGACATGCCGAACGCCAGGTACATGGCTGGCATCAGGCTGCCCAGGATACGCAGCAGCAGGGCCTCGCGCCAGGGGGTGCTGTCCGCAGGCCACAGCGCCATGCGCCGCCGTGAGGGCCAGAACAGCCACAGCAGCGAGATGAACAGCGCTGCCTGCAGCAGCACGCCCGGCACGCCGAGCTTGACCCAGATGTCCAGGAAGTCGTTGTGGATGAAGTTGTATTCGCGGATGGAGCGTCCATAGTCACCCGCGTCCACGCGCCGGTGCATCTCGTCCACATAGCCCTGCATGCCCCAGCCCAGCAGGGGCTTCTCGCCGATCATCTGCACGGCCAGCCGGTACTGCTCCAGCCGGGTGCCCAGCGAGGTGTCGGAGTTGCCGGCATGAAGGTAGTTGCTCACATCCAGGTAGACCTCGTCGACGCGCTCGCTGACGCGGGGTATGAAGGCCATCACGGTGGCCAGCGCCACCACGATTGCAGCGCAGCCCAGCAACAGGCGCCCGAAGTACTGCGGGCGGTACATGCGCACCAGCACCATCAGCATGAGGAACATCGGCAGCAGCGCCAGCCAGCCCCCCCGCGAGCCCGACAGCAGCGAAGCCAGCGCACCCATTGCAGCGGCCGCCAGCACCAGCAGGCGCCACAGCAGGGAGCGCTGGTGCCAGAAGGACATGGCATAGATGCAGGAGAAGCAGCCCAGCAGCAAGGCCATGTTGCCCCACTGGATGGCATTGGTGTAGCCCGTGGCCCGCTCCATGCCCAGCACGCAGACCTGCCACAGGGCCATGAAGCCCGCGCCTGCGCTGCCCAGCGGTATGCCCCACAGGAAGATCCGCGCCGTGGGCGGGTAGCACATGGCGAACAGCAGGCTGACCGCGCCCAGGATGAATTTCACGGGGCGGTCGAACTGACCGGTGCCCCCGTCCAGCACGGACAGGTGGTACCACATCACCGCCATGCCCATGAACAGTGCCACCAGCAGCCAGGTGCCAGGCGACTGCCTGTACCGGACCCAGCGGGGCAGAAAACACAGGGCGCCCAGGGCCATGAGGCCCGCGCCATAGGAATAGCCCGAACGCAGCCACAAGGCCAGTCCGGGCACCAGAACAGCGGCCAGGGTCGTGAGGAGCCCTGGCAGCTTCGACTTGTCAAATCTCATCAAGACCGCGACTTTCTGCCCCAAAATGCGGGCATTCCGCTTTCCATCCGCTATGAAAAAAATTCCTGCGGTCTTATTCAGGCTGCTCCATCGCTGGGCAGCCCCTTCCAAAATCGGCGCAGATTACACCATGCCCGCGCCCTTGCAGCTGCCCCCATCGCCCCCGGCAGCCGATGGTCTTGCAGCGGACATCCCGAAGACGATCTGGACGTACTGGAACCAGTCCGGCCTGGACCCTTTCGTCCAGCAGTGCGTGGACAGCTGGCGGCGGCAATGCCCGGATCACCAGGTCATCGTCGTGACACCAGAGAGCCTGGGCCAGTACGTGGCCTGCGGCGACCTTCCTGCGGCATTTGCCGAACTCCACCCCACCAAGCAATCGGACTGGCTGCGCCTGTATCTGGTGGCGCACCACGGCGGCTACTGGTTCGATGCCACCACGCTGCTGACCGCGCCGCTGGACTGGATGGGCGCCGGCGCAGGCGCCACCGAGCTGACCGGCTTCTACCTTGAGGGCTTCACCAGGGACAGGCGCTACCCCGTGATCGAAAGCTGGTCATTCTGCGCTCCGGCCGGCTCGCGCTTTGTATCGGAATGGCAAAAGGAGTTTCACCAGGCGCTGATCGTGGAGGGCCCTGCGGCCTACCTGCAGCGCCTGCAGTCGCGGCCCGACGCCGCCGAGGTGCTGCAGGGCATCCCCGATCCAAATTACCTTCTGATCCATGTGACGGCCCAGCAGGTGATGCGCCGGCTGTCCGATGCCCGGCTCACGCTGTTCAAGGCCGAGGACACCGCCTTCTTCTACCACCGCGCCCTGCGCTGGAAGTGGTACCTGCTCTACCCCCAGCTGTGCCTGGCGAAGGCGCCGCAGGTGGCGGCGCCCATCGTCAAGCTGCGCGGCGGGGAACGGCGCCATTTCACGGACATGCTGGCCCTGCACGGAGGTGCTGCGCCCGGCAGCATCTGGGGCCGCGCGCTGTCGGCGCGCTGAGACACGCAAAGCGGGCCGAGGCCCGCTTTGCTCAATGCCCGCCTGCGAAGACTTCGCCGGCCTTCAAGCGGTACAGCGTGCCGCAGTAGGGGCACTTGGCCTCGCCGGTGTGGGCCACGTCCAGGTAGACCTTGGGATGGCTGTTCCACAGCTTCATGTCGGCCTTGGGGCTGGGGCAGAACACGCCGCCCTGGGCGTTGAGGTCCTTGGCCGCCAGTTCGACGGTGGCATTCGTTGTCATGCTTACTTATCTCTTTCGTGGGTATCTGTCATTTTCATCGCCGGGCCGCCCCAAGATGAAAAGCACCCCCTCGGGGGGCAGTGGACCTTGCAAAGCAAGGGTAGCGTGGGGGTCATTTTTCTCAGACCCGAGTCAGCCAATGGGCGTACTTGGGGTTGCGGCCGTTGACGATGTCAAAGAAGGCCTGCTGGATCTTTTCGGTCAGGGGGCCGCGGCTGCCCGCGCCGATCTCGATGCGGTCCACCTCGCGGATGGGCGTGACTTCGGCGGCCGTGCCGGTGAAGAAGACTTCATCGGCGATGTACAGCTCGTCGCGCGTGATGCGCTTTTGCACCACCTCCAGGCCGAGGTCCTTGCAGATGTGCATCACGGTATTGCGCGTGATGCCGTTGAGCGCGCCGGCCGACAGGTCGGGCGTGTAGACCACGCCGTCCTTGATGACGAAGATGTTCTCGCCCGAGCCTTCGGAGACGAAGCCCGAGGCGTCCAGCAGGATGGCCTCGTCGTAGCCGTCGTCCAGCGCCTCGGTGTTGGCCAGGATGGAGTTGGTGTAGTTGCTCACCGCCTTGGCCTGGCTCATGGTGATGTTCACGTGGTGGCGCGTGAAGCTGGAGATCTTGACGCGGATGCCGCGCTGCATGCCTTCCTCGCCCAGGTAGGCGCCCCAGGCCCAGGCAGCCACCATCAGGTGGATGGTGTTGCCCTTGGGCGAGACGCCCAGCTTGCGGTCGCCGATCCAGGTCAGCGGGCGCAGGTAGCACGATTCCAGCTGGTTGGCACGCACGACCTCCACCTGGGCCTGGTTCACCGCTTCCTGGGTGAACGGGATCTGCATGCGCAGGATCTTGGCGCTGTTGAACAGTCGCTTGGTGTGGTCTTCCAGGCGGAAGATGGCCGGCCCCTGTTCGGTCTTGTAGGCCCGAACGCCCTCGAATGCGCCGCAGCCGTAGTGCAGCGTGTGGGTCAGCACGTGGATCTTGGCATCGCGCCAGTCCACCAGCTGTCCATCCATCCAGATCTTGCCGTCACGATCGGCCATCGAGGGAACAACGGGGCTCATAGAAACATCCTTGGGGGTATTGAACAGAACACCAACCCGCTATTTTAGGGCGCGGGGGCTGCCTCGGGGGCCGCCACCGTCTCGGGTCGCGGTTCGGGTTCGGGCGTGGGGCGCACCAGGGTCCACTTCACGAGCCGGCCATGCATGAACTCGCAGGTCACATGGGATTGCGTGCCGTCGGTCCAGCGGTAGATCTCGGGATGCTGGCCGTCTTCGGACAGGCGCTCGCCCAGGGAGCGCGTCATGGCCACCACGTGCATCAGCGAGACCTTGGGCTTGAGCTTGACGTTGAGCATCACGGCGCTGCCCACATAGCCCATGGGACGGTCCGAGGCCTTCTTCATGATGGACATCAGCCGCGTGAAATGCAGCAGCAGCCACATCATGATGCCGCCGCCCACGGCAACCACGCCCATCCAGCCATAGGACTGGTGCGCAGCCACCAGCAGTACGAGCAGACCCAGGGGAATCAGGATATTGCGCAAATTCATGGCGCCGATTGTCTTATGGAGGCGCCGCAGGACCGCTGCGGACAGTGCGTATGCCCCCGCAATGCGCTCGGCAAGGCAGTGCCTCAGCCCATCCCTCGGACGATGTTCATGGCTTCGTCCACGCGCTCCACGGCATGCACGGTCAGGCCGGGGATGGCCTTCTTGGGCGCATTGGCCTTGGGCACCACGGCCATGGTGAAGCCGAGCTTGGCGGCTTCCTTCAGGCGCTCCTGGCCGCGCGGCGCGGGGCGCACTTCGCCGGCCAGGCCCACTTCGCCAAAGGCCAGGAATCCCTTGGGCAGGGCGCGGCCGCGAAGGCTGGAGGTGATGGACAGCATCACGGCCAGGTCGGCCGCCGGCTCGCTGATGCGCACGCCGCCCACGGCATTGACGAAGACATCCTGGTCCGCGCAGGCCACGCCCGCATGGCGGCTGAGCACGGCCAGCAGCATGGCCAGCCGGTCCCGGTCCAGGCCCACGGACAGGCGCCGGGGCGCGGGGCCGCCCTGGTCGACCAGGGCCTGTATTTCCACCAGCATGGGCCGCGTGCCCTCCAGCGTGACCAGCACGCAGGAGCCCGGCACCGGCTCGCTGTGCTGGGACAGGAAGATGGCGCTGGGGTTGGTGACGCCCTTGAGGCCCTTCTCCGTCATGGCGAAGACGCCGATCTCGTTGACGGCACCAAAGCGGTTCTTGATGGCGCGCACCAGGCGGAAGTTGCTGTGCGTGTCGCCCTCGAAATAGAGCACGGTGTCCACCATGTGCTCCAGCACGCGCGGGCCGGCCAGGGCGCCTTCCTTGGTCACATGGCCGACCAGGATCACGGTGATGCCCGTGGTCTTGGCCGCGCGCGTGAGGTGGGCCGCGCATTCGCGCACCTGGGCCACCGAGCCCGGCGCCGAGGACAGCTGGTCCGAGTACACGGTCTGAATGGAGTCGATGACGACCACGGCCGGCTGCGTGGCCTCCATGGTGGCGAGGATCTTCTCCAGCTGGATCTCGGCCAGCACATTGACCTGGCTGGCCTCCAGCCCCAGGCGGCGCGAGCGCAGCGCGACCTGGGCACCGCTTTCCTCGCCCGTGACATACAGCGTGGGCAAGCCCACGCGGTGCAGCGCATCCATGGCCTGCAGCAGCAGGGTGGACTTGCCGATGCCGGGGTCGCCACCAATCAGCACCACGCCGCCTTCGACAATGCCGCCGCCCAGCACGCGGTCCAGCTCCTCGATGCCGCTGGGCGTGCGCGCCACGTCCTGGGCCTCGATGGCCGACAGCGGCATCACGGCCTGGGCGTTGGCCAGGCCCGCATAGCCCTGCGGCTGGCTGAGCCGGTTCTTGCCCGCGCCCGCAGGCTCGGCAACGGCCTCGATCAGCGAATTCCAGGCCCCGCAGGCCGGGCACTTGCCCAGCCAGCGCGGGCTGGAGCCGCCGCAGGCATTGCAGATGAACGTGGTTTTGTCTTTGGCCATGGGTTGGGCACTATACCGAGCGGTGGCTGCCGCCCCGCCCGCCTGCCTGTTGTCTAACGCAGTTGCGTGACAAAGAGATATCGGTTATAGTTGCCTTCTTCGCTGCACAAAATGCGGTGAAACGAAATTACTGCGGAATTACCGCGCGATGGAGCAGTCTGGTAGCTCGTTGGGCTCATAACCCAAAGGTCGGAGGTTCAAATCCTTCTCGCGCAACCACCACGAAAAAAAGCCCACTTCGGTGGGCTTTTTTTCGTCTGTGCCTTTCTTGCTTTTCTCCACGCAGGTCAGCTGGGATCGTTCAGGTCTTCATGGTGGTCTGCCTGGCCCTGCTTCCAGTACGAGGCCACGCGCATGCGCTTGGGCGCGGCGCCCTTGGCCAGCAGCAGGCGCCGCAGCTCGGCCATGGCGCTGTGCTCGCCCGCCGCCCAGATATATCCGTCGTCGTCCTGGGGAAGCTCCAGCGCCTGCACGGCGTCGGCCAGCGATTCGACCCAGGCACAGTCCAGCTGGGCCGTGCTCTTCCACTGGCGGCGGTCGGCAGGGTTGCGCAGCTGCACGCGCACCACGGCGCGGCTGCCGGCGGGCAGCTCGGCCAGGCGCCGCTCGATGGCGGGCATGGCGGTCTCGTCGCCGAACAGCCAATGCCATGGCAGGTTGGCCGAGATCACCAGGCTGCCGCGCGGCCCGGCCAGGCCCACCCACTGGCCCAGGGGCGCGGTCAGCGCCCATTCGGTGGCGGGGCCGGCATCGTGCAGTGCGAAATCCATGATGAGGTTCTGGCGCGCAGCGTCGTAGCGCAGCGGCGTGTAGTCGCGCAAGGTGGGGCGCTCGTCCTCCACGAAGGTGGGGCGGCCATCGAGCAGCACGGGAAGCGCGGGCAGTTCGCGCCCGGCCTGGGGCAGGATGAGCTTGACGTGGTCGTCAAAGCCCGAGCTGACGAAGTCCTCCAGTTCGGGTCCGCCCAGGGTCAGGCGCACAAAGCCGGGGCTGGGCTGCTCGCGCGAGAGCAATTGCACATGGCGGGCGCGGAAGGGATGGCGGACACGGTGGACGACGGGGGCAGGCGCCACGGCAGAGTTGGCTGGATTGGGCAAGTTCATTGGCGAAACGGCCTGTGACGGCCTAGAATGTTGATTTAGTCCACCAATTCTCTGTCATCCGTTGACTTTGTCAACATATTTCCACAAGACCCTGCCATGAATGCCTCCCTGCCCGCCGATATCTTCGAGGCCATGCACGAGCTGCTGCACCTGTTCCGCTCGCGCATGCGCGAGGACATGGAGTCCATGGAGCCCGGGCTGACGCCCAACGAGGTGCGCGTGCTGATGTACGTGGGCCGGCACCCGGGCCGCACGCAAAGGGATCTGGTCGACCACAGCCACATGGACAAGGCCCAGCTCGCGCGCATGCTGGCGCAGCTGCAGGAGCAGGGATGGCTGGACCGCGAACCGGACGCCCGCGACCGCCGCGTGCGCTGCCTGAGCCTCAGCCCCCAGGGCCAAGCCCTGTTCGACCGGCTGCGCCAGTCGCGCCAGGCGCTGGCGGCGCGGCTGCTCAAGGATTGGGAGCCTGCCGCGCAACAGCAGATGATGGCGCTGCTGGAACGGGCCAGGGATAGCGTCCAGGCCGCGCCCTGATCAATCGACGGCCTTGTTCACGCGCGGCGCGACGGCGCACATGAGTTCATAGCCCAGCGTGCCGGCCGCCTCGGCCACCTCGTCGATGGGCAGCACGGCGCCGTTGCCGGCGCGGCCCCACAGCGTGACTTCGCTGCCCATGCCGGCATCGGGCACGGGCGTCAGGTCAACGGCCAGCATGTCCATGCTCACGCGGCCCAGGGTGCGGGTGCGCACGCCGTCGACCAGCACGGGCGTGCCGGTGCCGCAGTGGCGCGGATAGCCGTCGGCATAGCCGCAGGCCACGGTGCCCAGGCGCACGGGAGCTTCGGCCGTGAAGCGCGATCCATAGCCCACGCTCTGCCCCGCAGCCAGCTGCTGCACGCCGATGATGCGCGAGCTCAGGGTCTGCGTGGGCTGCAGGCCCCAATGGGCCGCCGTGTGCTGCGGATAGTCGGGCGAGCTGCCGTACAGCACGATGCCGGGCCGCACCCAGTCGCAGCGCACCTGGGCATCGTCGCCATGGCGCAGCGTGGCGGCACTGTTGCCCACGCTGCGCTCGCCGGGCAGGTCGCACGTGGCGTCGTGAAAGCGCTGCAGCTGCGCGGAGATGCCCGACTGGCCAGCGCCTGCGTCGGCATCGCTGAAGTGGGTCATGAACGAGATTTCCTCCACCTGGGGCAAGGCATTGAGCCGGGCCCAGGCCGCGCGAAAGCGCTCGGGCGTGAAGCCCAGGCGGTTCATGCCGGAGTTCATCTTGAGGAAGACGCGGTGGCCGTTCTGCGTCTTGTGCGCGGCCAGCCAGTCGATCTGGGCGTCGCAATGCACGGCATGCCAGATGGACAGGCGCGAGCAAAGCTCCAGGTCGCGCGGCTCGAACACGCCCTCCAGCAGCAGGATGGGGCCGCGCCAGCCCAGCTGGCGCACGCGCTCGGCCTCGGCCAGGTCCAGCATGGCGAAGCCGTCGGCGCCGCGCAGGGCCTCGAACACGTTTTCGATACCGTGGCCATAGGCGTTGGCTTTGACCACGGCCCACAATTTGGCATCGGGGACCGCTTGCCGCACCCGCTCCAGATTGTGGCGAAGCGCGGCGGAATGGATGGTGGCAAGAATGGGACGCGGCATGGTTTTCACTCAGTCAGAAGCTTGGGATTCTGGCACTGCCGGCCAAAGGCCGCGTGATATAACCGCCAGTCACTTGCCACGGGGCCCTTATTTAACCGGTCAGCAGCCCTGCGGCTGACCCCATCTGCCTATCCATGAAGCGCGGTTTCTACACCATCATGTCAGCGCAGTTCTTCAGCTCGCTGGCAGACAACGCCCTGTTCGTGACCGCCGTGGAACTGCTGCGCACCAATGGCGCCCCCGAGTGGCAGCGCGCCGCCCTGGTGCCCATGTTCGCGCTGTTCTACGTGATCCTGGCCCCCTTCGTCGGCGCCTTTGCCGACGCCCTGCCCAAGGGGCGGGTGATGTTCATCAGCAATGCGATCAAGATCGTGGGCTGCCTGATGATGCTGTTCGGCAACCATCCGCTGATCGCCTACGCCGTGGTCGGCCTGGGCGCAGCGGCCTACTCGCCCGCCAAGTACGGCATCCTCACCGAGCTGCTGCCCGCCTCCCAGCTGGTCAAGGCCAATGGCTGGATCGAGGGGCTGACCATCACCTCCATCATCCTGGGCGTGCTCGTGGGCGGGCAGTTGCTGAGCCCGGGCATCTCGACCCATCTGCTGGACTTCGACCTGCCGCTGCTGGACACGGGCGTGGACACTGCGGCCGAGGCGGCGATTGCCGTGCTGGTCGGCGTCTATGCGCTGGCCGCCTGGTTCAACCTGCGCATTCCGCTGACCGACACCATCCTGCGCCCGCTGCGCCAGGACCCCAGCAAGAGCCTGCTGGCCAACACCCTGGCCCTGCTGCCCGACTTCTGGACCTGCAGCCAGCGGCTGTGGGGGGACAAGCTGGGCCAGATCTCGCTGTCCACGACCACGCTGTTCTGGGGCGTGTCGGGCAATCTGCGCTACATCGTGCTGGCCTGGGGCGCGGCGGCCCTGGGCTACGGCACCTCCCAGGCATCGGCCCTGGTGGGCGTGGTGGCCATCGGCACGGCGGCAGGCGCCATCCTCGCATCCATGCGCATGCGGCTGGACAACGCCACGCGCGTCATTCCGCTGGGCATCACCATGGGCCTGCTGGTGATCGCCATGATCTTCATCCACAGCGTGTGGGTGGCCATTCCCTTCCTGATCCTGCTGGGCGGCCTGGGCGGCTTCCTGGTCGTGCCCATGAATGCGCTGCTGCAGCACCGCGGCCACAACCTCATGGGCGCGGGCCGCTCGATTGCCGTGCAGAACTTCAACGAGCAGGCCTGCATCCTGGCGCTGGGCGCCTTCTATGCGCTGTCCACCAAGTTCGGGCTGTCGGCCTTTGGTGCCATCACGGTGTTCGGCCTGGTGGTGGCCGGCATCATGTGGCTGATCGGACGCTGGCACAGGAACAACCTGCGCCAGCATCCCGAGGAAGTCGAGCGCCTGCTGGCGATTGCCCGCAAGGATTGCCACTAGCCTGCCCTTGTCCCCACGGCGTCCGGAGCAGGCCTTGCCTGCCCGGGCGTTTTTCATTGCCCCATGCATAGCCCGCTGCCCGTTCTCGCCCTGCTGTTCAACACCCTGGTCTGGGGCCTGGCCTGGTGGCCGTTCCGCGCCATGCACGAGGCCGGCCTGCATCCGCTGTGGGCCACGGCGCTGATGTATGCCCTGGTGCTGGCGGGGCTGGTGGCGCTGCGCCCGGCCAGCCTGCGCCAGGCGCTGCAGTACCCGGCCCTGATCCTGCTGGGCGCATGCGCGGGCAGCAACAACATCGCCTTCAACTGGGCCGTGACCATTGGCGACGTGGTGCGCGTGGTGCTGCTGTTCTATCTGATGCCCGCATGGTCGGTGCTGCTGGCCTGGAGGCTCCTGGGCGAGCGGCCCACGCCCGCTGCGCTGACGCGGCTGCTGCTGGCCTTCGGCGGGGTGGCGCTGGTGCTGGTGCCCGAGGGCACATTCAGCGGCGGCTGGCCCGGGCTGCTGCGCGGTCTGTCGCTGGCCGACGGCCTGGCACTGTTCGGCGGCTTCACCTTCGCGCTGACCAATGTGCTGCTGCGCCGCCTGCAGGCCGTGCCGGCGCAGGCGCGCATGCTGGCCATGTTCAGCGGCTGCATGGCGATGGGCCTGTTCAGCGCCTTTGCAGGCAGCAGCGTGGGCCTGGTGCCGCCGCTGCCGGCTCCGCAGGCCAGCTGGATGCTGATCGCCGCCGGCCTGGCCGTGCTGCTGATGCTGGGCAACTGGGCGCTGCAGTTCGGCGCCGCGCGCCTGCCGGCCGGCGTGACGGCCGTGGTCATGCTGGCCGAAGTGGTGTTCGCCAGCGTCTCCTCGGTGCTGATTGCAGGCGAGGTGCTGACGCCTCGCACGCTGCTCGGCGGTGCCTGCATCATCGCGGCCGCGCTGCTGTCTGCGCTGGCGCATGCACGACGGCGTGGGGCTTGACGCCCTGCCCGCACCAACGCTGCGCAATCAGCCCGTGAGCTGCCCGGCCAGCAGCAGGTAGCCCGGCAGCCAGCCTGTGAGCACGCCCTGCGCAATGCACAGCGTGCCCGTCATGCGGCCGATGTTGCGGCCCAGGGCCAGCAGCATGAAGAACATGGCCCACAGCACGGCCCAGGCCGCCCAGTTGGCCGCCATCCACCAGTCGATGGCGGTGCGCGCGCCCAGCAGGGTGTCGATGGCTACGGGCACGGCGGTGATGGCCACGAACAGGCTGAACCAGCCCAGGCCCCGGCCATCGGCCCCCGTGAAGCGGTTGATGGCCACCCACAGGTAGGTGAAGGCGAACAGCAGGGTGAGCGCGCAGGTCTTGACAGAGGCCGCATCAGGCTCGGGCCCGAAGGCCGAGGCCAGGCCGATGATCAGCGAGACCAGGCCCGCGAACACGTTGATGACCCAGATTTCCCGGTCGGCAATGCGCCCCAGCATCCACAGGCCATTCAGGCACAGCACGGCGCCCACGTAGAACAACGACAAACCCAGCCACATCGCAAGTCTCCTTTTGCTTTTTTGCTTTGAAGTGCCTTGCGCGCCCTTGCCAGACCACGGGAACGAGCGCGCACGGCAAGGCGCCGCCGCCCCGTGGCCGGGTGCAGCGGCGTCCGTGAAACAGTTCATCCCCGGGCCCGCCCCTGGTGGGCATCTGCGTGCTGGCGGAAGGGTCCGCTGCAGAGATGCCGCCTGTGATCCAGGGCGGGTTCACCGGCGCGGCCCTTGCCAGGCATGCGGCGGTGGAGTGTGCCGGCAGACGGTGCTACCGGTCTTTGGCGCCGGTCCTTGGTGCCGGTCCTTGGTACCTCAGGCCGCCTGCGTCTGCAGGCGACGGCGGGCGCGTTCCAGCTGCTGCGCCACCTGGCGCGGGTTCATGCCGTACATGTCGGCAAAGCCGGCTTCGGTGGTCTGGCCGCTGGCCTCGAAGGCGCGCAGCAGAGCTTCGTCTCGTGCAGAACGCGCATCGGCTTCGGCCAGGGCCTCGGCCACCAGGGCGTTGGTGGCCTCGTCACGGCCCTGCACACGCGCCGCATAGTCGTCGCGGGACAGGCCCGAGGCCTCATAGGCGGCGATGATGCGGTTGCGCAGCTTGGGCGCCAGGTCCTCGGGCGAGCGGTGCTGGCGGCGGCGAAAGACCTCGATCAGCGCATGGTGCACATGCTCGGGCGCCATGGGCTCGACCGATTGGCCCTGCAGGTCATGGCGCGCCTGGCCGCTGGCCACCACGGTGAGGTAGCGGCTCGAGCGTGTGTGCTGGGACAGGGCCAGCTTGAGCTGGTCGCGGTCGATGGCTTCGGGATGGGCGGCCAGCAGGTCCTCGAAGATGCCGCGCTTGAGCGGCAGGGGCTGCTCGCCGAACAGGTTCGGATGCCATTGGGCCAGTTGCGCCAGCAGCGGGTGCTGGGTGCGCACAGGCCTGGATGCGGGAGCCTCGGCACTGCCGGCCGCGCCGGTTGCGGCGTCGGCGACGGGCTCGGAGGCCTTGCCCTTGTTGCGGCCACGTCCGCCGCGGCGCGAGCGCTTGCGGCCCTGGCCATCGGCGCTGGCGGCAGCCTGCGGCACGGTGCCGGCAGCGGCGTCCGCCGGCAGCGCGGCGTTCTGTTCTTGCGGTTCAGACACGGATTCAGTCATGGCGGAGCACATGGGCTTGGAGAAAACGAAACCCCGCATCATGCCAGCATTGCAAAGGCTTGCGCGGGCATAGTCCCCACGGCGTCGCGCATGCGGCACAGATGCGCGGGTGTTGCCCGGGTGGCATCAGGCCGGCAGGGCCTCGTCCAGCACCTCAATCCAGTGGCGCACCGGCACGTCCGTTCCGTTTTGCAGGTGGACGATGCAGCCCATGTTGGCCGAGAGGATGGCTGCAGGCCGCCGGGCATCGAAGCCTTCGGTCAGTGCGCCGATCTTGCGGTCGCGCAACTGGTGCGAGAGTTCGGGCTGCAGCACCGAGTAGGTTCCCGCCGAGCCGCAGCACAGGTGCGACTCGGTGCGCGCCACGCGCAGCTCGAAGCCCAGCCTGGCCAGATGGGTTTCCACGCCGCCGCGCAGCTTTTGCCCGTGCTGCAGCGTGCAGGGCGGGTGGTAGGCCATGGGCGCGGCCGGCGCGCGCACCCTGCCCTGCAGGCGCTCGGCCAGCTCGGGCAGGAGCTCAGGCAGCAGCTCGCTCAGGTCGCGCGTGAGGGCGCTGATGCGGGCTGCCTTGTCCGCGTACTGCGCATCGTCCTTGAGCAGGTGGCCGTATTCCTTGACGGTGACGCCGCAGCCCGAGGCGTTCATGACGATGGCCTCCACCGCGCCGCTGTCCACCTGGGGCCACCAGGCGTCGATGTTGGCGCGCATCTGCGCCTTGCCGCCTTCCTGGTCGTTGAGGTGGAATTTCACGGCACCGCAGCAGCCGGCGTTGGGAGCGATCACGGTCTGTATGCCGGCCGCATCCAGCACGCGCGCCGTGGCGTAGTTGATGCGCGGCATCATCGCGGGCTGCACGCAGCCGGCCAGCAGCAGCACCTTGCGCGCATGCTCGCGCACGGGCCAGCGGCCCGCGTCCTGCGGCTGGGGCACTTTCTCGGCCAGGACTTCGGGCAGCAGGCCGCGCACGGCCTGGCCCAGCTTCAGGGCCGGGGCGAACAGCGGCGAGTTCAGCCCCTCCTTGAGCGCCCAGCGCCTGGCGCGCTCGCCGAAGGGACGCGGTACCTGTTCCTCGACGATCTTGCGGCCTATGTCCACCAGGTGGCCGTACTGCACGCCACTGGGGCAGGTGCTTTCGCAGTTGCGACAGGTCAGGCAGCGGTCCAGATGCTGCTGGGTGGCGCGCGTGGGCGTCCCGCCTTCCAGCACCTGCTTGATCAGGTAGATGCGGCCACGCGGCCCGTCCAGCTCGTCGCCCAGCAATTGGTAGGTCGGGCAGGTGGCCGTGCAAAAGCCGCAGTGCACGCACTTGCGCAAAATGGCTTCGGCCTCCTGGCCCTCGGGCGTGGCGCGGTACTGGGGTGCGAGTTGGGTCTGCATGGTGGGGCTCTTGTTGTATGGGTATCGGGGAACGGTCAGGCACGGCAGCCGGACACGGCGGTCATGCGCGAGGCGCGGCCCGCCGGCCCAGCAGCAGGGGCAACCGCGCACGGTCGGCCCACAGCGGCGGCAGGGACAGCAGGCACAGCACCACGGCCAGCGGCACGACGAAGACGAAGCCCAGGTGCCTGAAACCCAGCGCGCCCGCAATGCCGCCCAGCAGGAACATGGACAGCAGCCCTGCGAACAGCCGCAGCCGCACATGGTTGGCGTGGACCCGGTGCTCGGGCGGGCTGCCATGGCGGTTCCAGTAGAGGGCTCGACCCAGCTCCATGCCCAGGTCGGTGATCACGCCCGTCATGTGCGTGGTGCGGATCTGCGAGGACGACATCTTGGTCACCGTGGCGTTCTGCAATCCCATGATGAAGGACAGCAGCAGCACGGCCAGCGGCACGGCGAACGGCGTGGGCCAGGCCAGCATGGCCGCGCCCAGCACGCCGAAGAGCAGCATCAGCGCGGCTTCCAGCAGCAGCGGCAGCGCATAGCTGCTGCGCAGCCGGTGGTGGCGCGCCCAGTTGACCAGCAGCGACGTCGCGGCCGCGCCGCACAGAAAGGCCAGCAGCGCGCCGCAGGCACTGAGCACCAGCGCCGTATTGCCCAGCACCAGGTTGTCGGCCAGCAGCGAGACAAAGCCCGTCATGTGCGAGGTATAGGAGTGCACCAGCAAAAAGCCGCCCGCATTCACCGCACCCGCGTTGAAGGCCAGCAGCAGGCCCAGCGTGCGGTTGCTGGCCACCGTGCGGTGCCGGTCCGTGAGCAGGTGCAGGTGGTGGCGCATGCGCATGGGCGGAGCCAGGCGTTGGCCCGGCCTACCAGGCGGCGGCCAGCCGGCCGCGGTTGAAGATGCCCGCAGGATCGAAGGCCTGCTTGAGCCGCGCATGCAGCGCGGCCGTGGCATCGGCCGCCTGGGCGTCGAAATCGGGCTCGGCGCCGGGCTGCCCCGTTGCCTCGGAGCGGAACAAGGTGGCCGATCCGCCCGCTGCTTTTGCCAGCGCGCGAAGCGCATGGCCCAGCGCACGCGGCGCCTGTACCCAGCGCAGTGCGCCGTGCCATTCGACCAGGGGCTCCGTGCAGCCGTCAGGCAGCGCCAGGGCCGGAGCCGTCTGCGGCACGGACAGGCGCCACAGCGCATGGCCCGGTGCGCGTGCGGTGAACCAGGGCAGCTGGTGCTCCCGGCAGGCCTGCCAGTCGGCCGCAGCGCTGTGCATGCGCTCGCCCCCCAGGCGCCCGCAGGCCGCCTGCACGGCGGCACGCGCACCGCGCAGGCGCAGGTACAGCACGCCCTGGGCCGCGCTGTCTTCCTGCAGCCAGCAACTGGCATTGAGCGGCAGCGGCTGTCCGCCCCAGGCATTGAGCCAGTCCAACGCCTGCTGCTGCGTGCATTCGAAGCGCAGCGTGGCCTCGGCCGGCGCCACGGGCAGCACCTTGAGGCTGACCTCGGTGATCAGGCCCAGCGCGCCCCAGGAGCCCGCCATCAGCCGCGAGACGTCGTAGCCCGCCACGTTCTTCATGACTTGGCCGCCATAGCGCAGCAGCTCGCCCTGGCCGTTGATCATCTCCAGCCCCAGCATGAAGTCGCGCACGGCGCCCACGCTGGCGCGTGAGGGGCCCGACAAGCCGGAGGCTACCATGCCGCCCACGGTGGCGCGGCCATCCGCTCCCTCGAAATGCGGAGGCTCGAAGGCCAGGCACTGGCCCTGTGCGGCCAGCAGGGCCTCGACCTCGGCCAGCGGCGTGCCGGCGCGCACGGTCACCACCAGCTCGCTGGGCTCATAGCTGACCACGCCGGCCAGCGTCCGCGTGTCCAGCAGCTCGCCCTGCAGGGCCAGGCCGTGAAAATCCTTGGTGCCGCCACCGCGTATGCGCAGCGGCGTGGCGTCGGCCGCCGCGGCGCGCACGCGCTCGGCGATCTGGATGAGTTGGCTTTGGGCTGAATCCATGGCCTGCATGGTAGCGGCTGGGCCCTTTTGCGCCTCGGTGCGGGCCCGTGAATTTTTTGAACGGCGCGCTTGAAGTTCTGCGGGCGGCGCAAAACAGCAGGGACGAAAAGGCAAAGGCGCAAGTCGATTCAGCCGCCTGCGGCCTTCATCGTGCCGGCTCGAAAGGATGGACCTGGATGTCGGCGTCGGGAAAGGAGGCCACCAGCTTCAGCTCGCCGCCCAGGGCCTTGACGTACTCGCGCAGCGTGCTCACGTACATGTCCTCGCGGCGCTCCAGCTTGGAGACGGCAGCCTGCTCCACGCTCATGGCCCTGGCCACTTCGACCTGGGTCACGTTGCGGGCCTTGCGCAGCTCCTGCAACTGCATTTCCACAAGCATGGCCTCGGCCCGTGCCGCAGCACGGGACTGTGCCTCGGGCGACATGCCGGCGCGCAGTTCGTTGAATTTCCTAGCCATGGATCTGTCCTTCTCTTTTCAGGGTCTCGATGTGCGTGTCGTACAAGCGGTCGGCGATGGGTACATGCACCTCATACCAGCGGCCATCGCCCGTCTTGTCGCCGCCGATCAGCAAGATGGCACAGCGGCGCGGATCGAATGCGTACAGCAGCCGATAGGGCCGGCCTTCGTGCTGCACGCGAAGCTCGCGCATGTGCGGGTGCCTTGAACGCTCGATGCCGGACGTATGGGGATATCCGAGATTCGGCCCTCTTGCCTCCAGCAACCGAACCGATGCATCGATGGACTCCTGCTCGGCCTGCGTCAGATCGGCCCACCAGATGCCAAGCTCGTCGGTGTACTCCACCTCCCAGGGTTGGGTCATTATTCCCTCCAGAATATATTCCGTCAATGGAATATAGGCCAAAGATCCGTCTTATAACGGAGCTCACCATAAGGCGGTTGGCGTGCAGCAGGCCTCCTGTTTTCCTCAGCTGCTGAAGGGCGTTTGCGGCGCGGCAATGAAAAATGTCCGCTGTCAAGTCCTTCATTCAGACATGCAGTGGGGAAAAAGCTCTTACAGGGCAATAGGTTAGGCTAGATTTCAGCCGCTGAGTGCTCTTGCTGCTTTTCGAGCTAGGTGCTGCATAGGCGCTTCGCGGCGGTAAGCGTGGGGGCGCCGCGGCGGGCAAGATCGCACCATCATAGTCTCGCCCTGCCGCAAGCCCCGTCAAAAGCGAAAGCGCAGTCAGTGGACTGCGCTTTCATCGTGAAGGGGTAGCGGATGCGTCCACATCGTCAACCCTACTTCAGGGTATGGCCTTGCTCCCGCCACCCTTCCTGAATCCCCGGTCGCCGGCCATGAACGCCTCCAGCATAAGAGGAATCAACGTAGTGGCATCGACTGCCTCGCCATACGCCTGCGAGTGCGCTACGGCATAGCGGTCGAGATCAGCTTTTAGGCTGACCGGGCACAAAAACGTGAGCTTCGTGCTCTCGGTCTTGGGTAGCGGCCCAAGCCGCAATTTCTTGGAGGTGTTCATTTCGCCGCTCCTCTCTGGACGAAAAGCGGCTGGTACGGTCGCAGCATCAGGTCACGGTTGACGATGATCCGCACCGGCAGGCCCGGCCGCCCCGTCAAGGTCGGCTGAATGTTCATGTTGCGCCGGGTCATCTCCTGGCCGACCTGATTGATGCTGTCCTGCGCGCTGTCGCGCCCGGCAATCACGATGCGGTTGCCGTTCTGCCGGTTCTCCGGCGCGGCCAGCTCCGCGCCCACGCCCAGCAGTGTCGTCAGCGCCGCACCGGCAAAGACGCGATCCCAGTGCCAATCGACGCCATCCTCCAGGCCGGAGTAGCCGGCCGGGTCGGTGCCCGCGAGGTTGTCGAGCTTCAGCGAAGACGTGTCCGGCAAGATGATGCGGTTCCACACCAACTGCACGCGGCTCTGCCCATAGCTCACCTGGCTGTTGTACTTGCCCATGAGGCGCGAGCCCTGAGGGATCAACAGAAACTTGCCGGTGGCCGAGTCGTAGACCGACTCCGTCACCGTGCCAATCACGTCGCCCGGCAGGTCAGACTTGATGCCTGTCACCAGCGCCCCGGCGATCACCGTCCCGGCCATCACCTGGTACGGCGAGGCCGGCATTTGCAGATTGCCGGAATTGCGGGTTTCCGTAGAACCGCCTTTCAGGAAAGCCTCTTTCTGGTCTTGCCGGTTCTGCACGGCGGTCGGGTCGGCAGGCTGGGCAGCCGTCGAGGCCGGCCCAGCGGCCAGCGGGTCGAAGCCCGCCAAGGTCGATGCCGGGCCAGCCGCTTGCGCATTCGCTGGCGCTGCGGTCTTGCCGGGCGTACCAGAACGGAAGAACACCGAGGAAGCCGCTGCCGCTTCGGCTTCCTTGCGCCGAGCGTCCTCCGGGTCGTGGCCCGGTGGCGCATACGTGGGTGTCACCGGCTGCTGCGCCTTCACGATGGCAGGGCCGAGATCGCCCGGCAGCGGCGGCCCCAGCTCCAGCACCTTCGGCAGCTTGGAGTAATCCGAAGGCAGGCCATCCAGCCCCTCGGACTTCGAGACTCGATCCACGTTGTAAAGCTCGGTCTGCTCGCCTGCGCCGCGCCGATGTGGCTGCAATGACCAGATCGTGGCCCCTAGCACGGCGACCGACAGGCCGCCCGTGAGCATGGCCAAGGTGCGCCGATTCAGACGTGTGACCGCGCGCGGCTGGGCGCGCAGCGCCACCGCCTCGGGCGCGACCTTGCCCGCCTGTGGCGTGCCAAGATCGCGAGTGTCGTCCTGGCTCATGGTCAGTTCCTCCGCGTGCCACCGGAAACGCCATCGGTGCGCTCGATCCGCACCACATCGCCCTTGTCTCCGCCCAGGCGCAGTTCGGCCGCACCGAACAGGCGATCCACGATGTAGTACGGCGCACGGAATCGGTAGTTCACCAGTTGCCCATCGCCCTGCGCGCCGATCACGAACAGCGGCGGCAGCTCGCCCTGCGCGATGCCCGGCGGGAACTGGATGTAGACCTTCTCGCCGTCATCGAAGGCGCGCAGCGGCTTCCACGGCGGATTGCTGCCGCTGACCGCGTAGCGGAAGCGGATCTTCTCCAGCGATAGCCCGCTATCGACCGGCGCGGCGGCGCTGGCCGCCTGCGCCTGGCGCTGCAAGGCCAGCATCTTGTCCTTCGGATACTCCCAGGACACCGACGCCATCCACGTCTTCTCAGTCGAAGTCAGTTCAATCAGGTACGTGCGCCGGCTGGTCGTGATGACCAGATTGGTCTTGAGGCCCGAGCGGATCGGCTTGACCATCACATTGACGCGCAGCGCATCGCCGCTGCCGCTCGATGTATCGCCCACGATCCAGCGCACGGTATCGCCGGCGGCCACCGTTACCAGTTCCTCACCGGGCTGGAGCGCGATCACCGTCACGCGACCCACGGCCGCATAGACCTGATACAGCGCGCCATCGGTGAAAGGCCACACCTGAATCGCGTTGACGTACCCCTCGCGCGTGGGCGCGATACGCGCCTCGGCGTTGGCGCGGGACACACGCACGGTTTCATCGGCAGGTTCTGCTGCGGGCTTGGCATCCGGCACAGGCTTCATCTGAGCCGGCATCGGCAGCACTTGCGGCATGGCCACCACCTCCACCGGCGCAGGCGGCTCCGGTAGCGGCTGCGCCTGCACCGGCTCGTCGAGCGAAATGGACGGCGGCGGCTTGCCCTGCGTGGCGCAGCCCGCGAGGGCAAGCAGCATGATCGGCAAGACGGATTTACGGAAAAGATCATTCATGGTTTTGCTCCTTCGTTCGCTTCCAGTTCGCGGCTCCACGACAGCCCGTTGACGTAGATGCCCAGGGGGTTCTTGCGCACACGCTGCTCGGTGCGCGGCGTCTGCTGCACGATGGACACGACAGCGTTCCAGCGTTCGGTGCGGTCCAGCGCACCGTTGACGAAACGGGTCTCCGTCCAGCGCACGTTGAACGACGTATCGCTCGCGCGAGTCACGCTGCTGACCTGCACCGTCACCGACTCCTTGCCAATGCGCGCGAACGGATCGTTCACGCGGGCGTACTCGTTGAGCACCACGGCGCCCTTGTCGGTCGTGTAGTCATAGGCATCGAGCCAGTTCTGCCGCACCACGATGGGGTCGATGGACAGCGAGCGCACCAGACCGATGAAGCGGCCGAGGTGGTAAGCAATCTGCGCATCGCTGGGCCGGTACGGCGTGGCCGCTTCGCCGACAGCGCGCACCTGACCCGAGTTGTCCACCTCGATGACGTAGGGGGTGACGATGGACTGCGCGGAACGCCAGACCAGGCCACCGGCCATCAGTACGGCCAAAGTGAGGCAGCCGAAGGCCATGAGCCGCCAGTTCTTCGCCTGTGCGCGGGCCGAGCCGATGCGCTCGTCCCAGGCCTGGGCAGCGGATTGGTACGGGGTGGCAGGCTGCGGTGTGTTGGCATAGCGCACCTGCGGTCTTTTGAATCGCATGGAAGTTCTCCTTCAAGATCAGGAATCGGAATCACGCAGGCTTGGCCCCTGGCTGGAGCTGCCGCCGTCGCCGCCGCGCAGCGTGTGGGCGGCGGTCGTCGCGGCATGGGTGAGTTGCTGCCTGCGGTGCAGGCGCTTGGCCCAGGCGGGTTGCTCGGTGGATGGGGCTGTGGCGGGAGCCTCGCTTGCGGCCTGTGCGGCGCCGCCCCCCGACGCCGATCCGGCGTCATCGGGCCGAAAGGCCGCCGCCATGCGCTCCTTCATCGACCGCGCCCCATCGGCGACTTTCTGCCCGGCCGCCTGCGCGCCGGTCTTGGCAACATTGCCCACGCCGGCGGCGGCACCCTTCAGGCCGCCACCGGCCGAAGTGGAGCCCGCCTGGTACGCCGACTTGGCGCTGCTGGCGGTCGATGCCATCGAGCGGGCGGCGGCGGGTGCCATGCGTGCCCCGGCCGCCACTGCGCTTCCGACGCCGGTAGCCGCGGCACCGACCGCCACGGCGGTTCCGGCTGCGCCGATGGCAGCACCGGCCATCGCGCCCGCGCCGAGCTGTGGCCCACCGGACACCAAGCCTGTCGCAATGCCCGGCCCAAAGATGCCCAGGGCCAGCAGGGACAACGAGGCCAGCATGATGACCAGCGCCTGGTCGATGGACGGCTCGGAACCGGGCGGTATCCTGAATTCGGCGAATAGCCCCGAGCCGATACCCACGATGACGGCGAGCACCAGCACCTTGATGCCCGAGGACACCACGTTGCCCAGCACCTTCTCGGCCATAAACGCTGTCTTGTTCCAGAGGGCAAACGGCACCAGCACGAAGCCCGCCAGCGTGGTCAGTTTGAACTCGATCAGGGTGACGAAGAGCTGCACCGCCAGCACGAAGAAGCTAACGATAACCACCAGCCACGCGAGGAACAGCACGACGATGGGCGCGATGTGGATGAACACCTCGGGGAAGCCCGCCATCTCCCTGATCTGGTCGAGGATCGGCGCCGCTGTGTCGATGCCGGCCTTGGCCAATCGACCTGGTTGCAAGAAGTTGCCCATGCTCAAGGTCGAGCCGCTGGCTCTCAGGCCAAGACCCGCGAAGGAGCGGAACAGGACACCGGCCAGCATGTTGAAGTTGCCGATGATGTAGGCGAAGGCACCGACGTACAGCACCTTGCGGATCAGCTTGGCAATCACGTCCTCGCCCTGGCCGGTGGCATGGCCCATCGCCCAGAACAGCCCGGCGAGCGTCATGTCAATGACGATCAGCGTGGCCGTGAGGAATGCCACCTCGCCGTGCAGCAGGCCGAAGCCCGAGTCGATGTAGCGTGAGAAAACGTCGAGGAAACGGTCGATGACCGATACGTCGTTCATGGCCAAGCCCCGTCAACGACTGTAGAAATCGACGGACTGCGGCGTGTACGGCGTGCCTTCACCCAAGAAGCGCCGGTTCACCTCGCGGCCACGCTCCACGGCAGCGGCTTGCCGCGCCAGTTCCAGCGACGCGGCGCGATCCTGGGTGATGCTCAGGCGCTGCGTTTGGATGGACTGCTTGGCTTGCAGGGCCAGCAACTGGTTCATGGCCTGCATCGCCTGCAAGCCCCCAACTGCCGATTGGCTCTTGCCCACGAGGTCGGCCAGCACGCCTTCGTCGTCGCTCAGGTTCTGCGAGGCCTGGGCCTGCATCTGCATCGTGGTCTGCAGGCCATTGAGCGTGTTCTTCCAGCGCTCTTGCGCGTCGCGGTACATCTGGTCGCCGCTGACGGTGGCGGCGTATTGCTCCGGGTACAGGCGCTGGAATTCCCGATCCAGATTCGTCACGTCATAGGTCAGGCCCCTGGCCTGCGCGATTAGCCGCTGGGTGGTCGCCAGGTTGGCGCGCAACTGGCCCACCACGCTGGACGGCAGGCTGGCCAGGTTGCGCGCTTGGTTGATAAGCATTTGCGCCTCGTTCTGGAGCTGCTTGATCTGGTTGTTGATCTGCTCCAGCGTGCGGATCGCGGTCAGCGTGTTCTGCACGAGGTTCGTGGGGTCGATCACGACCCATTGCGCCTGCACGGCGGTAGCGGTGCAAAGCATGGCCGCGACGGCGGCGGCGAGAAGACGCTTTTTCATGATGGGTTCTCCTGGAGATGGGTGAACGGGAACGAGGACAGCAGTTCGGCGGCCCAATGCAGGCCGCGATGGCGCAGCCAGGTGGCCGCGAACGGGGTGGAAGCGGATGCAGCGACGGCGAGCACCGCGTCGATGTCGCGCTGGTCTTGCGGCGTAGAGGCACCCGCGAAGGCCAAGGTCGCGGCGCCCAGGTCGAGGTCGAACAGGCGGTTGCCGAGGCGCGATTGGTAGTAGTAGTCGCGCTTGGGCTGCGCGGTGGCGACGATCTCGATCTGCCGGCTGTTGAGGCCGAAGCCCTCGTAGATCGTGCGAATCTGCGGCTCGGTCGCCTGCGGATTCGGCAGAAAGATGCGGCTGGCGCAGCTCTCGATGATGGCCGGCGCGATGCTGGAGTCCTTGATGTCGGCTAGGCTCTGCGTGGCGAAGATGACGCTGACGTTCTTCTTGCGCAGCGTCTTGAGCCATTGCCGGATGCGGGCCGCGAACACCGGGTCATCGAGAAACAGCCACGCTTCATCGAGGATCAGCAGCGTCGGTGCGCCATCGAAGCGCTCGTCGAATCGGGCAAAGAGGTAATGCAGCACGGCCATGACGGCGGCCTTGCTGTGCATCAGTTCCTCCATCTCGAAGCACTGCACGCCGGCCATGCCCAGTCGGTCATGGTCGGCGTCCAGCAGCTTGCCGTGCGCGCCACCGAGCACATAGGGCGCAAGGGCCTGCCGCAGTGCGTTCGATTGCAGGAGGACGGAAATCCCCGTCATCGTGCGCTGTTCCACAGGGGCGCCCGCAAGGCTTCCCAGCGCCGACCAGATCGCCGCCTTCTCCTCCGGGCTGACCGCCACGCCTTCATGCCGCAAGCGCCCTTCGATCCATTCGGCCGCCCAGGCGCGGTAGCCCTCACGGTCGATGCGAGCCAAGGGCTGGAAGGCGATCTCGCCATCCAGCCCGAGGTCGTAGTGCTCACCGCCCAGGCCCAGGATGGTGGCGCGCATCGAGCGCCCCATGTCGAAGGCGAAGACGCGCGATCCGCGATAACGACGGAACTGCATCGCCAAGGTGGCGAGCAGCACCGATTTGCCCATGCCCGTGGGGCCGGCCACCAGCGTGTGGCCCACATCGCCGATGTGCGTGACCAGCCGGAACGGCGTCGCGCCCTCGGTGCGGGTCACGATCAGCGGCGGGCCGTCGAGATGCGCGTTCTTCTCCGGCCCGGCCCATACGGCGGACACCGGCACCAGATGCGCCAGGTTCAGCGTCGAGACGATGGGCTGGCGGACATTGGCGTAGGCATGACCCGGAATCGATGACAACCACGCATCCACCGCATTAAGCGTTTCGGGAATGGTGACGAAGCCGCGCCCCTGGATGACACGCTCCACCATGCGCAGCTTCTCGTCGGCCACGGCGGCATCCGCGTCCATGACGATGACGGTTGCCGTCAGGTAGCCAAAGGCCACCTGGTCGCTGCCCAGCTCCTGCAAGGCCGCATCGGCATCGGCCGATTTGTTGCTAGCGTCGGTATCGACCAGCGGGGATTCCTGCTGGAAGATGGTTTCGCGCAATAGCGCGATGACGTTCTTGCGCTTGGCGAACCATTGGCGGCGCAGGCGAGAAAGCTCTCTTTCCGCATCGGCTTTGTCCATGCAAAGGAACCGGGTTGACCAGCGATAGCCAAAGCTGAGGCGGTTGAGGTCGTCCAGAATCCCCGGCCAGGTCGAGGTGGGGAAGCCCCGCACCGTCGCCACGCGCAGGTGCTGGTCGCCCAGCATCGGCGCCAGACCACCGATCAGCGGCGCGTCGGCCAGCAGCGCGTCGAGGTGGAATGGCACTTCCGGCACGCCCACGCGGTATCGCCGTGGGGAAATGGTCGAGTGCAGGTAGGTCAGCGTCTGGCTGTCATCGAGCCACGCAATCTCCGGCATCACGCCATCGAGCAGGTCGAAAATCCGATCCGTCTCCGCGACGAAGGCGGTCAGGCGCTCACGCCAGTCCACTCCCTCGGTCGGACGGTTCTCGTACAGCATTCCGGCCGCACGAGCGCGGGCTTCCTCCGGCGGCAGGTACACCAATGTCAGGTGGTAGCCGCTCTCGAAGTGGTTGCCCGAGTCCTCAAATGCGGCGCGGCGTTCTTCATCGACCAGCCAGGACAAGGGCTCCGGGAAGTCCGAGTGTGGGTAGCCGGCAGCAGCTCGCCGTTCGGCCTCGATGAACAGCGCCCAGCCCGAACCGAGCCGGCGCAGCGCGTTGTTCAGCCTCGCCGACGTGGAAATCAGTTCGCCCTGTGTCGCGCTGTCGAGGTCTGGCCCCCGAAAGCGCGCAGTGCGCTGGAAGGAGCCATCCTTGTTCAGCACGACTCCGGGCGCGATCAGCCCGGCCCAGGGTAGCCAGTCGGCCAGCAGCGCGGGCCGCTGGCGGTATTCGGCAAGGTTCAGCATGGCATCACCTCACACGTCCAGCAGCGGCCGGTGCTTGATGTGGCGGGCGAAGACCTGCATGAACTGCGGATCGACACGAGCGCCCCAGACCGCCAGCGCATGGCCGACGATCCAGAGCACCACGCCCGGAATCCACATCTGCAAGCCCAGGCCCACGGCAGCGGCCAAGGTGCCGTTGGTGATGGCCACGGTGCGCGGGGCACCGCCCATCAGAATCGGCTCGGTCAAAGACCGATGCAGCGGCACCTCGAAGCCAAGCATCCCATCGTGCGGGCCGTTCATACGACGGCCCCACCGGAGAAGCTGAAGAACGACAGGAAGAAGCTCGAAGCCGCGAACGCGATCGATAGGCCAAAGACGATCTGGATCAGCTTGCGGAAGCCGCCCGAGGTATCGCCGAAGGCCAGCGCCAGGCCCGTGGCAATGATGATGATGACCGCGATGATCCGGGCCACAGGTCCCTGGATCGACTCCAGGATGGATTGCAGCGGGCCTTCCCACGGCATCGACGAACCGGCGGCCTGAGCCGCGCCCGCAAGCAGCAGCATCAGCGCCGCGAGCATCAAGCCCTGCATGGCCGGGCGAGCCAGGCTATCCAGCCGCGGTGGCCGAGGAAGCGGATATGCGGAAAAACGGAAAGCAGGAACGATCATCTGCGTCATGGCAGTTCTCCAGAGTTGTCAGGGGACAGGGGGGGAAAAGTCGGACTGCGGCAGCAACTCCGGGAATGGAGCCTCCAGCGCGTCCGCCAGGTGATACCCAACGCCATCGAAGCCGACGACGCGAGCGATGCTCTCGATGCGGCGCTTGCGTCCGCGCCCGGCGATGTGGATGACCACGTTGACCGCTTCCGCGATCAGCGCACGGGGCGGGTTCACCGCCACTTCGAGAATCAGTTGCTCTAGGCGCAGCAACGCGCCCAGTGCAGAGCCGGCGTGGATGGTGGCAATGCCGCCCGGATGTCCGGTGCCCCACACCTTGATGAGATCTAGCGCCTCAGCGCCGCGCACCTCGCCGACGACGACACGATCCGGGCGCAGGCGCATGGACGAGCGCACCAGCTCGGTCATGGACACGACGCCCTGGCGCGTGCGCAGCGGCACGTGGTCACGCACTGCGCATTGCAGCTCCACCGTGTCTTCGAGCACCAGCACGCGGTCGCCGGTGGCGGCGATCTCGGAAAGCAAGGCATTGGCGAGCGTGGTCTTGCCGGTGCTAGTGCCACCTGCGATCAGAATGTTCTTGCGCTCGCGCACTGCACGCACCAGCAAGCCCGCCTGCGCGGCGGTCATCATTCCATCCTCGATGTAGCGCGACAGCGGGATCACGCCAAAGGCGCGCTTGCGCAGTGCGAAGGCAGGCCCCGGCGCGGCCGGCGGCAAGATGCCCTCGAAGCGTTCGCCCGTCTCGGGCAGCTCCGCCGTCAACAGCGGCTGGCCCCGATGCACCTCGGCACCGACATGGGCCGCCACGAGCCGAATAATGCGTTCACCGTCCGCTTCGGACAGCTCCACGCCCATCGGCGCGCGGCCCGTGGAAAGCCGATCCACCCAGAGCGTTCGGTCGGGGTTGAGCATGATTTCCACCACGTCCGGGTCTTCGAGCGCAGCGGCAATCAGCGGCCCCATCGCCGTGCGCAACATCTGGATGCGGCGATCTAGCGAAACGGCGGTGAAGGAAGAAGGCGTGGTACTCATGACGTACGCTCCTGCACTTCACCCATGCGCGAAGGGTCGGGATGCAGTTCCTCCACCACGTCGCGCACCAGACTGCGCCCACGCAGCAGGTGGCGGCCCAACTGCTCCACGAACTGCTCGAAGCGGGCCTTGCCCTGGGCGCGAGCGGCGTCCTGATGTGCTTCGGGCACGGGTGTGCTGACCGTGAGGAAGTAGCGGATGAACAGCGCCAGCGTCTCGATCTGAATGTTCTGGTCGCGCTCCATGCGCTCGGCGTGGCGCGACAGCCGATCCAACCGTTTGGCAATGGCCGCCTCCCGCTGGTCGGCGGCATCGGGCGACAGCCACGATGCGAGTGCCGCCGCGACGATGCTGGACTTCGATACGCCTTTGGTGGCGGCCAGTTCGTCGAGCCGTTTGCTGTGCTCCGGCTGAATGAACACATTGAGGCGGTGCTGGGTCATAGGTCGATTCCGTCGTCAGGGTCGAGGGAAGCCAGCCGGGCCGTGCGTTGCAGGGCCGGGTCGAACTGGCGCGGGAGGGGAAGCGGCATGTCGTCGTCATCGAGCAGGCCAAGGTCGGCCACGGGTGCGGCCTGCTCGGGGTCGTAGGCGACGGTTTCGGAAAGCTCGGGCTGACGGCGCGGACCACCGTCGTCGGTCGGACCCAAGTTCTCCAGGCCATCAGCGGACGCCGCGGCCGGTGCGGCGGGCACGGCGGGAATCGCCAGTCCGCTCCAGTCGTCGGGACGCGATGGCGGCGCGTCGGCGTATCGCTCGCTCGCCAGCGCGGGCGGCGGCAACACGCGCCGCTTGAAATTGCTGTCCGCGTAGTAGCGCAGCTTCTTGGCCTTGATCGGCGCCACGCTGGACACCATCACCACTGCTTCGTCGGGCGGAAGCTGCATGACTTCGCCCGGCGTCAACAGCGGGCGCGCGGTTTCCTGGCGCGACACCATCAAGTGCCCGAGCCACGGCGCGAGCCGGTGGCCCGCGTAGTTGCGCTGCGCGCGCAGCTCGGTCGCAGTGCCGAGCGTCTCGGAGATCCGTTTGGCGGTGCGCTCATCGTTGGTAGCGAACGTCACGCGCACATGGCAGTTGTCGAGGATCGAGTGGTTCTGGCCGTAAGCCTTGTCGATCTGGTTCAGGCTCTGCGCGATGAGGAAGCTGCGGATGCCATAGCCCGCCATGAAGGCTAGCGCCGTCTCGAAGAAATCCAGCCGCCCGAGCGCGGGGAATTCATCGAGCATCAGCAGCAGCTTGTGACGACGCTCGATGCCGTCGCTGCCATCGAGTGATTCGGTGAGGCGCCGGCCGATCTGGTTGAGGATCAGGCGGATCAGCGGCTTCGTCCGCGAAATGTCCGAAGGCGGCACCACCAGGTACAGCGACCCCGGATGCTCGGCCGCGATCAGGTCGGCAATGCGCCAGTCGCAGCGCGAGGTGACTTCGGCCACCGTCGGGTCGCGGTAGAGGCCGAGGAACGACATGGCCGTGGACAACACGCCCGAGCGTTCGTTGTCCGATTTGTTGAGCACTTCGCGCGCCGCCGAGGAAACGACCGGATGCGGGCCATCGCCGAGATGCGATGTGGTCATCATCCGATGCAGCGTCAGCTCAAAGGGACAAGCCGGGTCGCTGAGGAAGTTGGCGACACCGCGAAGCGTCTTGTCTTCGCCCGCGTAGAGCACATGCAAAATGGCCCCGACCAGCAATGCGTGCGAAGTCTTCTCCCAGTGGTTGCGCTTCTCCAGCGCGCCATCGGGATCGACCAGGATGTCCGCGATGTTCTGCACGTCGCGCACCTCATGCGCGCCGCGCCGGACTTCCAGCAGCGGGTTGTAGGCCGCCGACTTGCTGTCCGTCGGATTGAACAGCAGGCAATGCGAGAAGCGCGAACGCCAACCTGCGGTGATGCTCCAGTTCTCGCCCTTGATGTCGTGGATGACGGCAGACGCTGGCCAAGAAAGAAGCGTTGGCACCACCAGGCCCACGCCCTTGCCTGAGCGCGTGGGCGCGAAGGTCAGGACGTGTTCCGGGCCCTCGTGCCGCAGGTACTGCTGCCGATGCAGGCCGAGGAACACGCCTGCAGGCTGGTCAAGGCCCGCCTTGTGAATGTCCTCCGCGTTGGCCCAGCGCGCCGTGCCGTAGGTCGTGACCAGCTTGGACTGGCGCGAGCGCCAGATCGACATGCCGATGGCAACCACCACCGCGATCAGGCCGCTGCCTGCGGCAATGGCACCGCCCACGTCGAATACATGCGGCGCGTAGGCGTCGAAGAAGAACCACCACTCGAACAGGCGCCAGGGGTGATAGACCGGCGTGCCGAGGAAATCGAACCAGGGCGAACCCAGGCGTAGCTGGTAGCCCAGCGCCGCTGCTGTCCATTGCGTGGCGCTCCATACGCCAGCGATCACGATGCCGAAGACAACGGCAATCTGACCGAACAGCACGTTCGTTCCTTGCATTGGCCAACCTCCCGCTACGGCACAGGGACATGCCGTAGTGCCGAGGATCAAGGCGAGCGTGCAGGTCGGTCAAAGACCGTTATAGCGGGGATTCAGGCCAAAATGGCCAGACTTCTTGCTGTGGCGAAGGCAATAAAAATGCCGCATGCGCGAGCGCGCTGCGGCGTGATGAGGTAACAGCAAGAACTCTGTCGCGGCCAGGCGACGGCGCGGGGCGCTATTTGGATTGCTGTTCCGGCCGATCGCCGAAGAAACGCCGGTTGGCGGCTTCGGCCGCACGGCGGCAGAGTTCTTCTCCTGCCTTCGCGCGGTCTTCCTTGCACAGGCGCTGGACTTCCTTGAGGCGCTCGGGATGGGCAACGAGGAAGTCCACGGTTTCCGTCGGTTGGGATGGTCCACAGCCCGACAGTGCGGCAACCATCAGCAGCGGCAGGAATCGGGTCATGGCTTGGGTCCTTTCAGCAGGTGGATCAGGAGTCCTCGGCGGCGCTGGAGCCATCCGCCGAATCAATGGAGGCCACTCGTTCGATGAACCGGGCCAGCATTTCGGAGGGCTCCACGTCACGGTGCCGCAGATACGTGGCCAGCATCTGCGGCTTGCCCGCCAAGCGCCGGGCCACAACACCTGGCCCACGGCCGGATGCAATGTGCGCGGCGCCCGCCAAACCGAGCGCCAATCCGGCTGAGACCAAGGTCATCATCACCTCATAGGACGCCACGCGCTGGGCGATCAGTGGCTGTTGCTCGTAGCGCTGCAAAACGCGATCAACTTGGCGTGCATGGCCTTCGCATATCGCCGGATCGCATAGCGCCAGCGGATAGCGCAACACTTCTTCCAACGGCACGTGCTTGTGGGCCAGAACAGGATGGCGAGCTGGGACCGCCACCATCAGCTCGTCTTCCCATGCAGGCCTGACCACAATGCCGTCGCCCACCTCTTCGGCCATCGAAAAGCCGACGTCATACAGGTCATCGTGCAGACCCTTGATCTGTTGATCCAACGGCACCTCAAATAGCCGAACATCAATCTCTGGATCTTCCGCTCGGCACTGTGCCAGCAGCGTCGGCATTCGCGAGGGCGTGATGCCATCGGACAAAGCGATGCGCAACTGTCGCTGAAACCCACTGGCGGCGGACTTGACGCCGTCACACGCCTGTTTCAGAGCTTCGAAGATTCGCGGCACCCGCTCCAGGAATGCCATTCCGGCAAAGGTCAGGCGGGTGCTTCGCGTGGTTCGCGTGAACAGTTGCGCCCCGAGCTCTTCCTCTATCTCCTTGATGGTGCGCGACAAAGGGGACTGATCGATGTGCAGCTTTTCCGCTGCGCGGCCGAAGTGAAGTTCTTCGGCCACCGCTATAAAGCAACGTAAATGCCGAAGCTCCATGGTGTATCTCATCCAGTTTAAAAGGCCTTGACGAATTCCGGCACAACTGCGAAAAGGTCCGCCTCCAGCCCGTAGTCGGCCACGCTGAAGATCGGGGCCTCGGGGTCCTTGTTGATCGCCACGATCACCTTGGAGTCCTTCATGCCGGCCAGGTGCTGGATGGCGCCCGAGATGCCGGCGGCAATGTACAACTGCGGCGCGACGATCTTGCCCGTCTGGCCCACTTGCAGGTCGTTGGGGGCGTAGCCCGCATCCACGGCAGCACGGCTGGCGCCGATGGCAGCGCCCAGCTTGTCGGCCAGGGGGGTGATGACTTCGTCGAACTTTTCCTTGCTGCCCAGCGCACGGCCACCAGACACGATGATCTTGGCGGCGGTGAGTTCGGGGCGGTCGCTCTTGGCGATCTCGCTGCCCACGTAGCTGCTCTTGCCAGCGTCGGCGGCCGCAGCAGCGGTTTCGACAGCGGCGCTGCCACCCGTGGCGGCGGCGGCGTCAAAGCCGGTGGTGCGCACGGTGATGACCTTCACGGCATCAGCAGACTGCACGGTGGCGATGGCGTTGCCGGCGTAGACGGGGCGCTCGAAGGTATCGGCGGAGATGACCTTGGTGATGTCGCTGATCTGGGCGACGTCGAGCTTGGCAGCCACGCGCGGG
>NZ_JCABYI010000002.1:0-185562 GCF_059499305.1 Delftia sp.
CTGGACCCGCGCGTGCAGCGCATCGATGTGCGCCGCGCGCCCATGATCCGCGCCGTGGCGGCGCAGGATGCGCCCAACGGGCGCTGGCTGCTGCAGCTGCTGACCCACCATCTGGTGCTGGACCACACGACGCTGGAACGCATCGTCGAGGAGATCGCGCTGATGGCCCAGGGCCGCGAGGCGGAGTTGCCCAGGCCCCTGCCGTTCAGGCGCTTCGTGGCCCAGGCCCGCCTGGGCGTGAGCACCAGCGAGCATGAGGACTTCTTCCGCGCCATGCTCGGCGGTGTGGACGAGCCCACGGCGCCGTTTGGCCTGCTGGATGTGCAGGGAGACGGCAGCGCGGTGGAGGAGGCCAGGCTTGCGCTGGATGCACCGCTGTCGCGCGAGCTGCGCCGGCAGGCGCAGCGCCATGGGGTGAGTGCAGCCAGTCTGTTCCACCTGGCCTGGGCGCTGGTGCTGGGCAGGACCACGGGCAAGGATGACGTGGTGTTCGGCACCGTGCTCTTTGGCCGCATGCAGGGCGGGGAGGGAGCGCACAGCGCGCTGGGCATGTTCATCAACACGCTGCCGCTGCGCATACGGTTGGGCGGTCGGCTGGGCGGGCGCAGCGTGCAGGAATGCCTGCGCCAGACGCATGAGCTGCTGACGGGGCTGATGCACCACGAGCACGCCACGCTGTCGCTGGCGCAGCGCTGCAGCGCTCTGGCGGGGGGGACGCCGCTGTTCTCGGCACTGCTCAACTACCGCTACAGCGTGGCCCCGCAAGAGGGGGGCGCAGCGGGCGCGTGGGAAGGCATGACGGCGCTGGGCGGACAGGAGCGCACCAACTACCCCGTGACCGTGTCCATCGATGACCTGGGCGAAGGCTTTGGCATCGTGGCCCAGGCCGATGCTGCTCTGGGGGCTGAACGGCTGTGTGGATACATGGCGGCGGCCGTGGCCTCCCTGGTCCACGCGCTGGAAAGCGAGCCCGGCCTGGAGGCTGCGGCGCTGGACATGCTGGACGGCAAGGAATGGGCGCAGCTGCAGGCCTGGAGCCTGGGCGCCCGAACCGAACCGGGGATGCAGCCCGTGCACCGGTTGATCGAGCGCCAGGCCCAGGCACGGCCGGATGCCGTGGCGCTGGTCTTTGGCGATCAGGTTCTGAGCTACGACCAGCTCAACCGCCGCGCCAACCAGCTGGCACACCGGCTGATGGCCCTGGGCGTGAGGCCGGAGACCCGGGTGGGCATCGCCATGGAGCGGTCCATCGAGATGGTGGTGGGCCTGCTGGCCATCATGAAGGCCGGTGGCGCCTATGTGCCCCTGGACCCCGATCACCCGCCCGAACGGCTGGCGCAGATGATCGAAGACGGCGCCGTGCGGCGCCTGCTCACCCACAGCGCGCTGCGCGAGCGCCTGCCCGCAGGCGAGGATCTGCAGTGGCTGGACATCGACCGCATCGATGTGGCCGGTGAATCTCAGCGCAACCCGGTGGTTGCCGTGCATGGGGAGCATCTGGCCTATGTGATCTTCACCTCGGGCTCCACGGGCCGTCCCAAGGGCGCGGCCAACCGGCATGCGGCCCTGCACAACCGGCTGGCCTGGATGCAGCAGGCCCATGCGCTCGATGCCTCGGACGCCGTGCTGCAAAAGACACCGTTCAGCTTCGATGTGTCGGTCTGGGAGTTCTTCTGGCCCCTGATGGCCGGCGCCCGGCTGGTGATGGCCGCGCCTGGCGATCACCGTGACCCCGCAAGGCTGGTGGCGCTGATCACGGGCCATGGCGTCACCACCGTGCACTTCGTGCCTTCCATGCTGCAGGCCTTTGTGGCGCACGCGGGCGTTGCAGCATGCACGGGCCTCAGGCGCATCCTGTGCAGCGGCGAGGCCCTGCCGGCCGAGGCGCAGAACGCCGTCTTCAGGCTCCTGCCCGGAGCCGGTCTCTACAACCTCTATGGCCCTACCGAGGCGGCCATCGACGTCACCCACTGGCGCTGCCGCGACGACGGGCGGCGCCAGGTTCCCATCGGCCAGCCCATCAGCGGCATCCGCACCTATGTGCTGGACTGCGCCATGCGGCCGGCGCCACAGGGCGTGGCCGGCGAGCTGTACCTGGGCGGCACGGGCCTGGCGCGCGGCTATCTGAACCGCCCCGCACTGACGGCCGAGCGCTTTGTGGCCGACCCGCTGGACACGCAGGGCGGCCTGCTGTACCGCACGGGCGACCTGGTGCGCTGGAACAGCGAGGGCCAGATCGAGTACCTGGGGCGCCTGGACCACCAGGTGAAGATCCGCGGCCTGCGCATCGAGCTGGGCGAGATCGAGGCCCATCTGCTGGCTCAGCCCGGCGTGCGCGAGGCCGTGGTGGTCGCGGCACAAGCCACGTCGGGCGCGGCGGGCGCACGCCTTGTCGCCTATGTGGCCGGCCCGGACGCCGATGCGGGGCTGGCCGAAACCTTGCGCCAGGCGCTGGCCCGGCGGCTGCCGGACTACATGCAGCCTTCGGCCATCGTCGTGCTGCCTGCGCTTGCGCTCAATGCCAACGGCAAGGTGGACCGCAAGGCCCTGCCGCAGCCCGAATGGGCGCAGCGTGGATACGAGCCGCCGCACAACGGGGTCGAGCAGCAGCTGTCGGCGATATGGGCCGAGCTTCTGGGGCAGGACCGCGTGGGGCGGCGCGACAACTTCTTCGAGCTGGGCGGACACTCGCTGCTGGCCATGGGCATGCTGGAACGCATGCGCGCGCATGGCCTGTCGGCCTCGGTACGCAGCCTGTTCCAGCATCCGCAGCTGGCGGATTTTGCGGCGCAGCTGATGCAGGCGGACGGCGCCGCCCAGGTGCAGGTGCCGCCCAATGGCATTCCCGAAGGCTGCACGGCCATCACGCCCGACATGCTGACGCTGGTGGCGCTGGACGTGCAGGAGA
Source organism: Delftia sp. (assembly GCF_059499305.1). Classification (NCBI taxonomy): domain Bacteria; kingdom Pseudomonadati; phylum Pseudomonadota; class Betaproteobacteria; order Burkholderiales; family Comamonadaceae; genus Delftia; species Delftia sp. Next base: position 2,909 of record NZ_JCABYI010000002.1, read on the forward strand.
TCGCACGGGTCGAGGCCGCCGTGCCCGGTGGCGCGGCCAACATCCAGGACATCTATCCGCTGGCGCCGCTGCAGGAAGGCATTCTGTTCCACCACACGCTGCACCCGCAGGGCGACGCCTATGCCACGCCCACACTGCTGGGCTTCGACACGCGCGAGCGGCTGCTGGGCTTTGTGCAACGGCTCAACCGGGTCATCGCACGCCACGACATCTTGCGCACGGCCGTGCTGTGGGAAGGGCTGGCCGAGCCCGTGCAGGTGGTCTGGCGGCAGGCACAGGTGCTGCTCGACTGGCTGGAGGAGAGCGAAGGTGAAGGGGAAGGAACGGATGTGGCCAGCCGGCTGCAGGCCGTGCTGGACCCGCGCGTGCAGCGCATCGATGTGCGCCGCGCGCCCATGATCCGCGCCGTGGCGGCGCAGGATGCGCCCAACGGGCGCTGGCTGCTGCAGCTGCTGACCCACCATCTGGTGCTGGACCACACGACGCTGGAACGCATCGTCGAGGAGATCGCGCTGATGGCCCAGGGCCGCGAGGCGGAGTTGCCCAGGCCCCTGCCGTTCAGGCGCTTCGTGGCCCAGGCCCGCCTGGGCGTGAGCACCAGCGAGCATGAGGACTTCTTCCGCGCCATGCTCGGCGGTGTGGACGAGCCCACGGCGCCGTTTGGCCTGCTGGATGTGCAGGGAGACGGCAGCGCGGTGGAGGAGGCCAGGCTTGCGCTGGATGCACCGCTGTCGCGCGAGCTGCGCCGGCAGGCGCAGCGCCATGGGGTGAGTGCAGCCAGTCTGTTCCACCTGGCCTGGGCGCTGGTGCTGGGCAGGACCACGGGCAAGGATGACGTGGTGTTCGGCACCGTGCTCTTTGGCCGCATGCAGGGCGGGGAGGGAGCGCACAGCGCGCTGGGCATGTTCATCAACACGCTGCCGCTGCGCATACGGTTGGGCGGTCGGCTGGGCGGGCGCAGCGTGCAGGAATGCCTGCGCCAGACGCATGAGCTGCTGACGGGGCTGATGCACCACGAGCACGCCACGCTGTCGCTGGCGCAGCGCTGCAGCGCTCTGGCGGGGGGAACGCCGCTGTTCTCGGCCCTGCTCAACTACCGCTACACCGCAGCGCCGCAGGAGACGGAGGCAGCGGGCGCAGCCTCGGGCGCGTGGGAGGGCATGACGGCCCTGGGCGGACAGGAGCGCACCAACTACCCGGTGGACATGTCCATCGATGACCTGGGCCAGGGCTTTCGCCTGGTCGGGCAGGCCAGCAAGACCGTGGGCGCGCAGCGCCTGTGCGCCTACATGCTGGCCGCCGTGGATGGCATTGTTGCGGCCCTGGCCGAAACGCCCGCGTTGCCGGCCTGCGATATCGAGCTGCTGGACCGGGACGAATGGGCGCAGCTGACGCAATGGGCGCATTCGGGGCAGTCCGGATGCAACCCGCCGCGCCGCGACGCCCAGCCCCTGGTGCACAGGCTGTTCGAGCAGCAGGCGGACGAGCAGCCCCAGGCCACGGCCCTGGTCTTTGGCGACGAATGCATCAGCTATGCGCAGCTCAACCGGCGTGCCAACCGCCTTGCGCACCGCCTGATCGCCGAGGGCGTGGGCGCGGAGGTGCGCGTGGGCATTGCGGTGGAACGCTCGGTGGAGATGGTGGTGGCCGTGCTGGCCGTGCTCAAGTCGGGCGCGGCCTATGTGCCCCTGGACCCCGGCTATCCGGCCGAGCGCCTGGCCCACATGGTCGAGGACAGCGGCATGGCCTGCCTGCTCACGCAGTCCCGCCTGGGGCTGGAGGTGGCCGGTCGCGTGAAGGCGCTGGACCTGGATGCCATCGGCGCGATGCCGGGGCCCGACCACAACCCCGGCGCCGCCGTGCATGGCGAATGCCTGGCCTATGTGATCTACACCTCGGGCTCCACCGGCCGGCCCAAGGGCGTGGGCATCTCCCACCGCTGCCTGGCCGAGCAGGCGCAGCTGGCCGTCGGCTTTGCCGCGCTGTCGCCGCAGGACCGCGTGCTGCAGTTCGCCACGCTGAATTTCGATGGCTGCATCGAGCAGCTGTTCGCGCCCCTGGTGGCCGGCGCGGCCATGGTGCTGCGCGGGCCCGAACTCTGGGACAGCGCCACCTTCCACAGGGAACTCATGGCCAGGCAGATCAGCGTGGCCGATCTGACCACCGCCTACTGGCTGCTGCTGGTTCAGGATTTCGCGCGCCAGGGCCTGCGCGGGTACGGGCGGCTCAGGCAGGTGCATGTGGGCGGCGAGGCCATGCCGGGCGCCGGCCTGAAGGCCTGGCGCGATGCCGGGCTGGGCCATGTGAGGCTGCTCAATGCCTATGGCCCGACCGAGGCCACCGTCACGGCCTCCCTCTTCGACTGCACCGGCCTGGTGGAAGGCGCCGGCGCGGCGCCCCAGGACCTTCCCATAGGCCGGCCTCTGGCGGGCCGGCACATGTGGGTGGTGGACGACCGGATGCGCCCCGTGCCCCTGGGCGTGGCCGGTGAGCTGTGCATAGGCGGCCCCCTGCTGTCGCGCGGCTATCTGAACCGGGCAGGGCTCAGCGCGGAGCGCTTTGTCGCCGACCCCTTCGGCCGCGATGGCGCAAGACTCTATCGCACGGGCGACCTGGTGCGCTGGAATGCGCAGGGCCAGCTGGAGTACCTGGGGCGGGTGGACCACCAGGTCAAGATCCGCGGCCTGCGCATCGAGCTGGGCGAGGTGCAGGCGCAACTGCTGGCGCTGGACGATGTGCGCGAGGCCGTGGTCGTGGCCGGCGAGGGACCGGCGGGCACGCGGCTGCTGGCCTATGTGTCTGCCCGCAGCGGGCGGACCCTGGACGGGCAGGAGATGCGCGAGCGCCTGGCCACGGTACTGCCCGACTACATGGTGCCGGGCGCCATCATGGTGCTGGACCAGTTGCCGCAGAACGCCAACGGCAAGCTGGACCGGCAGGCCCTGCCCGCGTTCGGCATGCCAGCCGCCAGCCAGGCGCCCGAGGGCGAACTGGAGGCGCTGCTGGCCCGTATCTGGGCCGAGGTGCTGGGCCTGGAGCGGGTGGGGCGCAGCGACAACTTCTTCGCGCTGGGCGGTGATTCCATCCTCAGCCTGCAGATCGTCTCGCGCCTGCGCCGCTTCGGCTGGAAGCTGTCGCCACGGCAGCTGTTCGAACGGCAAAGCATTGCCGAGCTGGCGCGTGTGGCCGAGCCCGTGCAGGACGAGGCCGTGCAGCAGGACACACCGGTCCAGGGAAGCGTTCCCCTGCTGCCCATTCAGGCGGAGTTCTTCGAAACGGACGTGCCGCAGCGATCCCACTGGAACCAGGCCCTGCTGCTGCGCAGCACGCAGCCGCTGCAGCCTGCGCCGCTGCGCCAGGCCCTGGCCGATCTGCTGGCCCGGCACGACAGCCTGCGCCTGCGCTTTCGCCTCACGGCGCAGGGCGCCTGGGAGCAGGCCTACGCAAGCCCGTCCGAGGCCGACCTGCAGGCACTGCTGTGGGTGCGCCAGGCACGGGATGCCGGCGCGATCGAGGCCTTGTGCGAACAGGCGCAGCGCAGCCTGGACATCGTCCACGGGCCGCTGCTGCGCGGGCTGTGCATCGAGGTGGGCGACGGCAGCTGGCGCCTGCTGCTGGTGGCCCACCATCTGGTCGTCGATGGGGTCTCCTGGCGCATCCTGCTCGAAGACCTGCGTTCGGCCTATGCCAGCCGGCTGCAGGGCCTGGAGCCCGCCAGGGTCCACAAGACCGCCAGCTACCAGCGCTGGTCGCAGGCGCTGCAGGCCCATGCCGCGCAATGCGGCGGCGAGCTGGCCTTCTGGCAGGCGCTGGCCCAGGTGCCTGCCGTCCTTCCCTGTGCCCGCCCCGGGGGGGCCAACACCCTGGCATGGCAGTCCAGCGTCGAGCTGCGGCTGGACCGCGAGCGCACCGAGGCCCTGATCAGCCGCGTGCCGGCGGCCTACAGGACGCAGATCAACGACATCCTGCTGGCCGCCCTGGGGCGCGCCCTGTGCGCGTGGAGCGGGCAGCAGCGCATCCTCGTGGACCTGGAGGGGCATGGCCGCGAGGAGCTGTCGGCCGGCGTGGACGTCTCGCGCACCGTGGGCTGGTTCACCAGCGTCTTCCCGGTGGCGCTCGATGCAGGCACAGGCCCGGGCGACGCGATCAAGCGCGTCAAGCAAAGCCTGCGCGAAGTGCCGCTGCACGGCCTGGGCCATGGCGTGCTCAAGTACCTGGGCACGGCGCAGCAAAGGCAGGCCATGCAGGCCTTGCCCCGGGCCAGCCTGGTCTTCAACTACCTGGGGCAGTTCGATGCAAGCTTTGACAGCGCGGCCCAATGGCTGCCGGCTGCCGAGGGCAGCGGCATGCCGGCCGACGCCTCGGCGCCGCTGTCGCACGAGTTCACCATCAATGGCCGCGTCTACGACGGCGAGCTGGTGATGACGGCCGCCTTCAGCACGGCCCGCCACGACACCGCCGATGTGCAGGCCTGGATGGGGCGCTACCGGCAGGAGCTGGAAGGGCTGATCGACCACTGCCTGAGCGGCGCGCAGGGGGTGACGCCCTCGGACTTCCCGCTGGCCCGGGTCACGCAGGCGCAGCTGGACGGCCTGGACCTGCCTGCGGGCAATCTGGCGGACCTCTATCCGCTGTCTCCCATGCAGTCGGGCATGCTGTTCCACAGCCTGTCCGATCCCTCGGGGCTGTCCTATGTCACCCAGCTGCGAATCGACGCGCATGGCCTGGATGCCGCGCGCTTCCGAAAGGCCTGGCAGGCGGTGCTGGACCGCCATGCCGTGCTGCGCAGCGGCTTCCTGGCCGATGCGTCCCTGCCGCTGCAATGGGTGGCCCGGCAGGTCCTGCTGGACATCACCGAGCATGACTGCCGGCACAGCGAGGATGTGGCGGGGGCCCTGGATGCCCTGGCCGCCGGGCAGTTCGCGGCCTTCGACCTCAGCAAGCCGCCGCTGATGCGGCTGGCCCTGGTCCGGGTGTCCGATGGCAGCCACCACTGCATCTGGACCGCCCACCACCTGCTCACGGACGGATGGAGTTCATCGAGCCTGCTGGGCGAGGTGCTGCGCGACTACAAGGGCATTGCCGTGGAGCCCGTGGACACCAGCTACCGCGACTACATCGCATGGCTGCAAGGCCTGGACCACGGGGCCAGCGAGGCCTACTGGAGGCGCCTGGTGCAGCCGCTGCACGAGCCCACCTTGCTGGTGGATGCGCTTGCCCGGCCTGCTGTCCGGCCTGGTGCCTTGCCTGCAGCCCGTCAGGGGCACCACGAGGCCGGCGCCGCGCTGGATGCCGGTGCCACGCAGCAGCTGGTGGAGTTTGCCCAGCGCGAGCGCGTGACGGCCAACACCCTGGTGCAGGCCGCATGGTCGCTGGTGCTGGCGCGGTACACGGGCCAGGCCACGGTGGCCTTCGGGGCCACGGTGGCTGGCCGCCCGCCCGAGCTGGCCGGCGTGGAAAGAATGCAGGGGCTGTTCATCAACACCTTGCCGGTGGTCGTGGCCTGCGACGGCGCGCTGGAGCTGGGCCCCTGGCTGCGCACGCTGCAGGCACAGAACCTGGCCTCGCGCGAGCATGAGCAGACGTCGCTTTCGGACATCCAGCGCTGGGCGGGCAAGGGCCAGCGCGGCCTGTTCGACAGCATCCTGGTGTTCGAGAGCTACCCCATGGATGCGGTGCTGTCCGCGCATGACGACCCGCATCTGCGGTTTGCGGTGACGCATGCCATCGACGTGACCTCCTATCCCATGGACCTGGAGGTGCGGCTGGGCGATGTGCTGTCGCTCAAGATGATCTACCAGCGGAGCAGCTTCGGCGATGACGCCGTGCAGGCACTGCTGCGGCAACTGGTGCAGGTGCTGGCGTCCATGGCGGGCGAGGGCATGCACTGCCTGCGGGACATTGCCTTGCTGCCCGAGCCCGGCCGCGATGGGCCGGGGGGCACAGGCACGGGCACGGGCACGGGCACGGATGCCTGCCGCCCGCCGTTCCTGCCCGTGCATGCCGGCATGGCGCTGCAGGCGCGCCGGGACCCGGGCGCGGTGGCGCTGCTCATGGGCGAGCAGACCATCAGCCATGGCGAGCTGCAGGCGCGCAGCAACCATTTCGCCAACCGCCTGGTGCAGGCCGGCGTGGGGCGCGGCGCCATCGTCGGCATCGCCATGGAGCGTTCGCTGGAAATGGTGATCTGCCTGCTGTCCGTGCTCAAGGCCGGAGCGGCCTACCTGCCCCTGGACCCTGCGTCGCCGGCCGAACGCCAGAGGTTCATGCTGGCAGACAGCGGTGCCTCCCACCTGATCGCCCACAGGGCGGCGCTGCACAAGCTGGGCACGCCGGCCGTGGCCCATCTGGTGGTGGCCGAGGAGGTGGACTTCACCCAGGCCTGCAACGCGGCGCCGGCCCATGCCGTGCACGAGCGCGACCTGGCCTATGTGATCTACACCTCGGGCTCGACCGGGCAGCCCAAGGGCGTGGTGGTCGAGCACGGGCCGCTGGCCATGCACTGCGCGGCTACGGCAGGGATCTACGGCATGCGGGCGAACTCGCGCGAGCTGCATTTCATGTCCTTCTCGTTCGACGGCGCGCATGAGCGCTGGCTGACTGCCCTGAGCATCGGCGCCGGCCTGGTGCTGCGCGAGCCGCAGATGTGGACGGCGGAGCAGGCCTGCGAGGCCCTGCGCCACCACGGCATCTCCAATGCCGCGTTCCCGCCGGCCTATCTGGCGCAGATCGCGGACTGGGCCGCAGAACAGTCGCAGGAGCCGCCGCCGGTGGAGTTGTACGTCTTCGGTGGCGAGGCCATGCCCAAGGCCGCCTACGACAAGGTGCGCCTGAGCCTGCGCCCGCGCCTGCTCATCAACGGCTACGGCCCCACCGAGACGGTGGTGACGCCGCTGATCTGGAAGGCCGAGGCCAGCGAGACCTTCGACTGCGCCTACGCCCCCATCGGCCGGCCCGTGGGCGAGCGCACGGTGCACATCCTGGATGCCGACCTGCACCGGGTGCCGCACGGCGTCGTGGGCGAGCTGTACATCGGCGGCTACGGCCTGGCGCGCGGCTATCTGTCGCGCCACGGCCTGACGGCCGAGCGCTTCGTCGCCGACCCCTTCGACGGCGGTGGCGGCCGCCTGTACCGCACGGGGGACCTGGTGCGCGAGATGCCGGACGGCAACATCGAGTACATCGGCCGGGCCGACCACCAGGTCAAGATCCGGGGCTTCCGCATCGAGCTGGGCGAGGTCGAGAAGGCCGTCCGGGCCGTGCCCGGCGTGGTCGATGCCGCCGTGCTGGTCCAGGATGCCGGTACAGGCAAGCAGCTGGTGGCCTATGTGGTGGGGGAGGAGGGCACCGCCGCGCAGTCCCTGGTCCAGCGCATCCGCCAGCAGACAGGCGAGCACCTGCCCGACTACATGCTGCCGGCCCATACGCTGGTCCTGCCCGCCCTGCCAAGACTGGTCAGCGGCAAGCTCGACCGTGGTGCGCTGCCGCTGCCGCAGGCAGATGCCGGGCGGGTGCACGTGCCACCGTCCACAGCGTCGGCCATGGCGCTGGCCCGCATCTGGCAGGAGGTGCTTGGCGTGGAACGCGTGGGCGAGACCGACAACTTCTTCGAGCTGGGCGGGGACTCCCTGCTCAGTCTCAGGATGCACGCCAAGGTGCGCAAGCTGGGCGATCCGCAGTTGGACTTCAAGCTGCGCGACCTTCTGCAGCGGCCCACCATTGCCGGCCTGCTGGAGCTTCGCTCAGCCGGCGCCGGTGGAGCTGGGGGCGTCGTGGCGCTCAACGCCGTGTGTGAGGCTGCGCCACCGCTGTTTTGCGTGCATGCCGGGTTCGGCACGGTGTTTGACTACCAGCCGCTGGCGCGGGCACTGCAGGACCGGCGCACCGTCCACGCCATACCCTGCCGCAGCCTGGGCGATCCCGGCTACCGCGACCGCTCGCTGGAGCAGATGGCCGACGACTACTGCGCGATGGTGAGGCAGGTACAGCCCGCCGGCCCCTACCACCTGCTCGGCTGGTCCCTGGGCGGCAGCCTGGCGGCCTTGATCGCGGCCCGGCTCGAAGGCCAGGGGCAGACGGTGGGTTTCCTGGGGCTGGTGGACCCGTTCGTGCCTGCTGGCGATGCGGCCGGGTCCCCGTCGTGGTGGGATGACTTCCGGCTCTTCGTCTCGCAGATGCTGCCCTTGGCGCGCATCGAGGACCTTGCGGACATCGATGCATCGGTGCCGCCCCGCGCCGATCTGCTGGCTGCCGCGCTGGGCCGCGAAGCTGCAAGGCAGGGACCGGGGGGGCCCAGCGGCCATGCCTGCATGGACGGCGCCGACCTGGCCCAGGCCTTTCTGACCACCCTGCACCTGAAGCACCTGGCGCTGCAGGCGCAGGCCCTGGCGCCCGTGCAAGCGGCGGCAAGCCTTTGGTGGAGCGATGAAACCGCGGCCGGGCACCGGCTGCGGCTCGCGCAGCAGCTGCGCCAGGAGGGGGCCGAGGGGGTCGAAAGGGCCGAAAGGGCAGAGGGCGCGGTGATCCGCGCCGACCACTACGCCATCATGAGGAACGAGGGGCTGACGGCCGAAATCCTCGACGCCTTGGCGCTGGAGTACGCGCTGGACTGAGGGGCAACGGCGGCCGGGGTGCCTCCCCCGGCCCGCCCCGTCCCGGGTCTTTTTCGTGAAAACCGGGTTACACCTTGTCTCCATTTTTGCGCGCAGAACGTCTTTGGAATGCACAACAACCCGGGCGGAGGTCCGTGCCCGGTTGGTAACCAGTCTCATTCAATGCCTTTGGAAATTCTTCGACCATGCCTTCCTTGCCCCGTCAACATCTGCTGAGCCTGGCCCTTGCCACGGCCTTTGGTTCCGTCTCGTTCTGGAGCACCGAGGCGGTGGCCCAGGCCACAGGGCAGGAGGCTGCCCAAGTGTTCGATATCCATGTGCCGGCCCAGGCCCTGGCTTCGGCCATCAACGAGCTGTCCCGCCAGACGGGAACCCAGATGTTTGCCGCAGGCGACCTGGTGGCCGGGCTCAGTTCCCGCGCCGTCAACGGCCGCCTGACATCGGAGCAGGCCTTGCGGGAGCTGCTGGCCGGCACGTCCCTGGAAGCCATCAGGATGAACAACGGAGGCTTCGCCATCCGCCGTCCCGCGGTCTCCGGCGCGACCTTGCCGACCATCAACGTCACGGACAGCGAAACCGCAGCCGGCCCCGTGCAGGGCTATGTCGCCCGGCGCAGTTCAACGGGCACCAAGACCGATACGCCCATCCTGGAGACACCGCAGTCCATCACGGTCATCGGCGCCCAGGAGATCGAGACGCTGAAGTCGCAAAGCCTGCAGGATGCGCTGGGCTACGCGGCCGGCGTTACCCGCGCCGAGGGCCTGGACCGGACCTCGGACAGCCTGTACCTGCGCGGATTCCGCACCACGGGCATGTACCGGGACGGCAGCCTGTTCACGGCCAACATCTACGACGGACGGCAGGAGCCCTACGGCCTGGAGCGCATCGAGCTGCTCAAGGGCGCCTCTTCGGTGATTTTCGGCTCGGTCTCCCCGGGCGGCGTGGTCAACACCGTGAGCAAGCGGCCCACCACGGAAAAAATCCGGGAGCTGAACATCGACGCCGGAAGCTTCGGGCGCAGGCAGGTCTCGGGTGATTTTGCGGGCGCCCTGGACGACGAGGGCAAATGGTCCTACCGGCTGGTGGCGCTCAAGCGCGACAGCGACAGCTTCATCGACCGTGTCCCCGATGACAGAACCTATGTCGCCCCATCGCTCAAGTGGCAGCCCGATGCGAACACCTCGCTGACACTGTTGGCCGAGGTCCAGAAGGACCGCACCACCTACGTCTACGGGCTGCCCGCCTACGGCACCCTGCTGCCCAACATCAATGGACAGATTCCCCGCAACCGCTTCATCGGAGAGGCGGGACGGGACAAATTCGATCTGGACCGCTACTCCATCGGCTATCTCTTCGAACATGCCTTTTCCGAGAAGCTCAAGCTCAGGAACAGCATGCGCTACTACAACGCAAAGAGCAGCTACTTCAGCACGGACGGCTGGGGCCTGTCCGCCGACCAGCGCTCGGTGGTGGAGCGCTACTACCAGCCGCGCTGGGACCGCTCGTCGGCCTTCGTGACCGATACCTCGCTGCAGTACCAGCTGGACCAGGGCCGCATCAAGCACACCATGCTGGTGGGCTTCGACTACGCCCTGCCAAAGCACGAGACCGAGCGCTATGAACAGCAGGCCGCCGACCTCGATGTCTTCAACCCGGTCTACGGCAAGCCGGTGGGGCCTGTCTCCCCCTACTACCGCTCGTCCTGGAAGAACGACTACAAGCGCCTCGGCATCTATGCGCAGGACCAGATCAAGATCGATGACAAGTGGGTGGTCCTGCTGGGCGGCCGCTATGACAAGGTCCGCTTCAACGAGACGAACTTCTTCACCGGGGACGTGAGCGCGGCCAATGAGAAAAGCTCGGCCTTCACAGGCCGGCTGGGCGTGGTCTATCTCGCCGCCAATGGCCTTGCCCCCTTCTTCAGCTACAGCGAGTCCTTCGAGCCCACCCAGGGCCAGGACCGCCTTGGATCGCGGTTCAAGCCCACGACGGGGCAGCAGTACGAGGCCGGGGTCCGCTACCAGCCCAGCGGCTCCCGGGCCATGGTTTCGGCAGCGGTCTTCCAGCTCACCCGCCAGAACCTGCTCGTGCCCGATCCCCAGGACGCCAGCAGGGCGTTCAACATCCAGGCCGGGGAAGTCCGTTCCCGCGGCTTCGAGCTGGAGGCGCGAAGCTCCATCGGCCGCAATGTGAACATCATTGCCGCCTATGCCTACACGGATGCGCGCACCACGCAGGCAAGCCCCCTGCAGCCGGACGAACTGGGCAAGCGCTCCATCGGCGTGCCCTACAACCAGATATCGCTGTGGGGCGACTACAGCTTTGGAGACTTCGGGCTTGCCGGCCTCAAGGTGGGCATGGGCGCCAGGTATCTGGGCCAGACACGCGGCCTGGCCTATGGCGTTCCCGTCTCGCTGCCGGCGTTCACCCTGGTGGATGCCATGGTCAGCTACACCACCGGACCCTGGCGCTTCGCCCTGAACCTCACCAACCTGACCGACAAGACCTATATCGCCAGCTGCTCCTACGGCTGCTTCTACGGCGAGCCCCGCAAGGTGATCGGCACGGCCACCTATCGCTGGTAAGCGGGCATGGGCCATGGGCCACGGCTGGAGCGATCCGGCCGTGGCCTTTTCTTTGTCGGGGAACCGAAGGCGCCGTTCAGAGCGCCTGCAGCTGCACGCTGCCATCGGCCTGCGCGCGCACCCTCAGCGGCAGGATGGAGGGCAGCACGGCCAGCAGGCCGGCCGAGTCATTGGCGCGAAAGCGCCCCGTCAGGCGCAGCGCGGCCACGCGCGCATCGGCGGCTTCGATGGGCTGGGTGCGGTAGGCGTTGACGGTGGCCAGGGCCTCGGCCAGCGGGGTGTTCTCGAAGACCAGCCAGCCTTCGCGCCAGGCGGACAGCGTGGCGGCATCGGCCTGGCGCACGGCCTCGGGCTGGCCATTGCGGATGTCCACCACCTGGCCTGGCAGCAGGTCCAGCGTGGCCGCCGCCTCGGTCGTCGGATCCTGCGCATCCCTGCCCAGCACGCGGACCCTGACATGGCCATGCTCCACGCCCACCGTGACCGTGCCGCCACGGTCGCGCACGGTGAACACCGTACCCACGACCTCGATGCGCGCCTCGCGCGTGATGACCTCGAAGGGGCGGTCGGGGTCCGATGCCACTTCGAATCGCGCTTCCCCGCGCGACATGGATACGCTGCGGCGCTGGCGGTAGAGCGTCACGGCAATGGCGCTCTGGGGCGCCAGCTCGATGCGGCTGGCCTGCAGCGGCGCCTTGCCGTCGGCCAGCGTGACCTTGAGCATCTGCGAGTTGCGCGTGGCATAGGCCGAGGTGTGCAGGGGCTGCTGCCAGTACCAGTAGGCGCCCCGGCCCGCCAGCGCGCCGGTGCCCAGCAGCCCTGCAAACGACAGCAGCAGCTTGCGGCGCCGGACGGTCTGGGTGGAGCGCGAGGCGCTGTCCGCCAGCAGGGCGGTTTCCTGGAATTGCTCGCGCAGTCCGCCGGACAGGCCGCCGAGCATGTTCCAGCGCAGGTGCGCCTCGCGTGCGGCGGCATCGTGCCGGGCTGATTTCCCGCGCCATGCGCCCAGGGTCAGGCGTGCCTGGTGGGCCACCGGGTCGGGAGCGATTTCGCTTTGAACGATCAGCGTCAGCGCATGCTCGACCATGCGCTCGCTAGGTGCACTTGCCATGGAAAGGGGGGTCAGGATGCGTCGTCGGTCAGTGTACTGTTGTCGAAATCCATGGCGCTGCCCAGCGCATGGTCCTCGATCAGCTCGGAGCGCAGCTGGGCCAGCACGCGCGAGCAGTCCAGCGTGGCGCGCACCATGTGCTTGGCGACGGCCATTTCGGTGATGTTGAGCTGATCGGCGATTTCCGCGCGCGTGTAGCCATGGGCGCGAAAGAGGATGAAGACTTCGCGCCGGCGCGGCGGCAGGCCTTCCAGCGCCTGGACGACGCGGTCCAGGATCTGGCGCTGGGCGGCCAGGGTTTCGCTGGATGGCGCGCTGTGCTGCACCGCCATTTGCTGGCGCGTCCAGTCCTGGGAGGTCTTGCGCTTGCGCGCATCGTCTATGCACAGGTTGCGTGCCACGCGAAACAGCAGGGCGCGCGGGGATTCGATGTCGGCATCGGGCAGCGCCTCGGCCTTCTTGCCGCTGCGCAGGCCCAGGGCGTGCACATAGACCCGCTCGAAGCTCGATTGCGCGATGTCGGCCGCATAGTGCGGATCCCGGAGATCGCGCGTGAGCTGGCGGCGCAGATCGCCATAGTGAGCCACGAGTTCCTGGATCAGGTCACGCATCCGGATACCTGCCTTTCCGCAAGGGCGATGGGTTGGAATCCCTGGGTCCGTACAGAGAAGGGCCTACCGGATGCTGCAACCCCGGCCAGGGCCGGGGCGGTGCAGCAGCGGGTATGGGATTCAGCGGCGCAGGTGATTCGAATTCAAATGCAAATGGTTTGCATTCAAATTATGGCATGGGAGATTCGTGCGCCATCATGCCCGGTGCGATCTTTCAGTCCTGCAGCGCCAGCTGTTCTGTGCGCGCAACATCGGGTTTTTGGGCTTGCGCTGCCAGCAGGGCGTCGCCGATTTCGCCGGTGCGCACCGAGGTGACCGACAGCAGGGTGTCGCTGAGGCCGTGGGAGCCCTCGCAGGCGCCCTGCAGGAAGATGGCGGGGCGAAAGTCCGCCGTGGTGTGCACCTGGTAGTCGCGGCTCACGGAGAAGTCGCCCAGGTAGGGGGCCAGCGGGTCCAGCAGGGTCTTGTGGTGCTCGCGCGCATAGCCGGTGGCCAGCACCACCACGTCGTAGCGCGATGCATGGTCGATGCCGCTGTTGAGGTCGCGCAGGCCCAGGTGGATGCCGTCGCTGGCAGCGCGCGCATCCTGCACCTCGTGGCGGCGCAGGAAGCGGTGGCGCGTGTCGCCGACGACCTTCTGTTCATAGAACACCTTGAAGATGCTCTCGATCAGCTCCAGGTCGGGACAGGCGTAGTTGGTGTGCCAGAACTCGCGCAGCAGAGCGCCGCGCTCGTCGTGCGGGCGGCTGTAGACATGGTCCACGAAGTCGGCGTTGAAGATTTCGTTGACGAAGGGGCTGTCGTCCGAGGGGCGGATGGAGCGGGCGCGCATGACCAGGTCGATCTCGGCCTTGGCGTAGCGGCCGTGCAGGTCCATGAAGATTTCCGCGGCGCTCTGGCCCGCGCCCACGACGGCGATGCGCAGCGGCCTGGCATGCTCGGCAATGCTGCGCAGGTAGGCGCTGGAGTGGAAGACGCGCGCATCGCCGCGCAGGGGCTTGAACTGCTCGGGAATGCTGGGCGTGCCGCCGATGCTCATGACCAGGTTCTGGCCCAGGCGCTCATGCACGTTGCCGGCCGCATCGCGCGAGCGCACGCGCAGCAGCTCCACCTTGCCGTCGCGTTTTTCAGGCAGCACCTCGATGACTTCCTGCCCGTAGACGCAGCGGTCCTCGAACTTGGAGGCGGCCCAGGCCAGGTAGTCGTTGAACTCGTGGCGGCTGGGAAAGAAGGTCTTGAGGTTGATGAAGTCCTGCAGCCGGCCCTTCTCGTGCAGGTAGTTGATGAAGGTGAAGCGGCTGGTGGGATTGCGCAGCGTGGCCAGGTCCTTGAGGAAGGACACCTGCATGTGGGCCTGCTCCAGCAGCATGTCCTTGTGCCAGGCGAAGCGCGGCTGCTTTTCGATGAAGACGGGGTGCATGGCCCGCGCGGTGGCTTCGCGCTCCTTGAGGGCGATGGCCAGGGCAATGTTGGAGGGGCCGAAGCCGATGCCGATCAGCGGGTGGGTTTGCATGGAAGGTCCTTTCATTGGGTCGATGCGTCCAGTGCGTCCGGCGCGGCTGCGTCGGTCTGCGGTATCCACAAGGCGTCTGCGAAAAAGCGTTCCCTGAGCAGCACTCCCAGCACGGCGCGCTTGTGCGGGAAGTCGAATTCCTTGACCAGCGCATAGCCGCAGCGCGGCAGGCTTTTGCGCATCTTGCGGTTGTCGGCGCGCGGCTCCACGACGATGCGCTGCGTGCGGCAGTCGTCCAGAAAGAGGTAGTGCGACAGCGAGGGCAGCCAGGCCGTCAGGTAGGGCTGGCCGCGGAACCGCGCCTCCCCCACCAGCGCATGCCAGCCCCGGTCATGGTCGCCCGCGTCATAGAAGGGGGCGATGCGGTCTTCCTTGGCCCAGTAGGCCTCGAAGTAGCCGAAGGGCTCGCCATCGAAGCAGCCGATGAGGCCCAACGCATGCGGGTCGCCGGCCATGCGCTGCAGGTAGGCGCGGTGGTGGGCGAGGTCGCCGCTTTCCTCCCAGAAATGCGCGACGACCGGGTCGTTCATCCAGCGGTGGATGAGGGGCAGGTCGGCCTCGGGCTCCACGGTGCGAAAGCTCAGCGTGCGGCCCAGCCAGGGGATGAAGCGGCGGTAGACCTCGCCGCGCGGCTTGTGCAGGCGCACGGGGTGACGCCGGCCTTCGCTGATCGTGTAGTGCAGCGCATAGGGTGGGCGCGGGCGGGGCAGCCACAGGGGCTGCTGCCACAGCACGCTTCTTGCCACGCGCGCAGCCTGGCCCGGCTGCACCGTGGCGATGCTGTCGCGCAGGCCCGGTGGCAGGCGGGGCAGGGACAGTTCGATGGCTTGCGCATCGGGATGCAGGCCAAAGCCTGCCTGCAGTGCGGCCAGCAGTTCATCCGCTTCGGGCATGCCCGAGCAGGGGCCCAGCCATTGCAGCTGCATCAGGCCTGGCGCGGCCGTGGGCGACAGGTTCCAGAGACTGTGCTTGCCGGGCCTGCCGGCATCCACGGACCCCGAACGCTCCAGGCGCAGCCGCTGTCCATCGCCGAAGACGCTGATCGTCTCGGCGCCTGCATGCGCAAGGTAGCTGGCGCCGGAGGCGTCCGGTGACGGTGTAGCGGTGGCTTCGACTGGACGCACGTGGACTCTTTCAGGTGGAGTGCCCCGCGTGCGGGACACGGATGGGGGCAAGGGCACAAGGGACGCAGGGGACGCAGGGGACGCAGGGCAGCCTCATGACCGGGATGACGTGCAGGCGCGGCAAATGTTCATGCCAGGGCCGTTCATGCCAGGGCCGGGATCCGGGCCGCCTGGAAGGAATGGGCCAGTGCCTTGCAGAGCTGGCCGCGCAGCACCTCGGTCTCTTCGGTGAGGGCGCCCAGCCGCGCAAAGTCATGGACCATGCCGGCGTAGATCTGCAGGTCCACGGCCACGCCGGCGGCCTGCAGCCGCTCGGCATAGCGCTTTCCTTCGTCGATCAGCGGGTCGTACTCGGCCAGCACCATCAGCGTGGGGGCCAGCCGGCCCAGGTCGGATGCCTGCAGGGGGGCAAAGCGCCAGTCCTGCCGGTCCGCATCGCTGCGCAGGTATTGGCGGAACATCCAGGCCAGGGTGTCACCTTCCAGCAGATGGCCGGTGGCCAGGCGCGCATGCGAGTCACTGTCCTGCTGCGCTGCCGTGCAGGGGTAGAGCAGCAACTGCAGCAAGGGCTGGGGCATGCCCGCGTCGCGCGCGGCGATGCACAGGGCCGTGGCCAGCGTGCCCCCGACGCTGTCGCCGCCAATGGCCAGGCGCTGCGCGTCCAGGCCATGGCGGCCGCCGTGCTCCAGCAGCCAGGCCAGGGCGTCCTCTGCGTCGAGGAAGGCTGTGGGAAAGCGGTGCTCTGGCGCCAGCCGGTAGTCGATGGCCAGCACATTGCAGGGCGTGCCCAGCGCCAGGCTGCGGCACAGGCTGTCATGCGAGTCGAGCCCGCCCAGCACGTAGCCGCCGCCGTGAAGGAACAGCAGGCAGGGCGCGGCTGTGTGTCCAGGGGCTGCGCGGTAGAGCCGGGCACGGATGCGCGCGCCGTCGCGCGTGGGCAGATCCAGGTCCTCGGTGGGCAGATCGTCGCCCGGCAGGTCCAGCGCCAGCGTGGCGTTGTCGTAGGCGGCGCGCGCCTGCGCTGCCGTCATCTGGCTCATGCGCGGGCGGCTGGATGCCTGGGCGTTGGCGAGTTCGAGAAATGCTTGCAGGTCGGGGTGGAGAGCCATGGCGTCCTTCGGGTGTGCGGCAGACAAGGCAGGGCGGGCCGATGCAGGGCATGGCGCCCGCGCTGCCCCTTCCCCGTGATGACGCTGGGCGGCGGAATTTGTTCATCGCCTGGGCGGTGAACATTTTTGGCGCACGCACGTCTTGCAGGGAGTAGGGAGCGCTCGCCGTGCGCCGCGCTCCAGGAAACGCCGGGCCGCGCCGGCATTGCAAGGCCATGCGCCCACGGGCGCCAGAGGAATCCCTTATGGAAAACGCCAGCCGACCGCCCTCCGAGGTACTGCGCCTGCTCAGGCCCTTCCTGCCGTGGATGGCCCTGTCCGTGGTCACGGGCATTTGCGCGGGTGGGGCCACGGTGGCGCTGCTGGCGACCATCAACCAGGTGCTCAACCGCCCAGGCGGATTGGCCGGCGGGCTGCTGCTGACCTTCATCGCCCTGTGCGCCACCGTGCTGGTGTGCCGGGCCGCGTCCGACATGTCGGGCAATTTCGTGGGGCAGCGCCTGGTGGCCCGGCTGCGCAAGGAGCTGGCCAGCAAGATCCTGGCCGCGCCCATCGACGCGCTGGAGCGCTACCGCACGCACCGCCTCATGCCCGTGCTCACGCAGGACGTGGACATGATCAGCGACGTGGCCTTCGTGCTGGCCTCCAACGTGATCGCCCTGGCCATTGCGCTGGGCTGCCTGGCCTATCTGGCCCTGCTGTCGCCGCCGCTGTTTGCCATGCTGGTGGTGGCGCTGGTGCTGGGCGTGAGCCTGCAGGCGCTGGCGCAGTCACGCGGCGTGGCGGGGTTCTGGAAGGCGCGCGATCACGAGGAAGTGCTGCACAAGGCCTACCGCGCCATCAGCGAAGGCGCCAAGGAGCTGCGCATGCACCGCGCGCGCCGGGGCCGCATCTTCGACGGGCAGATCGGCTCCACCGTGGATGCCATCCGCCGCATCAACAGCCGCGCCATCAACACCTATGCATTGGCCACGGCCTTCGGTTCGGCGCTGTTCTTTCTGTTGATCGCCCTCATCCTGGGCTGGGCCGCGCTGTGCACCACCGAGCCCGTGGTGCTCAGCGGCTTCGTGCTGGTGCTGCTGTTCCTCAAGGGCCCCATGGACCAGATCGCAGGCGCGCTGCCCAACCTGGGCCGTGCCAAGGTGGCGCTGCAGCGCATTGCCGACCTGTCGGCGCGCTTTGCCAGCCCCGAGCCGCACCTGCACCTGGACAGCCTGCCCGGCGAGGTCCGCCTGGACCACGGCCTGGAGCTGCGGGGCGTGCGCTATGCCTTCGATGCGCCCGAAGGCGGCAAGGCCTTCGAGATCGGCCCCATCGACCTGAAGCTGGGCAAGGGCGAACTGGTCTTTGTGGTGGGTGACAACGGCTCGGGCAAGACCACGCTGATCAAGCTGCTGCTGGGCCTGTATGCGCCCCAGCAGGGCGAGATCCTGCATGACGGCCAGCCCGTCACGGCACAGACGCGCGATGACTACCGCCAGCTGTTCACCACGGTGTTCTCGGACTTCTACCTGTTCGAGGACCTGGTGGCCGGTGGCGAGGAAGGCCAGGCCGCCGCGCTGCCCGAGGCCGCGCTGCCCTACCTGCAGCGGCTGGAGATCGCCCACAAGGTCAGCGTGCGCAACGGCAGCTTCAGCACCATCGACCTGTCCACCGGCCAGCGCAAGCGCCTGGCCCTGGTCCACGCCTATCTGGAGGGCCGGCCCGTGCTGGTCTTCGACGAATGGGCGGCCGACCAGGATCCGAGCTTCCGCCACCTGTTCTACACCGAGCTGCTGCCCGAGCTGCGCGCCAGGGGCCACCTGCTGGTGGTCATCTCCCATGACGATCGCTACTTCCACCTGGCCGACCGCATCGTGCGCATGGAGGCCGGCCGCATGGTCCTGCCGCAAGACGGGGCGCAGCCGGTGGCGGCTGCATCGGCCAGTCCCGCCAGTCAAGGCGTGCTGGCCGACATCTGAATTCCTGCTGAATCCACGAACATGGCAAAGACAAAACTCGTCTACATCTGGTCCCTGAGAAACGCCGCCGCCGACCAGGCCGGCCAGCACATCGCCTACAAGGGCGCAACGCGCTACATGAAGTCGCCGCTCGAATACCTGGGCGAGTTGCTGGACACCAGCCCGCTGGGCGATATCTACAGCCTGGAGGCCGTGATCCACGACGACGACGAGGCCTCGCCGCGCGACCGCGAAAAGATCGGCGACTACGGCTTCAGCTACCGGCCGGGCGGCCGCTGGTTCTATCCGCCGGACCTGCGCATCCAGGGGCGCAGGGTCAATGACCTGCTCATGGCCGTGCCGTCTTCCTACCGGCGCCTGCCGCTGAACGATCCGCAGCGCGCCGTGGGCAAGCAGATGTTCGAGGCGCAGTTGCAGGACAGGCTGGTACAGCTGGGTGCCGAGCGGGTGGTGCTGGACGGCCTGCTCGTCATCCTGGACCGGCTCGTGCGGCCCGGTGCCCTGTTCCACCGCAGGATCGCCAACATCCACCCCGGCATCACGCGCCTGGAGTCACCCTATGAACGCCGGGGCGCCTGCGCCACGCTGGACGCGCTGCATGGCGCACAAGGCTACAAGATCGTGGACTGGAAGACCATGGAACAGCGCCCGGTCCCGCCCCTGTTCAAGACCGGCGCATCCTTTCACTACGTGGACAACGGCATCGACTCCGGCGAAGTCATCGCCGACGTGCTGGGCACCGACATCGATCCCCAAGACACGATTCTTGAGCTGCGCTGGAACAACTTCCAGCACAGCCTGTTCCCTGCATTGCGCAAGGGGCTGGAGATGATGGCCAGAGCGCCTGCAGACCCGCCTGCAGACACCACGGTGTGACAACGCGCGTATCTCAAAAACCGGCACGGCCCAAAGCGATGGACACCGAGCAAGGGCCTATGCCGGCCGCGCCGCCCCGCCGCGAGGGTGTCGTCCCCCTCCCTCGCGAAGCGAGAAAGAGAGGGGGAAGCGGCGCAGCCGCTCAGGGGGGGCTTACTTCGGCGCCAGACGAATGGCCCCATCCAGCCGGATCACCTCGCCATTGAGCATGTCGTTGTCCAGGATGTGGCGCACCAGCTTGGCATAGTCCTGGGGCGTGCCCAGGCGGCTGGGGAAGGGCACGCCGGCGGCCAGCGCGTCCTGCACTTCCTGCGGCATGCCGAACAGCATGGGCGTGCCGAAGATGCCGGGGGCAATCGTCATGTTGCGGATGCCGTTGCGCGCCAGGTCGCGCGCAATGGGCAGCGTCATGCCGACCACGCCGCCCTTGGACGCCGCATAGGCCGCCTGGCCGATCTGGCCGTCGTAGGCGGCCACGCTGGCCGTGGAGATCAGCACGCCGCGCTCGCCCGTGCTCTCGGGCTCGTTGGCCGACATGGCGGCGGCGGCCAGGCGGATCATGTTGAAGCTGCCGATCAGGTTGACCGTGATGGTCTTGGAGAACAGCGCCAGGTTGTGCGCGCCGTTCTTGCCCACGGTCTTCTCGGCGGGCGCAATGCCTGCGCAGTTGACCAGGCCTGCCAGCTTGCCCAGGCTCACGGCCTTGTCCACCACAGCCTGGCCATCGGCCTCCTGGCTCACGTCGCATTTGACGAAGACGCCGCCGATCTCGTGCGCCACGGCCTCGCCCTTGTCCGCCTGCATGTCGGCTATCACCACCTTGCCGCCCTCGGCCGCCAGCATGCGCGCCGTGCCTTCGCCCAGCCCGGAGGCGCCGCCCGTGACGATGAATACCCGGTCCTTGATCTGCATGGAATGTCTCCTTGGTTATCTGACGTTGACGTAAACGTAACTCTCAAATTATGCATGCAGCCCCGGCCGCAGCCATGTCGCGTCCAAGAAAAAGCCCGGCAGTGCCGGGCTGGTGATGGGCGCGATGGGGGTTACTGGAACCCGGCACGGTCCAGCATTTGCTGGACCTTGGTCATGTTCTTGCCCACGGCCGTGATCGGGATGGTCTCGCTCTTGAAGGGCTTGCCGCCGGTCATTTCCTTGAGGGCAGGGTTGTCCAGTTCCACGCCCTTGGCTGCTGGCCACTCGTTGTTGCCGTTGGCAAAGTAGTTCTGGGCGGCGGGGCTGGCCAGGTACTCCAGGAACTTGACGGCGTTGTCCTTGTTCTTGGCATGGCGTGCCACGGCGCCGCCCGCGATGTTCAGGTGCGTGCCCCAGCTGGACTGGTTGGGGAAGACCACGCCGATCTTGCCGACCACGGCCTGGTCCTCGGGCTTGCCCGAACGCATCATGCGCGCCAGGTAGTAGCTGTTGGTCACGCCGATGGTGCATTCGCCCGAGGCCACGGCCTTGATCTGGTCGGTGTCGCCACCCTTGGGCGGGCGGGCCAGGTTGGCCTTCATGCCCTGGATCCAGCCCTCTGCCTTTTGCTCGCCCATGTGTTCGACCACGGTGCCGAACAGGCTCAGGTTGTAGGGGTGCGAGCCCGAGCGGATGCACAGCTGGCCCTTGAACTTGGGGTCGGCCAGCGATTCGTAGTTCTGCACGTCGGCAGGCTGGACCTTGGCCTTGTTGTAGACGATGACGCGGGCGCGTGTGGACAGGCCGAACCAGCTGATGCCCTCGGCCGTGGGCTGGGCGCGCAGGTTGGAGGGAATGGCGTCTTCCAACAGCTTGGAGTGGATGGGCTGGAACAGGCCATCCACCTCGCCGCGGTACAGGCGCGCGGCATCGACCAGCAGGATCACGTCGGCCGGCGAGGCCTGGCCCTCGGCCTTCAGGCGCGCAATGATGCCGGCGTCGTCGCCGTCCACGCGGTTGATCTTGATGCCGGTGGCCTTGGTGAAGCCGTTGTACAGCTCCTCGTCCGTGGAGTAGTGGCGCGCGGAGTAGAGGTTGACGACCTGGGAGTCGGCAATGGCTGTGCCGGCAGCCACCAGGGCGCAAGCGGCAAACAGGGCTTTCAGGGATTTCGACATGAAGACAGGCCTCTCTTTGTTGGCAAAGCGCGATGATAGGTCAAACGCGAATCGTTCTTAATAAAGGGGGTGGTTCTGGAGGGCTATGGCAGCCCGGGGTATCGAGGACGGGAATAAAAAAAACCCAGTCCAAGGACTGGGTTTTGAAAGGATCCAGAAACGGGGGTTTCGAGAGGATCCAAGGAGACAACTGGTCAGGTCTTGCGACCCGGGATGCATGCAATTATGAGGGTAATCACTGATTCTTGCACGCAGTCCTGTTGTAAGACGGCGTGATCAACGCTTGCGGGTCTGGGCCGACTGGACGGCTTCGCTGGCGGTGTTGGTCACGGCCGTGAAGTTGGCTTCCGCCAGGTCCGAAGCCTGCTTGACGGCCTTTTGCACCGACTCGAAGGCATTGTTGGCAGCCGACACGGCGCTCTTCATCACGGCCACGGCGGTTTCGGAACCTGCGGGTGCGTTCTTGGCGGTGGTGTCCACCAGGGCGCTGAAGTTCTTCTGCAGATCGGACGCCTGGCTTTCGAAGGCCTTGGCCAGCTCGGCACCGGTGCCGCTGGCGATGTCGTACAGGTGGCGGCTGTAGGCGGCGGTCTTTTCAGCCAGGGGCTGGAACAGGTTGGCCTGCAGCGACAGCAGCTCCTGCGCATCCTTCACGCTCAGGACGGCCTGGGTGTGCTGGGCGGCTTCGTTCAGTGCGGCGCGCGAGGCGGTCACATTCAGTTCCACCAGCTTTTCAACGCCTTCGAAGGCCTTGCTCGTCAGGCCGAACAGGGTTTCCAGGTTGGCCTTTTGTGCGCTCAGGATTTGGTCAGGGGTCAAGCTCATGTCAGTCTCCAGAAAAACGGACCACAGGGGTCTCGGGTTACGGGGAATTGCCTGCGCTGACCTGACTGAGTGTCATGTTGCAGTGCAGCATGGGTCTTATTGTAGGGATTGCAAAAAAGGAATCAAGTACCTGATGCTGCGGTGCAGCAAAAAAATCGGCAAAGCTGTGGGTTTTTTGTAAGTCTTTGATTTTGAATTGGTTTTATGTCGGTTTGACGACATTTTTCGGTTTGCATGCTTACTCGCTTGGCGAGTGATTGGCCGCAGTGCGCGTCGTGATGGCGACAGTGGCTGGGGACAGGGCGCATTCGGCCGGCGGCACAATGGCCGCCATGAATGAATCGCCCCCGAGCCGCCCCGCGCCGCAGCCCCGTTCGGCCTATGCGGCATTCCGACGCATCAGCACGCGCTGGTCGGACAACGACGTCTACGGGCACGTCAACAACGTCGTCTATTACAGCTGGTTCGATACGGCGGTGAATGCCCATCTGATCGAGCAGGGCGCGCTGGACATTCATGCGGGCGAGACGATAGGCCTGGTCATAGAGACGCAATGCAATTACTTTGCGCCGCTGGCCTTCCCGCAGGAGGTGGAGGCCGGTATCCGGGTGGCCCGCATCGGTGGCTCCAGCGTGCGCTACGAGGTGGGGCTGTTCGCGCAGGGCGAGCCATTGACGGCGGCGGCCGGGCATTTCGTGCATGTCTATGTGGACCGGCATACGCGCCGGCCTGCCCAGATTCCGCAGGCGCTGCGACAGGTGCTGGAGCCGCTGCTGCGCGGCTGATGGCGTCCGGGGCGCATGCAAGGCGTGCGCTCGCAGCGCGGCAGCGTGTGTATGGCCTACACTCGAAAGCTGTCTGCCATCTGACCGCTGGGGCGCTTACCGCCCGGCTCTGTCCATGATCATCACCAGCCTGCTCGATACCGACCTGTACAAATTCACGATGATGCAGGTGGTGCTGCACCAGTTTCCCGGAGCACAGGTCGAGTACCGCTTCAAGTGCCGCAACCCCGGCGTGCAGCTCGCACCCTATGTGAACGAGATCCGCTCCGAGATCCGCTCGCTGTGCAGCCTGCGTTTCCAGGACGCGGAGCTGGCCTATCTGAGCTCGCTGCGCTTCATCAAGAGCGACTTCGTCGATTTCCTGGGCCTGTTCCACCTCAACGAGAAATGCATCACGGTGCAGGCGCTGCCCAATGGCGAGATCGACATCACCATCCGCGGGCCCTGGCTGCACACCATCCTGTTCGAGATTCCCGTGCTGGCCATCGTCAACGAGGTGTACTTCCGCAACACCCAGCCGGTGCCCGATTTTCCGGAAGGCCGGCGCCGTCTCGACGCCAAGATTGCGCTGCTGCAGCAGCCCGGCCTGGAGCAGCTCAAGATTGCCGACTACGGCACGCGCCGTCGCTTTTCGCGGGCCTGGCATGAAGAGGTGCTGCGCGTGCTGTGCGCACGCCTGGGCCGGCCCGGCGCATCCGCGGAGTCCGAAGGCCAGTTCGCCGGCACCAGCAATGTGCTGTACGCCATGAAGCTGGGCGTGCGGCCCCTGGGCACGCTGGCGCATGAATACCTGCAGGCCTGCCAGTCCCTGGGCCCGCGCCTGCGCGACAGCCAGATCTTCGGCTTCGAATCCTGGGCGCGCGAATACCGGGGCGACCTGGGCATTGCGCTGTCGGACGTCTACGGCATGTCGGCCTTCCTGCGCGATTTCGACCTGTACTTCTGCAAGCTCTTCGACGGTGCGCGCCACGACAGCGGCGACCCGTTCGAATGGGGCGAGCGGCTGCTGGCCCACTACCGTGCCAACCGCATCGATCCGCTGACCAAGACGCTGATCTTCAGCGACGGCCTGACGGTGCCGCGCACCATCGAGCTGTTCCAGCGCTTCCATGGCCGCTGCCAGCTGGCCTTCGGCATAGGCACCAACCTGACCAACGACCTGGGCGACGCGCCCGACCATGTGCCGCTGCAGATCGTCATCAAGATGACCCGCTGCAACGGCCAGCCCGTGGCCAAGCTCTCGGACACGCCGGGCAAGAGCATGTGCGATGACGAGAAGTACCTGGCCTACCTGCGCCAGGTGTTCGAGATTGCGCCGCCTGCGGCGCAGGCTTGATTGCGGCACCACCTGCCGCCAGGAGGGGACAGTGAATAGAGAACAAAGAGGAGACGGGACCATGAAGGCATTGCGCGGATTGCTGGCGCTGCTGGCCACCTGCGCGCCATCCTGGGCCCTGGCCGCCGATATCGACGGCGGCCAGCTTTCGGTACTTTGGGGCGTGCCGTTTGCGGGCATGCTGTTGTCCATCGCCCTGGTGCCGCTGGCGGCGCCCCATTTCTGGCACCGGCATTTCGGCAAGGTGACGGCCGCCTGGGCGCTGCTCTTTCTGCTGCCCTTCGCGGCGGTGTTCGGCGTGGGCGCGGCCATGGCCAACCTGGTGCATGCCCTGCTGGCCGAATACCTGCCGTTCGTGATCCTGCTGACGGCGCTGTACACGGTGTCGGGCGGCATCTATGTGCGCGGCAATCTCAAGGGATCGCCGGGGCTGAACACGGCCATTCTGGCGATCGGCGCCGTGCTGGCCAGCTTCATGGGGACCACGGGCGCCTCGATGCTGCTGATCCGGCCGCTGCTGCGCGCCAACGACAACCGCAGGCACCAGGTGCATGTGGTGGTGTTCTTCATCTTCATCGTCTCCAATGCCGGCGGCTCGCTGACGCCGCTGGGCGATCCACCGCTGTTCCTGGGCTTTCTCAAGGGGGTGGATTTCTTCTGGACGGTACGTCACATCTTCACCGAGACGCTGTTCCTGGTGGGTGCGCTGCTGGCGTTGTTCTACGCGATCGATGCCTGGCTGCTGCGCAAGGCCGGCGAAGCGGATCTGCCCGATCCCACGCCCAGCGTCGATGCCTTGGGCCGCGCCAGCCGCCTGGGCTTTGATGGCGGCGTGAACTTCGTGCTGCTGCTGGCCGTGGTGGCACTGGTGCTGATGAGCGGCCTGTGGCGTACCGATGCCGGTCTGGTGCTGGCCGGCACGCATGTGGGCCTGCCGGGTCTGGTGCGCGATGCGGGCCTCGTCGCCGTGACTGTGCTGTCCCTCAGGCTCACGCCGCGCAGCGTGCACCAGGCCAATGAATTCGGCTGGGGGCCGATGCAGGAAGTGGCCAAGCTGTTCGCGGGCATCTTCCTGACCATCATTCCCGTGATCGCCATGCTCAAGGCGGGAACGGCCGGACCCTTCGGCGCCATTGTGGGGGCCGTGACGCGCGCCGACGGCACGCCCGATCCGCTGATGTATTTCTGGGCCACGGGCCTGCTGTCCTCGTTCCTGGACAACGCGCCGACCTACCTGGTGTTCTTCAATACGGCGGGCGGAGACGCCGCTCAGATGATGACGGCCATGGCCTCGACGCTGGCCGCCATCTCGGCGGGCGCGGTGTTCATGGGCGCCAACACCTATATCGGCAATGCGCCCAACCTGATGGTCAAGGCCATTGCCGAGGAGCGCGGCGTGAAGATGCCCAGCTTCTTCGGCTACATGGCCTGGTCGCTGTGCATTCTGGTGCCGCTGTTCGTATTGATGAGCTTCATCTGGTTCCGCTGAAGAACCGCCTAACGCCAAGACAAGGAAAGAGACAGACATGGCAAGCAAACCCCGCATCCTGATCGCCCGTGCCATCCCGCCCGAAGTGGTGCGCAAGCTGGAGCAGCACTTCGAGGTCGAGTCCAACCAGGATGACGTGGTCTGGAGCCCGCAGGAACTGGCCCGGCATCTGCAGGACAAGGATGGCGTGCTGACCACGGGCTCGCAGACCATCGATGCGGCGCTGCTGGCCGCCTGCCCGCGCCTGAAGGTGGTGGCCAACATGGCCGTGGGCTACAACAACTTCGACGTGCCTGCGATGACGGCTGCAGGTGTGCAGGGCACGAATGCCCCCGACGTGCTGACCGAGACCACGGCCGATTTCGGCTTTGCCCTGCTGATGGCCACGGCCCGCCGCGTGACAGAGAGCGAGCACTACCTGCGCGCCGGAAAGTGGAACTCCTGGCGCTACGACCTGTTTGCCGGCTCGGAAGTGCACGGCAGCACGCTGGGCATCATCGGCATGGGCCGCATCGGCCAGGGCATCGCCAAACGCGGGGCACATGGCTTCGGCATGAAGGTGGTCTATCACAACCGCTCGCGCCTGTCGCCCGAGCTGGAAGCCGAATGCAAGGCCGGCTACGTGGGCAAGGATGAACTGCTGGCCATGGCCGACCATGTGGTGCTGGTGCTGCCCTACACCAAGGAAAACCACCACACCATAGGCGCGGCCGAGATCGCCCGGATGAAGCCCACGGCCACGCTGATCAACATCGCGCGCGGCGGCATCGTCGATGACGCGGCGCTGGCCAGGGCACTGCGCGACAGGACCATTGCTGCAGCAGGCCTGGACGTGTTCGAGGGCGAGCCCTCGGTCCATCCCGGCCTGCTGACCGTGCCCAACGTGGTGCTGACCCCGCACATCGCCAGCGCCACCATGGGCACGCGCAGCGCCATGGCCGAGCTGGCGGCCGACAACCTGATCGACTTCCTGTCCGGCAAGGGCCCGCGCACGCCCGTGAACCAGCCCGAAGCGGCGGCCGCCGGCGCGCGCGCCAAGGCCTGAACACGGTGTTGTGACAATCGCGGGAAGGCTGGCCGTGGCCGCTTCCCGCTGCATGGAGCGCAAGCAAAATCTTGACCCAGATATCCGGAGTATGGTGGGCGGCCTGTGCCGTGCTGCTGTTGGGGCAGGCGGCCGTGATCTGGCTGCTGTGGAGGCGCTCGGCGCAGCGCGAGGACGGGGTGGCGCCCCAGCAGGTGCTGCAGGCGCTGCAGATGCTGGACGTGCGGCTGCAGCAGCTCGAGCGCGGTGCCCAGGCCACGCAGATGGCCGTGGCCAAGAGCGATGGCGGGCTGGACCGCGTCTCGCAGCAGCTGCAGGCCCATCTGGCCCAGGCCCAGCTCGATGCCCAGGCGGCGCGGCGCGAGCAGGGCGAGGCGCTGGCAGCCTTTCGCATGGAACTGGGCCGGCTCACCGTGCGGCTGGCCGCCGACAGCGCCCAGGCCCGCGAGGCCCAGGGCGAAAGCACGCAGCGCTTCAACGCCCATGTGCAGGAGCGCTTCGAGGCGCTGGCGCAGACCACGCGCAGCACGCTGGACTCCCTCAAGAACGACATCCAGCAGCAGCTGGGCGGGCTGGCGCAATCCAGCCAGGTCCATGCCGAGCAGCTGCGCGGCACGCTCAACGAGCGGCTGGCCACCATCCAGTCGGACAATGCGGCGCGCCTGGAAGAGATGCGGCGCACGGTGGACGAGAAGCTGCATGCCACGCTGGAGCAGCGCCTGGGCGAATCGTTCAAGCTGGTCAGCGACCGGCTGGAGCAGGTGCACAAGGGCCTGGGCGAGATGCAGACGCTGGCCGGCAGCGTGGGCGATCTCAAGCGCGTGATGACCAATGTGAAGACGCGCGGCACCTGGGGCGAGCTGCAGCTGGGCGCCATCATCGAGAACGTGCTCACGCCCGAGCAGTACGCGCGCAACGTCAAGACCGTGCCCGGCAGCGACGACATGGTGGAGTTCGCCATCCGCCTGCCCGGACGCAGCGACGAGACGCCGGTCTGGCTGCCCATCGACGCCAAGTACCCGGTGGAGCAGTACCAGCGCCTGCTCGACGCCCAGGATGCGGCGGACAAGGCGGCCATTGTCTCGGCAGGCAATGCCTTCGAGGCATCGATCAAGTTCGAGGCGCGCAAGATCCACGGCAAGTACGTGAGCCCGCCGCACACCACGGACTTTGCCGTGCTCTACCTGCCTACCGAAGGCCTGTTTGCCGAGGTCATGCGCCGCCCCGGCCTGGTCGAGGCCGTGCAGAACGGCTGCCGCGTGATGGTCACCGGCCCGGCCAACCTGGCCGCCATGCTCAGCAGCCTGCAGATGGGCTTCAAGACGCTGGCCATCGAAAAGCGCTCGTCCGAGGTCTGGGCGGTGCTCGGCCAGGTCAAGACCGAGTTCGCCAAGTTCGGCGAAGTGGTGGATGCCACGCGCAAGTCCATAGACGCGGCGGCCAAGCGCTTCGAGCAGGTGGGCGTGCGCACGCGCGCCATCCAGCGCCAGCTGCGCGACGTGCAGGAGCTGCCCGCGCCGACCTCTAGTGCAGCGCGGCCCGGCGTGCCGGATGACAAGGACGCTGCGGCCGGAATGGAGCCGGGATCGGATCAGGATTGAGATGAACCTGGCCCTGTTCAAGGTCATCATGGCGCAGGTCAGCGTGCATGCCACCATGGCCGGCATGCGGCTGGCAGCGCCCTTGCTGGCGCTGCAGCAGGGCTATAGCGCGGCGGCCGTGGGCATCTTGCTGGCGCTGTTCGCGCTGACCCAGGTGTTCCTGGCGCTGCCGGCCGGGCGCTTCGCTGACAAGCATGGTTTTCGCAAGCCGTTTTTCCTGTCCATGCTGGCGGCCAGCGGGGGCTGCGCGCTGGCGCTGGCATTGCCCCTGTATCCGGTGCTATGCCTTGCGGCGTTGTTGACGGGCGGAGCCAGCGGCGCCGTGGTGATTGCCGTGCAGCGCCATGCGGGCCGTGTCACCCACGATGCGGTGGCGCTCAAGAAGGTGTTCAGCTGGTTGGCCATAGGCCCGGCCATCTCCAACTTCATCGGGCCCTTCAGCACCGGGCTGCTGATCGATCACGCGAATTTTGGCGGCGAGGGCAGCACCATGGGCTATCGCGTCGCCTTCGGCCTGCTGGCCCTGGTGCCCGTGCTGGCCTGGAGCTGGGTGCGCCACACGCAGGAGCTGCCGCCCGTGCGCGCGCCCATAGGCGGTCCAAAGCAGCATGCCTGGGACCTGCTGCGCGACCGCAATTTCCGCAACCTGCTGCTGGTCAACTGGCTGCAGTCCGCATGCTGGGACGTGCACACCTTCGTGCTGCCGCTGCTGGGCCATGAGAAGGGCCTGAGCGCCTCGGTCATCGGCACGCTGCTGGGCATTTTTGCCGTGGCGGCCGCCGCCATCCGCCTGGCCATGCCGCTGGTGGCCGAGCGCTTGCGCGAAGGCGCCGTGATCTCCGGTGCCATGGCCATCACCGCCTTCGTCTTTGCGCTGTACCCCTTCATGGACTCGGCGCTGACCATGGGCATGTGTTCGGTGATGCTGGGTTTTTCGCTGGGGTCTGTGCAGCCCATGGTCATGAGCATGCTGCACCAGATCACGCCCGAGCACCGCCATGGCGAGGCACTGGGCCTGCGGCTCATGGCCATCAATGCCTCCAGCGTGGCCATGCCCGTGCTGTTCGGCTCGGCGGGGGCATTGATCGGTGTGTCTGCGCTGTTCTGGGTGGTGGGCGCGGCCGTGGCCTCGGGCATCCGCACGGCCTGGTTCATGGGGCTGACGCCGCGCAAGCCGGAATGAAAAAAAGCGACCTGCGCCTTGGTGCGCAGATCGCCTTGCGATGCGGTGGCGGCCTGCCGGCCGCTGCGGCTTACCAGCCGCCAGCGTGGAACTGCTTGATCAGCGCCCAGGCCTCGACCGGATCATCGGTATAGCGGAACAGCTGCAGGTCCTTGGGCGAGATCGTGCCTTCCTCGATCATCAGGTCGATGTTGAGCAGGCGCTTCCAGAACTCGGTGCCAAAAAGGATCACGGGCACGGAATGCGTCTTGCCGGTCTGCATGAGGGTCAGCACCTCGAACAGCTCGTCCAGCGTGCCGAAGCCGCCGGGGAAGGCCACCAGGGCCTTGGCGCGCATCATGAAATGCATCTTGCGCAGGGCGAAGTAGTGGAACTTGAAGCTCAGGTCCGGCGAGATGAAGCGGTTGCCGTTTTGCTCGTGCGGCAGCTCGATGTTCAGGCCGATGCTGGGCGCGCCCACGTCATGGGCGCCCCGGTTGGCCGCCTCCATGATGCCGGGGCCGCCGCCGGTGCAGATGTAGAGGCGCTCCTCGGGCGGCTGGTTCAGGCTGTCGGCGGCCACGATGCGCGTGAAGGCGCGGGCCTGTTCATAGCGGTGCGCATTGCGCACGGCGCGCTCGGCCAAGGCAACGCGCTGGGGATCGCCGCTGGCCTGTGCGTCGGCCAATTGCTGCTCGGCCTGCTCCAGGTCCACGAAGCGGGCGCTGCCATAGACCACGACGGTGTGCTCGATGCCGCGCTCGATCTGGGCCAGGTCCGGCTTGAGCAGCTCCAGCTGCATGCGGATGCCGCGGGTTTCGCGGCGGAACATGAATTCCGGGTCCGCGAAGGCGAGGCGATTGGAGTTCTGCTGCAATGCCATGCCGTTGTGTGCCTGGTTGTGAAGGGCCGACCAGCCGTTGGCCAGATCGGTATCGGTCAGGGGGGAAGAGATTTGCATGAACCCTCGTACACAGGAAAAACCAGGGCGGCCACGCCTGTGGCCGTTCCATCAAATACGTTGCCAGCGCAGATGATGACTGCACTATACGCTCACAAACTCATAGCCGCGGGGCTCGCGCACCGGGTGCTTTGGCGCATTGACGCAGCCGTGGGCGAATTCGTATGCTGGACAGTTGGCAGTAGGGCTTTTGCCTGCCGCTGCCTGCCGCATCGGCGGGTATTTTCAGGCCCGATTGCGCTTCAGACGTCCGGGTGTTCGGCCGGCTCGTTGCGCACGACGCTGCTCAGCGGCGGCGGCACGTCCTGGCCTGCACGGCGTGCGCGGAACAGGGCTGCACGCATCAGGAAGATGGTCGTGATGGGAACGGTCACCGAGATGAACACCGCAATCAGCAGCGCATGCACGGCCAGGCTCTGGCCGCTGACGGAAAAGTAGATCCAGGTGGCATGCATGATCAGCCAGCAGCCCATGGTGGCGATGATGGAAGGCGCATGCACGCGCTCGAAATAGCTGTCCAGGCGCCACAGGCCCATGGAGCCCAGAAAGGCGATGATGGCGCCGCCCAGCGCCAGCGCAGCCACCAGGATCTGGCACCACAGCGGCAGCGTGGTGGTTTCCGGCATCATTCGATCACCTCGCCGCGCAGCAGGAACTTGGCCATGGCCGTGGAGCCCACGCAGCCGAACAGCGCAACCAGCAGGGCGGCCTCGAAATAGCTGGTGCTGTCATAGATGATGCCCATCAGCAGCATGGCCAGCATGCCGTTGAGGTACATGCAGTCCAGCGCCAGCACGCGATCCTGGGCGTGCGGGCCCTTGAGCAGGCGCAGCACGGCGCAGCCCATGGCGGCGACCAGCAGGCCCAGCGCGAACATCAAAGTCCAGTGGAACCAGGGCATCATTCGAAAATCTCCATCAGGGGGCGCTCGTAGGAGCGCTTGACGTGCTGGACGATCTCTTCGGGATCATCGACCTCCAGCACATGCAGCATGAGCTGGGAGCGGTCGCGCGAGATCTCGGCCCAGGCCGTGCCGGGCGTGATGCACACGATCATGGCGAGCACGGCCAGGCCGTTGGGGTCGCGCAGTTCCAGCGGGATGCGCACGAAGTTGGCCGGGTGCTTGCGCATGCCCGGAAACAGCATGAACCGCACGACGTTGAAGTTGGACACCGAGGTGTCCCAGACCACGCGCAGCCCCAGGCGCACGATGGTCAGCGGATGGCGCACGCGCACGGGCAAGGGGCGCAGGCCGCGCAGCAGCAGCGGCAGCAACAGGCCCAGCAAGGCGCCCAGCAGGATCTGGCCGCTGCTGAACGAGCGGTTGAGCAGCAGCCACAGCAGGAACAGCGCCACCGACAGCAGCGGCGCGGGCAGCAGGGTTTTCATCATCGGGAATCCTCCTTGCCGGCCGTTGGGCCTGCATCGCCTATGCCTGCGGGCATGGGGGCGCCGCTGGCCTGGGCAGCGGCGCGCGCGGCGCCTTCGGGGCCGGCTTCCAGCCGCGCCTTCTTTTCTGCCGGGCTCGGCTCCGGCTGCGTGCCCATGACGGAGCGCACATAGACATCGGGCGCCAGCAGCGCATCGGCCGCACGCTGCGTGTAGCCCATCAGCTGGCCACCCTGCACGGTGAGCGCCACGCAGCAGGCCAGCAGCACGGCGATGGGCAGGCCTTCGGCCACACGCAACGAGGGCGAGTTCTGCTCCTCGGTCGCCCAGAAATGGCGTATGCCGGCGCGCACCAGCGACAGCAGGGCGAGCAGTCCCGTGGCGATCATCAGCGCCACCAGCACCCAGCCGGCCCAGCCGGCCTGGAAGCCGCTGGAGTTGCCCAGGCCCAGCGGGTTGAGCAGGGCAGACAGCATGGCGAACTTGCCCACAAAGCCCGACAGCGGGGGCAGGCCGGTGACCACCAGGGTGGCCAGCATGAAGCTCAGGCCGATGAAGGCGGCCGCTGCGGGAATGGCGCGGCCGATCAGCACCTCTTCGGATTCGTCGAGGTTGAAGCCCTCCGTGGGCAGCAGTTCGGCGTTGAGGAAGGGAGCCTCGTCATCCTCATAGGGCTCGCCCGCATCGTCATCCACGCGCCAGCGGTCCACCACGTCGGCGATCAGAAACAGGGCGCTCACGGCCAGGGTGGAGCTGGGCAGGTAGTACAGCAGCCCGGCCGTCAAGGCGTTCTGGCCAAAGCCCGTGGCGGCCAGCAAGGTGCCCGAAGAGAGAACGGCCGCAAAGCCCGCGATATGCGTCAGCCGCTGCGAGCCCAGCATGCCCAGGCCGCCGAAGGCCATGGTCAGCATGCCGCCGACGATCAGCCAGGTGCTGCCGAACAGGGCGGAGGCGCCGGCCTCGGAGCTGAACAGCAGCGTCCACAGCCGCAGCACCACGTAGACGCCCACCTTGGTCATGAGCGCGAACACGGCGCCCACGGGAGCGGTGGCTGCGCTGTAGGCCGGCACCAGCCAGAAGTTCAGCGGCCACATGGCTGCCTTGGTCAGGAAGGCAATGCCCAGGATGGCAGCGGCCGAATGCAGCAGCCCGCGGTCGTCGCTGCTGACCTGGGGGATGGCACGTGCCAGGTCGGCCATGTTCAGCGTGCCGGTCAGGCCGTAGAGCATGGACACGCCGATCAGGAACAGCGACGAGGCTGCAAGATTGATGGCGATGTAGTGCAGGCCCGCCTGGATGCGCGTCCGCCCGGAACCATGCAGGACCAGTCCATAGGAGGCCGCGAGCATGATCTCGAAGAACACGAACAGGTTGAACAGGTCCGCCGTGAGGAAGGCGCCGCTCAGGCCCATCAGCTGAAACTGGAACAGCGAGTGAAAGTGCATCCCCGCGCGGTGCCAGCGGGCGCTGGAGAAGACCAGCGAGGCCAGGGCCACCGTATAGGTCAGCACCAGCATCATGCCGGTCAGGCGGTCCAGTGCCAGCGAGATGCCGAAGGGCATGGGCCAGTTGCCCGGCATGTAGACGCCCAGGTTGACGGGCGCGCCGGCCTGGTCGGTCCACAGCATCAGCATCACGGCCACGCCCAGCCCCATCAGGGTGGATACCAGTCCAAGAGCGAATTTGAGGCGCTGGCGCTCTTCGCGCAGCAACAGCATCAGCGCTGCCGAAAGCATGGGCAGCACGATGGGCGCCAGCATCAGGTGCGGCATGAGACGGGCGGTCAGCTCGTTCATGGCATCTCCTGCTCGGTGCGGGAATGGGCTCCGTCCACATGGTCGGTGCCCGTGGTGCCGCGCGAGGCCAGCAGCACCACCAGGAACAGTGCCGTCATGGCAAAGCCGATCACGATGGCCGTGAGCACCAGAGCCTGCGGCATGGGATCCGCATAGTGCGCAAGATCCTGCGGCACGCCGGCGCGCAGCACGGGCTCCTTGTCGATGGCCAGGCCCTGGCGGCCCATGCTGAAGATGAACAGGTTGACTGCGTAAGACAGCAGGGCCAGGCCCATGATGACCTGGTAGGTGCGTGGGCGCAGCAGCAGCCACACGCCCGAGCCCGTCAGTACGCCGATGGCAATGGCAAGCACGACTTCCATCAGAAACCTCCTCGTGCAAGCGCTGCAGCGGTGGCCTGCTGCACGGCGGCTTCGGCCTCTTCGGCCTGTTGCTGCTGCTCCTCCAGCAGGCGGGCGTGGTAGCGGTGGCTGCGCACCGATTGGTGGGCGATGGCCGTCAGAATGAGCATGGTCGCGCCGACCACCAGCGAGAACACACCGATGTCGAAGAACAGGGCGCTGGCGAGATGCACGTCGCCGACGACTGGCAGGGTCATATGGAAGGTGTGGCTGGTGAGAAAGGGATAGCCGGCCACGATGGAGCCCATGCCGGTACCCAGTGCGAACAGCAGGCCGACACCGATCCATCGGCGCGGGAAGATCGGCAGGTGGGCCTCGACCCACTGCGTGCCGGAGATGATGTACTGCATTAGCAAGGCGACCGAGAACACCAGGCCGGCCACGAAGCCGCCGCCGGGCTCGTTGTGGCCGCGCATGAAGATGTAGACGGAAACCAGGGCGGCAAACGGCAGCAGCAGCCGCACCAGCACGGCGGGCACCATCAGGTAGCCCACGGCCGTATCGCCTGCGTTGCGCGGATTGAACAGATCGGTCTGCAGGTCGCCAGGCATGTAGCGCTGCTGCTCGGGCAGGTCCAGCGTCTCGCGGGCCGGGCGAAAGCGCCTGAGCAGCGCATAGACGACCAGGGCCACGATGCCCAGCACCACGATCTCGCCGAAGGTGTCGAAGCCCCGGAAGTCCACCAGCATGACGTTGACCACATTGGTGCCGCCGCCATCGCTGAGCGCATGTTCCAGGAAGAAGGTGGAGGCCCCGTCATAGAAGGGGCGGCTCATCATGGCGAAGGCCAGCCAGGCCATGCCGCCACCTGCAACCAGCGACAGCAGCAGGTCACGCATGCGGCGCGAGCGGGCGCGCAGCTCGGCGGACAGCACGGGAATGTGCAGGCTTTTGTCGCGCTTGGGCATCCAGCGCAGGCCCAGCAGCATCAGCACCGTGGTGGCGACCTCGACGACCAGCTGCGTCAGCGCCAGGTCAGGCGCCGAGAACCACAGGAAGGTCAGGCAGGTGCACAGGCCGGCGCCGCCCAGCATGATCAGCGCCGTCAGCCGGTGGTACTTGGCCTTCCAGGCCGTACCCAGGGCGCAGAGAATGCCCACGGCCCACAGCATCACGAAGGCGGGCGACAGCGGCAGCATGCTCCGGTCGCCCAGCTTGATGCCTTGCAGCCACAGGGGCAGAACGCCAGCCAGCACGGCGGTGCAGACCAGCCACAGCATCTGCCACTGCAGGCGCATGGTGGACAGGCGCCGGCGCGACCAGCGGCCCAGCAGGGACAGGCGGGCCAGCAGATTCTCGAAAACACGCTGGCCGCTGAGCGTGCCTACCAGCGGCGCGGTATCCATATGGCCGGCCTGGCGCTGCCAGCGCAGCAGCATGTACAGCAGGATGCCGCCAATCAACGCCACAAGGCTCATGATCAAGGGCATGTTCCAGCCGTGCCAGATGGCCAGGCTGTACTCGGGCAGGTCGCCGCCGACTACGGGCGTGGCGGCCGCTGCGAGAAAGCTGCCCACCGCCCACGCCGGCAGCATGCCCACCACCAGGCAGGCCAGCACCAGCAGCTCGACGGGCACGCGCATCCAGTGCGGAGGCTCGTGCGGGTCGTGCGGCAGGTCGGTGGCCTTGGGGCCGAAGAAGACGTCGATGGTGAAGCGCAGCGAATAGGCCACGCTGAACATGCCCGCCACCGTGGCTGCCACCGGCAAGGCCGTGCGCACCCAGGGAGCGGCATCCAGGTAGACGGTCTCGGCGAAGAACATTTCCTTGGACAGGAAGCCGTTGAGCAGCGGCACGCCCGCCATGGCCGCACTGGCCACGCAGGCCAGCGTGGCCGTGATGGGCATCATGTGCCGCAGGCCCGAAAGCCGGCGGATGTCACGCGTGCCGCTTTCATGGTCGACGATGCCCGCGGCCATGAACAGCGAGGCCTTGAAGGTCGCGTGGTTCATGATGTGGAACACCGCAGCCACGGCGGCCAGCTTGCTGTTCAGGCCCAGCAGTAGCGTGATCAGGCCCAGGTGGGAAATCGTCGAATAGGCCAGCAATCCCTTGAGATCGTGCTGGAACATGGCCAGATAGCCGCCGATGAGCAGGGTTGCCGCGCCCGCTCCGCCCACCAGCCAGAACCAGGCATCGGTGTCACCCAGCACGGGCCACATGCGCGCCAGCAGGAACACGCCGGCCTTGACCATGGTGGCGGAGTGCAGATAGGCCGACACCGGCGTGGGCGCGGCCATGGCGTGCGGCAGCCAGAAGTGGAAGGGGAACTGCGCACTCTTGGTCAGCGCGCCCAGCAGGATCAGCACCAGGGCGACCAGGTACAGCTGGTGGTCACGCACCTGCTGGCCGGCGATGAGCACGTTGTCCAGGTCATAGCTGCCCACGATGTGGCCCAGCACCAGCATGCCGGCCAGCATGGCCAGGCCGCCTGTGCCCGTCACCGTCAGCGCCATGCGCGCGCCGCGGCGTGCATCCTTGCGATGGTGCCAGTATCCGATCAGAAGAAAGGAGAAGAGGCTGGTCAGCTCCCAGAAGAAGGCAATCTGGATGATGTTGCCCGACAGCACCACGCCAGCCATCGCGCCCATGAAGGCCAGAAAGAACGAGAAAAAGCGCGGCACTGGATCGGCCGGCGACATGTAGTAGCGCGCATACAGCACGACCAGCGAGCCTATGCCCAGCACCAGCATGCAGAACATCCAGGCAAAGCCGTCCATGCGGATCACCAGGTTCAGTCCCAGTGCCGGCAGCCACTCGATCTCCTGGCGCAGCACTTCCCCATCGGCGATCTGTGGAAACAGCAATGCGGTCTGTATGGCACAGCCCAATGCGATCACGCCGGCCAGAGTCGACTCCGTATTGCGCGCATTGGCGGGCAGCATTGCGGCAATCAGGCTGCCGATGAAGGGTAGGAGTATGAGGGTGATCAGGGGCATGGGCGGTCCATTTTACGGGCAAGGTTTTTTGCTTCGCTATGAAAACCTGAGCATGTTTCAGGCTATGGCCGCGCATACCCCGAGGGTCGTACGCATGAAAAACCCGCCGAAGCGGGTTGGATAGAGACAGTTCGCGTCTTCAGGAGGCCGAGCCGGCCTTGGCTGGAGTGGCCGGCTTTGCCGCCTGCTCCTTGGTCGGCTTGGTGCCCTGGGCCGCCGTGTCCTTGCCCCCCTTGGCCGCAGTGTCCTTGGCATCAGGCTTGGCGCTGTGGCCTTTGTAGCTGCTGCCGTTGACAGTCAGGCCTTCGCCCGAAAACT
The DNA here is from genome assembly GCF_059499305.1 of Delftia sp. Taxonomy (NCBI): domain Bacteria; kingdom Pseudomonadati; phylum Pseudomonadota; class Betaproteobacteria; order Burkholderiales; family Comamonadaceae; genus Delftia; species Delftia sp. The sequence continues at coordinate 40,548 of NZ_JCABYI010000002.1, forward strand.
TGGTGGCGGTCGGTTCGGCCACACCCTTGACCCGTGCGATGAAGTCGGGCCAGTCCTTGAAGGGGGCGGATTTGCGTTCCTCGAGAATGCGTGCCGACATGGCCGGGCCTATGCCCTTGATGGATGTCAGTTCGGCTTCATTCGCCTTGTTGGCTTCCACAGCGGCCAAAGCCATCACGGACCACAGCAGCGCAATGAAGCCAGCCATCAATTTTCTGAACATACAAACCTCCTGATCCCTCAATGTTGAGGGCCGCAACATTGCGACCCAGAAGCATCTTATGCAGGCCTCTGGCGTGCCGCCAGGCAGTCGCGGGCTCCAGGAGGCCGGCGCAGGCACGGCCGCACGCACCCAAAGCCAATGGCCACGCGCCCTCCAGGGCGGTTTCTAGGAATACTCTGAAAATACACTGGCCATGCCGGGTTTGCCAATGGGGGTGACGCGATGCCGGGGATAGGGCCGCCTTTCGCCACCCCGGCCCATCACAGCTCCTCGACGCGCCGGGCCGGGTAGCTGTCCCAGCTCTGGCAGCCGGGGCAGTGCCAGAAATGCTGGCGCGCCTCGAAGCCGCAGGCCGCGCAGCGGTAGCGGGTCAGCGGTTTGGCGGCGTGGTCCAGCGCGCGTTGCACGGCTGGGTGGTATTGCTCCTCGGACAGTTTCTCGCCAGCCAGCCACTGCGCAGCAGCCACCAGGGAAGGTTCCCGGTCCAGATGCTGGACCAGGCGGGCGCGTCCCGGTGCCTTGGTTTCGCCATCGGTGCTCTGTTCTTCAATTTGAGCGTCCAGCGCAACCAACGCCTGCAGCAGGTCCAGCGAAGGTGCCTGGGCGTATTGCTGGCTGAGCAGCTGGTGGACATGCTGGCGTTGGCCTGTGGCGGCTGCGATGTCCACCAGCAACTGGGCTGCCAGCGGCAGCGCGGCGGGGGACTGCTCGGCCAGGCTTTCCAGCGATTGCAAGGCCTGGGCCGATTGCCCCATGCGATGCTGCAACTGGGCATGCTCCAGGCGCGGTCGCGCAGCCTGGGGTGCTGTGGTGATGGCTTGCTGCAGCCGCTGCAGCGCCTCGGCCTGCTGGCCCTGCGTGAGCAAGGACTGGGCGTCTTCGCACAGGTAGTGCGCCAGCCGGCCACTGAAGTCCCCCTGGTTGGCATCCTGCATGCGGCGAGCAATGGCGGCGGCCTGTGTCCAGTCGCGCGAGCGCTCGTAGATGGCCAGCAGGGCCAGGCGGGCCTCGGCCTCGAAGGCCGTGCCTTCCAGGCGGCGCAGCGCGTCCTCGGCGCGATCGAGCAGGCCTGCCTTCAGAAAGTCCTGGGCCAGCGCGTGCTGGGCGCGGTCGCGGTCCACGCGGCTGAGGTCGCCGCGCGACAGCAGGTGCTCATGCACGCGCACGGCGCGGTTGTATTCGCCGCGGCGGCGAAAGAGATTGCCCAGGGCGAAGTGCAACTCCGAGGTGTCGGGGTCGTTCTGCACGGCTTCGATGAAGGCGTCGATGGCCTTGTCCTGCTGCTCGTTGAGCAGGAAGTTCAATCCCTTGAAGTAGGCCTTGGGTGCCTGGCGGTTTTCGGCGCGGATCTGCCGCAAGTCCCAGCGCGAGGCCAGCCAGCCCAGCACGAAGGCCACGGGCAGGCCCAGCAGTATCCAGCTCAGATCAAATTCCATGCACGTCGCCCGGCAGGATGGGGGAGGGGGGCGCCTTGGGCGCCGTGACTGGCGCCGCTCCTTCGGCTGCAGGCGCGGTGACCTGGGTCAAGCGCGCGGCATTGCGGTGCTTGAGCCAGCGCGGCACCATGCCCAGCACGCCCACGATCAGGCCCAGGGCGAAGGCCGCCAGCACCACCAGTACCAGCGGCGCAGTCCAGGAGGTGCCGAAGAAGAAGTGCACGGTCGCGTCCTGCTGATTGTTCAGTGCGAAGGCGAACAGCGTAAAAAAAATGGCCGCCTTGAGCAGCCACAGGAAGTACTTCATGTGTTCCCTTGTGTGACGGGAACGATTCTAGAGCCTGGCGGTGACGACGGCTGCAGTGCGCGCAGCCGGCAAGCCGGCTTTCAGGCGGCAGGGCCGGTGCCTGCGGAGCTGGCGGCAACCGTGTCGGGCGCCGCGCCGGGGCGCAGGTCCACGGCTTCGCGCAGGGCCTTGCCGGGCTTGAAGTGCGGCACGCGCTTGGACGGAATGTGGACGGCCTCACCGCTGCGGGGATTGCGGCCCATGCGGGGCGGGCGGTGGTTGACCGAGAAACTTCCAAAGCCGCGGATTTCGATGCGATGGCCGCGCACCAGGGCATCGCTGACGGCGTCAAGAATCGTCTTGACGGCCTGCTCGGCGTCGCGTTGGCTCAGTTGGCCAAAGCGTGCTGCGAGTTCTTCGACGAGATCGGATCGGGTCATCAAGGATAGGAATCAGGGGTTGAAATGGCGACGGGCGCCCGGAGGCGCCCGTCGCATCCGACCTTCAGCGGTCAGCAGACTGGCTGCTGATTACTTGTCGGAGTTGTCCAGCTTGGCGCGCAGCAGGGCGCCCAGGCTGGTCGTGCCGGCGTTTTCCTTGGCCGACTGGGCGGACAGGGAAGCCATGGCTTCTTGCTGGTCAACCTGGTCCTTGGCCTTGATCGACAGCTGGATGTTGCGGGTCTTGCGATCCACATTGACCACCACGGCGGTGATCTCGTCGCCTTCCTTCAGCACCGAGCGGGCATCTTCCACGCGGTCAACGGCGATTTCCGAAGCGCGCAGGTAGCCGACGATGTCTTCGCCCAGGTCGATTTCAGCACCGCGTGCGTCCACCGTCTTGACCTTGCCCGACACGATCTGGCCCTTGTCGTTCACGGTCACGAAGGTCGTGAAGGGATCGCTGTCCAGCTGCTTGATGCCCAGGGAGATGCGCTCGCGCTCGACGTCCACGGCCAGCACGATGGCTTCGACTTCCTGGCCCTTCTTGTAGTTGCGCACGGCAGCTTCGCCGGGCTCGTTCCAGGACAGGTCGGACAGGTGCACCAGGCCGTCAATGCCGGCAGCCAGACCCACGAACACGCCGAAGTCGGTGATCGACTTGATCGGGCCCTTGACGCGGTCGCCGCGCTTGGTGTTCTGTGCGAACTCTTGCCAGGGGTTGGCCTTGCACTGCTTCATGCCCAGCGAGATGCGACGCTTGTCTTCGTCGATCTCCAGCACCATGACTTCGACTTCGTCACCCAGGGTCACGAGCTTGGTCGGAGCAATGTTCTTGTTGGTCCAGTCCATTTCGGAGACGTGCACCAGGCCTTCGATGCCGGGTTCCAGCTCGACGAACGCGCCGTAGTCGGCAATGTTCGTGACCTTGCCGAACAGGCGGGTGCTCGAGGGGTAGCGGCGCGAAACGCCCATCCACGGGTCGTCGCCCATTTGCTTCAGACCCAGCGAGACACGGTTCTTCTCGGTGTCGAACTTGAGGATCTTGGCGGTGATTTCCTGGCCAGCCTGCACGACTTCCGAAGGATGACGCACGCGGCGCCATGCCATGTCGGTGATGTGCAGCAGGCCGTCGATGCCGCCCAGGTCCACGAACGCACCGTATTCGGTGATGTTCTTGACCACGCCTTGAACGATGGCGCCTTCCTTCAGCGTTTCCATCAGCTTGGCGCGCTCTTCGCCCATCGAGGCTTCGACCACGGCGCGGCGGCTCAGCACCACGTTGTTGCGCTTGCGGTCCAGCTTGATGACCTTGAACTCCATCGTCTTGTTTTCGTACGGAGTCAGGTCCTTGATCGGACGGGTGTCGATCAGCGAACCGGGCAGGAAGGCGCGGATGCCGTTGACCAGCACCGTCAGGCCGCCCTTGACCTTGCCGGAGGTCGTGCCGGTCACGAATTCGCCCGATTCCAGGGCCTTTTCCAGAGCCAGCCACGAGGCCAGGCGCTTGGCGGTGTCGCGCGACAGGATGGTGTCGCCGTAGCCGTTTTCGATCGAGCCGATGGCGACCGACACAAAGTCGCCCACCTGGACTTCGATTTCTCCCTGGTCGTTCTTGAATTCGTCGATCGGCACATAGGCTTCCGACTTCAGGCCAGCGTTCACGACGACGAAGTTGTGCTCGACGCGCACCACTTCAGCGGTGATGACCTCGCCAGGACGCATTTCCGTGCGTTGCAGCGATTCTTCAAACAGGGAGGCAAAAGATTCAGACATGTATTTCCTTGCCCGCAAACAGGTTTCCGTTGGCACCATTGCCAAGCGTTTCTAGGACTGTTTGCGGAGGTGTTGTGGGTTCAACCACGGGGTTGGAGTCTATGAACCTCGGGCCGTACACGGGGCGGTGCCGCCATGTCTGGGCCCTGAGGGCGGGTTGCCGACCGTGCGGCGCAACTGGCAATCAGTCGCGGCCGAACGGCTGGCGTTCCTGCCACCATGAAAGCACCTGCTCTGCCACCTCTTCGATGGAAAGCTCGGAGCTGTCAAGCAGCATGGAATCCTGGGCGGGCTTGAGGGGTGCAACGCTGCGGTTCATGTCCCGCGCATCGCGTGCTTCAAGGTCTGCCCGAAGGGCGCTTATGTTAGCGGCAATTCCTTTGGAAATCAACTGCTTATGCCGGCGCTCGGCGCGACAGGCGGCGGAGGCCGACAAATAGACCTTGAGGGGAGCATGGGGAAAGATCACCGTGCCCATGTCGCGGCCGTCGGCGACCAGCCCCGGCAGCTGCTGGAAGGACAGCTGCAGGTCCACCAGTGCATCGCGCACGGCCGGCAGGGCCGAGACGCGCGAGGCGTTCATGCCCGACTCCTCGCTGCGCAGGATCAGGGTGACATCCTCGTCGCCCAGCCAGATGCGCTGCTCGGCATCAAAGCGCACGGGCAGCGCGCGCGCCAGCGCGGCAATCTGCGGGGCGTGGGATTCGTCCAGCACCATGCCGGCCCGCGACGCGGCCAGTCCTGTGAGGCGGTACAGCGCGCCCGAGTCCAGCAGGTGGTATCCCAGGGCCTCGGCCACCTCGGCGGCGATGGTTCCTTTGCCGGAGGCGGTGGGGCCATCGATGCAGATCACGGGGATGCACGCACGGGCCGTCTCGCAGACCGAGAACAGGGCCTCGAAGTAGTCGGGGAAGGTCTTGGCGACGCACTTGGGGTCTTCGATGCGCACCGGCAGGGCGGCCGGGTTGAAGGCCGCCAGCGAGAAGCACATGGCCACGCGGTGATCGTCGTAGGTGTGGATGCTGGCCGCGCGCCATGCGGCGGTGGACGCGGGCGGTGTGACGCGGATGAAGTCCGCGCCTTCCTCGACTTCGGCGCCCAGCTTGCGCAGCTCCTTGGTCATGGCCGCGATGCGGTCGGTCTCCTTGACGCGCCAGCTTGCGATGTTGCGCAGCGTGGTCGTGCCATCGGCATACAGGGCCATGACGGCCAGCGTCATGGCGGCATCGGGGATGTGGTTGCAGTCCAGGTCGATGGCCTTGAGCGGCCAGGCGCCACGGCGTATGCGCAGCCAGTTCGGGCCTCCCTCCACCTCGGCGCCCATGGCGCGCGCGGCTTCGACAAAGCGGATATCGCCCTGGATGGAGTCCAGTCCCACGCCGAGGATGCGGATGCCTTCGGCGCTGTCCGAGGCGATGGCGCCCAGTGCGATGAAGTAGCTGGCCGACGAGGCGTCTGCCTCGACATGGATCTCGCCCGGCGAGCGGTAGCGACTGCCGGCCGGGATGGTGAAGCGCTGCCAGTTCTCGTTGTGCACGGCGATGCCGAAGCGGGCCAGCAACTCCAGCGTGATATGGATGTAGGGCTTGGAGATCAGCTCGCCCACGACTTCGATGGTGATGTCGCGCGTGGTTGCCAGCAGCGGCAGCGCCATCAGCAGCGAGGTCAGGAACTGGCTGGAGACATCGCCACGCACCTGGATGGGGCTGTGCGGCAGCTGCGAGAAATCGGGCTGGCGGATGTGCAGCGGAGGAAAGCCCTCGTTGCCCAGGTAGTCGATGCGGCAGCCGAGCTGTCGCAGTGCATCGACCAGATCGCCGATGGGGCGCTCATGCATGCGCGGCACGCCGCTGAGTTGGAAGTCGCCGCCCAGCACGGACAGGGCTGCCGTCAGCGGCCGCATGGCCGTGCCGGCGTTGCCCATGAACAGCTCGGCACTGGCGCCGGAGGGCAGGACGCCGCCCAGGCCGGTGATGCGCACAGGCTGGCCGAGGGTGATGGTCGCGGGCTCCACCGTGCAGCCCAGTTGCTGCAGGGCCCGGAGCATGACGCGCGTGTCGTCCGAGTCAAGCAGGTCGTGGACCACGGTCGTGCCCTGGCTCAGCGCTGCCAGCAGCAGCACGCGGTTCGAGATGCTCTTGGAGCCTGGCAGGCTCACCGTGCCCTGAGCGCGGGAAAGAGGGGGGATATCGAGGAAGGCGGTACTGAACATGGCAATTCGGAGGCAAACAGGCTGTCGGAAGGCATTGCGGCCGCGCTGGCCGCAATCCACAGATGCGCTTGGGGGCGCTTGGAGCGCGGCCGGCGTTGCGCGTCAGCGGCGCGGTACGCCCATGCGCCAGTGGGCACGCGCCGCGCTGGCCAGGGTCAGGTGGTCTTCCAGGCCTTGGCCGTCGCCGGCCTGGATCAGGCATTCGAGTTGCTGCAGCGCCTGCTGGAACTGGCGCGACTGCGCCAGCACCTGTTCGCTGTTGGCCAGCAGCACATCGCGCCACATCTTGGGGTCGCCTGCTGCAATGCGCGTGAAGTCACGGAAGCCGGGGCCGGCCAGGGACAGCACCTCATCGGAATCGGGCTGGGTGATCACGCTTTGCATCATGGCGAAGGCCAGCAGATGCGGCAGGTGGCTGACCGTGGCAAAGGCGCTGTCGTGGGCTTCTGGCGACATGGCGCGCACGCGGCAGCCCAGCAGCTCCCACAGGGACTGGGCCTTTTGCAGGTGCTCGGTCAGTGTGCGTTCCGTGGGCGTCAGGATGACCTGTGCGCCCTTGTACAGCTGGGGGTCGGAATGCTCGACGCCCGAGACTTCCTTGCCCGCAATGGGATGGGCCGGCACGAAGGAGCCGAGCTGGTCGCGCAATGCCGAGCGGGCGGCATGCACCACATCGACCTTGGTGGAGCCCACGTCCATGATCATCATCCCGGGCGTGACCAGGTGCTTGATGGACTTGAGCGTGGCCTCGGTAGCCGCCACGGGCACCGCCAGCAGCACCAGGTCTGCGCCGGCGGCGGCCAGCAGGGCCGAGGGTGCCTCCACATCGATGACGCCCATCTGGCGTGCGCGCTCGGTGGTGGACGGGGATTTGCTGTAGCCCACGACACGCTTGACCAGCCCGGCCTGCTTGAGCGCCAGCGCGAACGAGCCGCCCATGAGGCCGCAGCCGATCAACCCCAGTTGTTCGAACGGCTGCATCACTTGGAGACCGGATAGGTGCCCAGCACCTTGTAGAAGGCGCACAGCTCACGCAGCTCCTGCAGCGCGCTGGCCACGTTGGGCTGGGCCGGGTGACCTTCGAGGTCGATGTAGAAGTAGTACTCCCACTGGCCCGTGCGTGCGGGGCGCGATTCGAAGCGCGTCATGGAGACGCCGTGCCGCTTGAGCGGTACCAGCAGGTCATGCACGGCGCCGGGACGGTTGGGCACGGAGATGATGATGCTGGTGCAATCCTGCCCGCTGGGTGCGGGCGTCGCCAGCGTGTGCGGCAGGCAGATGACGGCGAAGCGCGTGCGGTTGTAGGCATCGTCCTGAATGGCATGCGCCACCACGTGCAGGCCGAATTGCTGGGCCGCGCGTTCGCTGGCCAGGCCGGCGATATCGGGGTGCAGCGCCGCCAGGCGGGCGCCTTCGGCGTTGCTGGACACCGGGCGGCGTTCGGCATGCGGCAGATGCTTGGACAGCCAGCCCTGACATTGGGCCAGGGCCTGGGGGTGAGCCGCAACCACCTTGATGCCTTCGGTCGTGTTGGTGCTGCGCAGCAGGTTGTGGCGCACCAGCAGGCTGACCTCTCCCACCACGTGGCAGGGCGTATGCAGGAACATGTCCAGCGAGCGCGTGACCACGCCTTCGTTGGAGTTCTCCACGCCCACCACTCCGTACTGCGCGCTGCCCGCGGCCGTGGCGTGGAACACCTCGTCGAAGCTGTTGCAGTACATCAGGTCGGCCGCGCCGCCGAAATACTGGATGGCCGCTTCCTCGCAGAACGTGCCCGCCGGGCCCAGCACGGCCACGCGCTGGGGTGACTCCAGCGCCAGGCAGGCCGACATGATCTCGCGCCAGATGGCCGAGACATGGGCGTTCTTGAGCGGGCCGGGGTTGGCGGACTCGATCTTCTGGATGACCTGGGCCACGCGGTCAGGGCGGAAGAAGGGCGTGCCTTCACGCTTCTTGACCTCGCCGACCTGCTCGGCCACGCGGGCGCGTCGGTTCAGCAGATCCAGCAGTTGCTGGTCGATATCGTCGATCTGCACGCGCAGATGCGCCAGATCGGGAGAGGCTTGGGGTGGGGTGCTCATGGAAGGGGTGTGGTCGGTCAGGCGTTGCGCTGTTCGAATTCGCGCATGTACTCCACCAGCGCCTGCACGCCAGCGATGGGCATGGCGTTGTAGATGCTGGCACGCATGCCGCCGACGGACTTGTGGCCCTTGAGCTGCAGCAGGCCGCGTTCCCGGGCTCCGGCCAGGAAGGCGTCATTGCGCGACTCGTCGCGCAGGAAGAAAGGGATGTTCATGCGCGAGCGGCAATTGGCAGCGACCTTGTTCACGTAGAACGAGGACTGGTCCACGTACTGGTAGAACAGGTCGGCCTTGGCGATATTGCGCGCCTGCAGGGCCGCCACGCCGGTCAGGCCGCCTTCGGTCTGGCGCTTGATCCACTGGAAGGTCAGGCCCGCGATGTAGATGCCCCAGGTGGGCGGCGTGTTGTACATCGACTGGTTGTCGGCCACGGTCTTGTAGTCGAAGGCCGAAGGGCAGGCGGGCAGGGCGTGGCCCAGCAGGTCCTCACGCACGATGACCAGGGTCAGGCCGGCCGGGCCCAGGTTCTTTTGCGCACCGCCGAACGCCAGGCCCACGCGGCTCCAATCGACGGGGCGCGAGGCCACGTGCGAGGAGAAATCCACCACCAGCGGAGCATCGCAGCCCAGCGCCTTCAGGTCGGGCAGTTCCTGGAACTCCACGCCATGGATGGTTTCGTTGCTGCAGATGTGCACGTAGCTGGCGCCACGGCTCAGTTGCCAGCTTTCAGAGGCGGGCAGGGTGGTGAATTGGCTGTCCTCGCCGCTGGCTGCGATGTGTGCATCGGCTACGTACTTGCGTGCTTCCTTGGCCGACTTCTGGCTCCAGCTGCCGCTGAGCACGAAGTCCACCGTGCCGGCGCGCGACAGGTTCAGCGGAACGATGGCGTTCTCGGCCAGGCCGCCGCCCTGCATGAACAGAATCTTGAATTCGGGCGGCACGGCCAGCAGCTCGCGCAGATCGGCCTCGGCCTGTTCGTAGATGGAGATGAACTCCTTGCCGCGGTGGCTCATCTCCATCACGCTCATGCCGGACCCGTGCCAGTCGAGCATTTCGGCGGCTGCCTGCTGCAGCACTTCGGCGGGAATGGCGGCAGGGCCGGCGGAGAAGTTGTAAGGGCGGTTCATGGAGTTCACTGTCAAGTCACGCGCAGGCGCCAGTTCGGGCGGGGCCTGCAACTGTCAAAAATCTGGGCCGCCGCTACGGCTGCACTCCCGGTGTGGGAGGCAGCCCCAGCGGCGGCCGGGTCATCAGGCGGGCTCGCCCGTGCCTTCGGCAGCGGCTTCGTCGCCGCCCGGGGCTTCCTCGCCCTCGACTTCGTTGGCATCGTTTTCGACGATGCGCTGCAGGCCGCCCAGCTTGGCGCCTTCGTCCAGCGAGATCAGCGTCACGCCCTGGGTGGCTCGGCCCAGCTCGCGGATTTCCGAGACCCGGGTACGCACCAGCACGCCAGTGTCGGTGATCAGCATGATTTCGTCATCGGCGTGGACCAGGGTGGCGGCGACCACCTTGCCGTTGCGCTCGGACTGCTGGATGGCAATCATGCCCTTGGTGCCTCGGCCATGGCGCGTGTACTCGACGATGGACGTGCGCTTGCCGTAGCCGTTTTCCGTGGCCGTGAGCACGCTTTGCGATTCGTCCTCGGCCACCAGCATCGCGATCACGCTCTGGCCCTCTTCCAGGGTCATGCCCTTGACGCCACGCGCATTGCGGCCCATGGGGCGCACGTCGTTTTCGTCGAATCGAACGGCCTTGCCGCCGTCGCTGAACAGCATCACGTCATGCTTGCCGTCGGTGAGGGCTGCGCCGATCAGGAAATCGCCCTCGTCCAGGCCCACGGCGATGATGCCGGCCTTGCGCGGGTTGGAGAACTCGTCCAGCGCCGTCTTCTTCACGGTGCCCATGCTGGTGGACATGAACACATAGTGGTCGGCCGGGAAGCTGCGGTACTCGCCCGTCAGCGGCAGCACCACGTTGATCTTCTCGCCATCCTGCAGAGGGAACATGTTGACGATGGGGCGGCCACGCGAACCGCGCGAGCCCGCCGGCACTTCCCAGACCTTGAGCCAGTACAGGCGGCCGCGGTTGGAAAAGCACAGCAGGTAGTCGTGCGTGTTGGCGATGAACAGCTGGTCGATCCAGTCGTCTTCCTTGGTGGCCGTGGCCTGCTTGCCGCGCCCGCCGCGCTTTTGCGAGCGGTACTCGGACAGCGGCTGGCTCTTGATGTAGCCCGTGTGGCTGAGCGTGACCACCATGTCGGTGGGCGTGATCAGGTCCTCGGTGGACAGGTCCTGCGCGCTGTACTCGACCGTGCTGCGGCGGGCGCCGACCTTGCTCTGTCCGAACTCGGCCTTGATCTGCTTGAGCTCGTCGCCAATGATGGCCGACACGCGCTCGGGCTTGGACAGGATGTCCAGCAGGTCCTCGATGACGGACATCACGTCCTTGTACTCGGCGACGATCTTGTCCTGCTCCAGGCCGGTCAGGCGCTGCAGGCGCATCTGCAGGATTTCCTGGGCCTGGGTCTCGGACAGGCGGTACAGGCCATCGGCCTGCATGCCGAATTCGCGCTCCAGGCCATCGGGGCGGTAGTCGTCGGCATTGACCACGCCGCCATCGGTACGGGTGCGCGTCAGCATCTCGCGCACCAGCTTGCTGTCCCAGTTGCGCGTCATCAGCTCGGCCTTGGCCACAGGTGGCGTGGGCGCGTTGCGGATGATGGCGATGAAGTCGTCGATGTTGGCCAGCGCGACCGCCAGGCCTTCCAGCACATGGCCGCGCTCGCGCGCCTTGCGCAGTTCATAGACCGTGCGGCGCGTGACCACTTCGCGGCGGTGCTGCAGGAAGACCTCGACCAGATCCTTCAGATTGCACAGCTTGGGCTGGCCATCGACCAGCGCCACCATGTTCATGCCGAAGGTGTCTTGCAGCTGGGTCAGCTTGTACAGGTTGTTGAGCACGACCTCGGGCACTTCGCCGCGCTTGAGCTCGATCACCAGGCGCATGCCCGACTTGTCGGACTCGTCCTGGATGTGGCTGATGCCCTCGATCTTCTTTTCGTGCACCAGCTCGGCCATGCGCTCCTGCAGCGTCTTCTTGTTGACCTGGTAGGGCAGCTCATCGACGATGATGGCCTGGCGCTGGCCGCGGTCGATGTCCTCGAAGTGGCACTTGGCACGCATCACCACGCGTCCGCGACCCGTGCGATAGCCCTCCTTGACACCGTTGATGCCATAGATGATGCCGGCCGTCGGGAAGTCGGGCGCGGGGATGATCTCCATCAGCTCGTCGATGGTGGCCTGGGGCGTCTGCAGCAGGTGCAGGCAGGCGTCCACCACCTCGTTGAGGTTGTGCGGTGGAATATTGGTGGCCATGCCCACGGCAATGCCCGAGGAACCGTTGACCAGCAGATTGGGCAGCCGCGCAGGCAGCACCAGCGGCTCGCGCTCGCTGCCGTCGTAGTTCGGGCCGTAATCGACCGTTTCCTTGTCGATATCGCCCAGCATTTCATGGGCAATCTTGGACAGGCGGATTTCGGTGTAACGCATCGCCGCCGCGCTGTCCCCGTCCACCGAACCGAAGTTGCCCTGACCGTCCACCAGCATGTGGCGCAGCGAGAAATCCTGCGCCATGCGCACGATGGTGTCGTACACCGCACTGTCGCCGTGCGGGTGGTATTTACCTATCACATCGCCGACGATACGCGCCGACTTCTTGTACGGCCGGTTCCAGTCGTTGTTGAGCTCGTGCATGGCAAAAAGCACGCGCCGATGCACAGGCTTGAGACCATCTCGCGCATCGGGCAGCGCCCGGCCCACGATCACGCTCATTGCGTAATCGAGATAGCTGCGACGCATCTCCTCTTCGAGGCTGATGGGCAGGGTTTCTTTAGCAAACTGGGTCATGTGTGGCGATACTCTGACGGCGGGAAAAGGCCCATTTTAGGTCGAATGACGTGTAGCAGCCGAGCAACATAACCCTGGAATTCCGCCGCTGTCCTACTTGTTGGCCCCCGCTTGGCGGTCCGTCTGCATGTGACGTATGGCACAATCAATTCAACGTTTTTGGTGATGGTCACTGATGACGTCCACAGATTCGCAGCCCTGCTGCGGCTTTTTCCCCAAGAGGAGAACCATGAAGAAACTGAACAAAGTGGCGATGTTGTTTGCCTCTGCCGCCCTCGCAACGGCCGCTGGCGCACAAGTGAAGGCTGCTGACGGTGGCAAGACCATCGACAACTGGCAAAACGGCACCAGCGAACTGGTGTGGAAGAACGGCACGAACGAACTGTGCTGGCGCGATGCCAACTGGACGCCCGCCACTGCAGCTGCTGACTGCGACGGCGCTCTGAAGCCTGTGGCCGCCGCTGTGGCTCCCGCCGCAACGCCCGCTCCGGCAACTCCCGCACCCGCTCCGGCACCCGCTCCGGCCGTGGCCTCCAAGGTGACCTTCTCTGCCGACGCTTTCTTCGACTTCGACAAGTCGGTTCTGAAGCCCGAAGGCAAGGCCAAGCTGGACGACCTGGCCTCCAAGGTCAAGGGCATCAACCTGGAAGTGGTCATCGCCGTGGGTCACACCGACTCCGTTGGCTCTGACGCCTACAACCAGAAGCTGTCGGTTCGCCGCGCTGAAGCCGTGAAGGCTTACCTGGTGTCCAAGGGCATCGAAAAGAACCGCGTCTACACCGAAGGCAAGGGCGAAAAGCAGCCTATCGCCGACAACAAGACCAAGGAAGGCCGCGCGAAGAACCGTCGCGTGGAAATCGAAGTGGTCGGCACCCGCGCCGCCCAGTAATCTTTCGATTGCTTCTCGCAAAAGCCCCGGCAACGGGGCTTTTTTTATGGCTGAACGGTCGCCGCAATCGCCGACAATCGACGCCATGAGCAACGCAATCAACCTCAACGCCGACCCGGCGGAGCTGGAGAAATTCTCCAGCCTGGCCCATCGCTGGTGGGACCCGGAAAGTGAGTTCAAACCCCTGCATCAGATCAATCCGCTGCGGCTGGACTGGATCGATGCGCAAGTTCCCTTGAAGGGGCGCAGAATTCTGGATGTCGGGTGTGGCGGCGGCATCCTTGCCGACTCCATGGCGCGCAAGGGTGCGCGCGAAGTGGTTGGCATCGATCTGGCCACCAAGGCATTGCGCGTGGCCCAGCTGCATGCACTGGAGACGGGTACGCCCAACATCCACTACCACGAAGTCAGTGTGGAGCGTCTGGCACAGGAGCAGCCTGGTTCCTTTGATGTGGTGACCTGCATGGAGATGCTGGAGCATGTGCCCGATCCCGCCTCCGTGGTGTCGGCCTGTGCTGAGCTGGTCAAGCCTGGCGGCTGGGTGTTCTTCTCCACGATCAACCGCAGTGCAAAGGCCTTCGGTCTGGCCATCGTCGCGGCAGAGTACCTGCTCAAGATGATTCCCAAGGGAACGCATGAGTACGCGAAACTGATCCAGCCCAGCGAACTCGCCATGTTCGCCCGTCAGGCTGGCCTTGATCTGCAGGCCAGCAAGGGCCTGCAGCACAACCCCATCACAGGGCGCTACTGGCTCAGTGCAGACACATCTGTGAACTACATGCTGGCCACGCGCCGGGCCGAAGGGTAAGCCGCATGTGGAAAGAAGTCCGAGCCGTGCTGTTCGATCTGGACGGCACCTTGATCGACAGTGCACCAGACCTGGGCGCAGCCGCAGACAGGATGCGTACGGATCGGGGTATGCCTTCAATTCCCTATGAGCGATATCGACCCATGGCGGGCGCGGGGGCGCGGGGCATGCTGGGGGTGGGGTTCGGGCTCACGCCCGACTCGCCCGAGTTTGCGCAGATGCGCGAGGAGTTCTTCCGCAACTACGAGCAATGCATGACAGAGCGCACCTATGCGTTCGAGGGTGTCGAGGAACTGATTGCACGACTCCAGGCTGTGTCCATGCCCTGGGGCGTGGTCACGAACAAGTCCATGCGCTTTACCGATCCGCTGACGCAACAGATGCCGCTGTTCGCAACTGCGTCAGCCGTCGTCAGCGGCGACACCACGCCCCACGCAAAGCCCCATCCTGCACCCTTGCTGGAGGCTGCCGCGCGTATCGGCCTTCCTCCCGAGAGTTTTGTCTATGTCGGTGACGACGAGCGCGACATCGTTGCAGGCAAGGCCGCAGGCATGAAGACCGTGGCGGCTTGCTACGGCTACCTTGGCGCAGCCGGCGATACGCTGCACTGGCAGGCGGATGCCCAAATCAATTCTCCGCTGGAGCTCTTGAAACTGCTGGAAAGAGGCTAAGATAGGAGCCTTGGGGCTGTCCTGGTTTCGACGTGGGTTCGGGACCGGTGTGGTGCATGTCGAGCTTGATTGACGCTCGTAAATCTCCATTCAAAAAACTAACTGCAAACGACGAACGTTTCGCACTCGCCGCTTAAATCCGGTGAGCCTTGCAACAGCACGCTGATGGGCTGGGCAAGGGGGTAGCAATACCTCCCGGCTGCAAGGGAATTCACATCAGCTGGCTGCGTGCTGGGCTTCTTAGTACGTGGCAAGATCCAAGGAAGCTGGCATCCCGGGTAGCGTGCGCCTGCGCGACTCGGGAGGCGAGACTCAAAACAGAACGCTAAACATGTAGATCTGCCCGGCGAAGGCTTGCGGACGCGGGTTCAATTCCCGCCAGCTCCACCATCCAAGACACCGCCACACACTGAAGACCTCAGTGTGTGGCGGTTTTTTCTTGCCTGTTCGTTGCCTCGCGCCCTCCTCAGTGGCTGTTCATGTCGGGCATGGGCTGCTGGGACAGTTCCTGGATCAGCGTCAGGCGGAAATGTGCCAGGGCCTTGGCTCCATGCTGTATATGGTTCAGGTCTGCCACTCCGCCGATGCCCGACACCAGCAGTTCGGGCTTGGTCGACAAAATGACTTCTATGAAGTGGTCGGCCAGTTCTGCAGCCAACAGCGTGTCCGAGTTCTGTTTGCTCATGTGTGCTTCCTCCTGGTGATGGAAGCACATGGTATGGCATCGCGCCTGAATATGGCTGGCGATCAGATGGCGAGGCTTGCGCGGTCCTTGCCTTCTATCCACTTGGGCGGCTTTCCGCGGCCTGTCCAGGTTGCGCCGGTTTCGGGGTTGCGGAATTTGGGTTCGCCCACGCTGCGCTGTCCGGTCTGGCGAGGTTTGATCCTGGCGGAGGGGAAGACATCCTCTTTCGTCAGGCCATATTGCTGCACCATGGCCTTTGCTTCAGTGATCGCATCCGTTCTTGCGTGCTTGATCAGAGCGTCGATCTTTTTCTCAAGATCGGCTTTTTGTTGCAGCAGGGCCCTGTAGTCGGATGTCATGGCGATGATGATTTTCAGTGGGAGATGCGCGTGTATATCACGGGAATGAATTTTTTGTAAGTTATGAGTAAGAAAAAGAGTGTGGGAGTGTGCGGACGCACGAAAAGCCACCAGCGACGTGGCGCGTTCAAGACGGGTGACGAGGATGGTTGTGGCGACGAGGCGCGCCCAAGAAAAAGGCCAGCGGCTTGCGCTGGCCTGGGAAGAAAGAGCCGGTGCCTTTTTGAAGGCTTCCTGGGGGAATGAGAGGGAGGGAGGAGGAAATGCCCCAGGGCCGGCAATGAAACGATTCAGAAACTGGGTGCAATGATGCATGCCGTGTGGGGAGTGGTAGATGGGTGAGCGGCCAGTCTGCGCGTAGGACGCGGGAGCATCCGCCGAGTCACAGGCTGGTCATGTCCATGCGCGATAAACCGAAAGTTGCGCAACCACGGGGGGATGCGCATTATTTTTTTATTGCACATCCATGTCCATTGCCCGCACGCTGATTCCGTTTGTATTCAACCCGGCCAATCCGATGAGTCCGCCGCTGCAGCGCCATCGTTGGCGTCTGTATGGTGCAGGCCTGCTTCTTTCGGCCTCCGCCGGCGTATGGGCGCAGGTTCCTTTCACCGGCACCTATGCGCAGAATTTCGACACCCTGGCCGCGTCCGGGACGGGGCTGGCCTGGGCCAATGACAGCACCCTGCCGGGCTGGTTTCTCTTCAACAGGAACCTGGCGGGCATCACTGCATATGCGGCAGGCAATGGCGCGTCCAATGCCGGCAGCTTCTACAGCCTGGGGCTGGATGCGGACCGTGCATTGGGTGGCGTGGCATCGGGTGGAGCTTACTTTGGCAGCCCCTCCCAGGGTGCCGTGGCTGGCTGGATTGCGCTGGCGATGCGCAATGACACGGGCGGCGCGGTGGATGGCATCAGCCTGCGATTCAGTGGCGAGCAATGGCGCAATGGCGGCAACACCTCCGAGCAGCCCATGGAGCTGGAGTACGGCATGGGCGCGACCTTTGCCGATGTGCCTGAATGGCTGCCTGCCGGTGCGAATTTCAATTGGAAATCGCCGATCGCTACCGGTACTGCCGCCCCGGTGGATGGCAATGTGGCCGGACGGGTGAATGATGTGGGCGGCGATCTGCGCGGTCTGGGCTGGGCGCCAGGCGCCACGTTGTGGCTGCGTTGGATCGAGCTCAATGATGTGGGCAACGATCACGGCCTAGCCGTTGACGATGTCTCCATCGCCCTGGCACTGCCCGATACCACGCCACCCACTGTGCAGGCCACCATTCCTGCTGCGGCGGCAACCGGGGTGGCGCTGAATCCCGAAATCAAGCTGAGCTTTGATGAGGCGGTGAAACCCGGTAGCGGCAGCTTCGAACTGCGCCAGGGCAGCACCGTGGTGGCAATGCTGCAGGCTGGCGATGCGGCGAAGGTGAAATTCAGTGGCTCGACCATCACGCTCAACGCGGGTGTGCGGCTGGCGGTCAATACGTCCTACAGCCTAGTTCCCGTGGGCGAGCCGGTGTTGGATACCTCGGGCAATGTGTGGACCGGCACGGCGCTGGGCTTCACGACGGGGGACGAGCCGCCCATCACCAGAATTTCTGCACTCCAGGGTTCCGGCGACCAGTCTCCCCTGGTGGGGCAGAAGGTGACAGTGAGCGCCGTGGTAACGGCCTATATGCCAGGGTTGAGTGGCTTCTTCGTGCAGGAGGAGGAGGCGGATTCCGATGGCGATGCTGCCACCTCGGAGGGCGTCTTCGTCTATTACGGCAATGCGAATCCCGGGGTGGATGAGGGCACTGTAGGCAAGCTGGTGCAGGTCTCCGCCTCGGTGAGCGAGTTTCGCAACCAGACCCAGCTCAGCGCCGTCACGGACTTCGTGGTCCGTGGCGCGGCCGCCTTGCCGGAGCCCGTGCGCGTCACGCTGCCTGTCAGCGACATGGGGCAGTGGGAGCGTCTGGAGGGGATGCGTGTGGAGGTCGCGTCCGCCACTGCGGGCGGCAAGCTGGTGGTGAGCGACAACCGCACGCTGGGCCGCTACGGCAATGTCACGCTGTCTGCCGACGCGCCGCTGGCGCAGTACACCGAACTCAATGCGCCCAGCGTGACGGGCTATGCCGCCTATGTGCAGACATTGCAGCGCAGCCAGATCATTCTGGATGATCGCTCGGGCGCACAGAATCCCGCCTCTGTGCCGGGCCGCGGCGGACAGTCTCTGTCGGCCTCCAACACGCTGCGTGCCGGCGATGGCGTGGACCGTGTCATCGGCGTGCTCGATCAGTTCTCGGATGCAGCTGCCAGCGAGCCATATCTGACCAGCTACCGCGTACAGCCTACGCAGACGCCGCAGTTCTCGGGGGCGGCGCGTCCCTCGGCTGCTCAGTTGCAGCAGGCTGTGGGGGCGGTATCGCTCAAGATTGCCTCGGCCAACGTGCTCAATTTCTTCAACCTGACGGGCGCCACCAGCGGCTCTTCCCAGGTGATGTTCAGCACGCCCCTGGGCAATCAGCAGGGCATTCGTGGTGCCAACAGCATTGCCGAGCTGGACAGGCAGCGCGCCAAGATCGTGGCCAATCTGCTGGGGCTGGGCGCCGATGTGTATGGCCTGATGGAGGTGCAGAACAACGGCTTTGGCCCGGGCAGCGCCATCCAGGATCTGGCCGACGCCTTGAACGCGAGTGCGGACAAGCCTGCCGGCGCAGTGTATGCGGTGGTCAAGGCGCCTTTCAGCGAGGCTTCAGGTACGGTGGCGGGTGCTGGCACGGATGCGATCACCGTTGCCATCCTCTATCGCAGCGATCGTGTCACGCCGGTGGGCAGCGCAGCGGCACCCAGCGTCACCACCTACGACGCCTTCAACCCAGGCGTAGGCGGCGCACGCGTACCGATTGCACAGACTTTTGCGGTAGGCGGCAGCACGGAGCAGTTCACGCTGGTGGTGAATCACTTCAAATCCAAGGGCAGTGTGCTCAGCAGCCCGGGCAATGCAGACGCGCTTGACGGCCAGGGCGCCAACAACGCCGCGCGTGTGAAGACGTCCGAGCAACTGAGCAGTTGGCTGGCAACCCGGCCCACAGGCACGACCAGCCCGCATGTGGTGCTGGTCGGGGATTTCAATGCGTACTCGAAGGAGGACCCCATCAAGGCGCTGGAGGATGGCGGCTACGCCAAGGTGTCTCAGGGCCTGTCCTATGCGTTCGATGGAATGTGGGGCTCGCTGGACCATGTGCTGGTAAGTGCCAGCCTGCAGCCGAGCGTGGGGCGCGCGGTCAAGTGGGCCATCAATGCCGAGGAGCCTGAAGTCCTGGACTACAACCTCGAGTACAAGTCGCTGGACCAGCAGGCCAGCTTCTATGCGCCGACGGCCTATCGTTCCAGCGACCACAATCCGATTTTGCTGGGTCTGAATTTCGGTGGGCAGGCGCCATCGCTCAGTGGCTTGCCCGCCAATGCGCAATCCGTGGTGGTTGGCCAGGCGGCCGATCTGGCCGATGTGCAGGTGGCAGATGCCGACAGCCCTGTCGTGACGCTGTCCATTGTTGCCAGCAACGGGCAGGTGCTTGGACTCGAAGACGCCGATGCCGCGCAGCCGGGCATACAGTTGCGCGGCAGCCCCGCTCAGGTGTCGGAGCAATTTCGCTCCGCCGTCTATCTGGTATCGGTGGCCGGTTCGGCCAGCTTGCAACTGAGCGTGAGCGATGGGGTCCATGCGGCTGTGACTGCCAGCTATCCGTTGCTGGCGGCTGCTGCAGGTCCTGTGGACCAGGCCAACCGCTTCAACATCACCGGGTCGGGCCAGATGGCGGTATCGGGCGAAGTCGCCGGCGGCGGTATCAACTGCCGCCTGGCCGAGCCGCCTCAGGTCATGGCGGCGCCTGGCACACCGCGTCCGGGGGCTGTGGTGCCCCACGGACTGCTGAAGCTGAATACCGATGGCTGTGATGCGGGTGCGCTCGTGACTGTCAAGCTGACCTATCCCAGTGATCTGCCCAGCGGTGCCGAGTACTGGAAGTGGGGGCGCACAAGCGACAACGCCACGCAGCACTGGTATCGGATACCGGCAACGCTGCAGGGGCGCGTCGTCTCCTTCGTGCTGCGCGATGGTGGCCTGGGTGATGACGATCTGGTGGCCAACGGCCGGGTGGAAGATCCCTCTGCACTGGTTGTGCCTGCTGCGGCGGTCGGCGGCGGCACGCCAGCGGCGATTCCTTCACTGAGCGAATGGGCTGTGGCTCTGCTGAGTCTGATGATGGGCGGGCTGGCCATCCGTTTGCGCCGTCGCGGCTCCTGATCCGGCAACGGGAAAGGCCCGGCTTGCGCTTGGCGCGGGCCGGGCCTGTTGCATTGCGCGAAGGAAATCTGCAGTCAGGGCATTGCCTGGATGCGATGGAGTTCAGAGAAATTTGGCGTGCAGTTGCAGGCCGGTGCGCGATGGATGCGCGATGGCAGTGTTGAGGCGAAGAAAAAGCGCCTGCTGTGGACGCTGCCTCAATGCAACTGATGCATTGAATATCCAGAAATGATCGTGCTTTAAAAAAAGAGCCTGGCTAACCGGCATACCGCTGGCTGGCAAAAACGACTGCAGGCTGAACTGGCCTGACGAGTCGCCCCACGATGAAACTGAACTGCTGCAACACCATGAATGCTGCGGCATGGGTTGAATCATATACGCAAACAAGAATCATTCTCAAATAAACCTGTGCTTTTCTCTGGAATTGAGAAAAAACTTGCCTTTGTGCCCGTTTCGGTTGTTGCCAGGGCGCCTGAGCGATCGTCGTCAAGAAAAAACGCCCCGGCTGCGGAGGCGGCCGGGGCGCTGAATGGAGCGTTCCATGCGATCAATCCAGGAAGGACACATGGTAAGAGTTTGAAATGAGAGCGCTGGCGTCTGGCGCCTCCGGTCCTTCCTGGTTGTCAAGTGTAAATTGAAACAAGGTGCTTGACGGAGCTAACTCGGGTGAAGTTGCATGCAACTGAGTCGTAAATCCTGTTTTTCACACGCCATCGTGAGACCAGCCAGGCAGTGGGAATGCAAAAAGCCCGCTTGAAAGCGGGCTTTTTGCGGGTGATGTGGACGATGGCTCTTACGCGACCATCGTTTTACGGCAGAACGTCTCTGCGGCTGTCACCGTTGTTTTTTTCGTCGTAGTGCACGACGCGCCGGCGTGAGATACAGCATTGTCTGCGCAGACAACCGCGAGATTGTAGCATGACCGCAATTTCAGCTGGATCGAGAACATGCATTGCCACCAAAGGATGAAACCATGAACGAAATGACGCAAAGGCTCGAGGGCCTCCTGGCGTCCGGCAAGGACTCGGCTTTGATGCGCTGTACGTTGGGCAAGGCGTATCTTGATGGCGATGCGCCTGCTGTGGCGCACTCGCACCTGCAGCGCGCCACTGAACTCGATCCCGGCTATTCGGTGGCATGGAAGCTTCTGGGCCGGGCATTGCTGGCGCTGGACGATGCTTCGGGGGCTCGGCAGGCGTGGAGCACGGGGTTGGCCTGTGCGCAGGAAAAGGGAGATACCCAGGTCGTCAAGGAGATTGGTGTGTTCCTCAAGCGGCTGGACAGGCAGCAGTCCGCCTGAGTGCGGCTAAGCGCAGGGTCACGGCTGCAAAAGGGCCGCTCTGGCCAGCGCGTCGGCCTCGGTGTTGCGGTGACGAGGAATCCAGCGCAGTTGCACATGCTCGAACTCGGCCAGCATGGCGCGGGCCTGATCGAAAAGGTCGGCCAGCCGCACGATGGGCCTGGTGGGGCGGGGCGATGGCGCCAACTGCTCTACCAGGACGCTGCTGTCCGTGAAGATGGCCAGCCGGCGAGCCTGCAGGCCTAGCAGGGTCTGCAGCACAGCCATCAAGGCCCGCAGCTCGGCTTCGTTGTTGCAGCCTTGGTCGGGGCAGACCTGGGACAGAAGCTGCCGTGTTCCGTCGGGCGCCGTGATGACGGCTCCCAAGGCCATGCGACCCGGGTTGGGCAGTGCGCTTGCATCGATGTATGCAGTCCACAGGTCTGTGTCGGTCGGAGAAGGGCCAGAGTGGTTTCGGCGGGATGACGGCTGTTCCAGAGGCATGTCTGCATCATGCGGCAGCAGTGGGAATCTGACCGCATTCCTCATCGGATTGGACGGGACAATGCAGGATTGCAAATCACAGAAACCGAAGAAGGCTGCGAATGATCAGGATTCTGGGAAAGTCATCGTCCATCAATGTGCGCAAGGTGCTGTGGCTTTGCGTGGAGCTGGGAGTCTCGTTCGAACAGGAAGAGTGGGGTTCGGGCCATCGGTCAACGCAGGAGCCGGGATTTCTTGCACTCAACCCGAATGCCATGGTTCCCGTGCTGCTTGATGGGGCGCTGGTGCTGTGGGAGTCCAACACCATTTGCCGCTATCTTGCCGCGCGCCAGGCTCGGCATGACCTGCTGCCTGCAGCACCCGCAGAGCGCGCACGCGTCGAGCAATGGATGGACTGGCAGGCGACCGAACTGAACAACTCCTGGCGCTATGCCTTCATGGGATTGGTGAGAAACAGTCCGGAGCATCAGGATCCTGCGCTGCTGGCCAGCAGCATGGCGAACTGGCATCGCCACATGCGCATACTGGAGGAGCAACTGTCGCGCACAGGCGCCTTTGCTGCAGGCGCGCAACTCACCCTTGCCGACATCGTGCTGGGCCTGTCTGCCCACCGCTGGCTGTCTGCCCCGATGGATCGCCCTGACTTGCCCGCAGTCCGTGCGTACTATGAGCGGCTTTGCGAGCGCCCAGGCTTTCGCACGCATGGTGCCAACGGCATGCCTTGATGGCCGCCTGGTGCCCTCTGCGCTATAAAGCCCGCCGGAATGTCCTGCGGGCTTTGTCTTTTTAGGGAAGGTCAGGGGGCAACCCGCACCAGCACCATATCGGCCTTCGGGCCTGCTCCCCGGGTCAGGACCGGGTGGACGGTGTCATTGGTGAAGATGAGCTGGTTGCCCTGGGTGATGCGTGAGGTCACCGTATATTGCGCCGCAGGATTGAGACGATTGGGCTCCACGGGCAGCTTGTAGCTGAACGGGGGCTTGAGGCCTTCAAGCCGCACGGATTGCTGAGATATCACGGGGGCTGCGGCATCGGCGCGAGAGGTGTCCTGCAGCTCCACAACCAGCACGGCATCGGACGGGAGCGGCATGGGCTCTCTCAGATCGACCGTGCCCATGACGGCGGTGACCGGCGCGTTGGGCGAGGGCTGGGACTGGGCACATGCGCCCAAAAGTGCGGCGGCCATCACGATGGCGAGAGAGGTTCGGCGCTGGAGGATGTTGGGATTCATGGGAATTCCTTCTTGATTGGAAAGGTCCCAGTCTGGCTTGGCGCATTCTGGAGGGCTGTAGGAACGGGTTCCACAGAGGCTGCTGCCATTTCCCAAAGTCGCATACGCCGATCTGCGGTCGGTTTGCCAGCCAGGGCGACGGGCGTGTGAAAGATCAGGTCGCGCCGGCGCATGAAGGACGCTGCCAGACAGTCCACAGGGTTTCGGAGGGGGCTGCATCGTTCGAAGCCTGCGCCATGCCAAGAGCGATGGGTCAAGCGTCCCGATCTATTTGCTTTACTTCTCATCAATCCGCCGCTCCTCTTTGGGTGGTGAATCGTTCTTGCTTTTGCCATCGCTCGCCGCAGGCGAGAGCACCGTTTCTTTTGACGTGTCTGGGCAACTCTCCCCACATCGCGGCTGCCGAGGGCAAGTCATTGCAGCCCAAGGGGCTGACTCCTTGGCGCGCACAGGTGTGCGCAAGTGTGCAGAGGTGCGGCAGCGATCGATCTGGGCAGCCGCCGCGTCGGCCACGGAGCCTCGCCCACGGGTGTGGCGTGCCGCGCGGAAGGGCTTCTCTGTCCCAGCACACGGCTGTGGAAAGCGTGTGCCTTGGGGTGCGGAGCATTTTTTGAATAGAATGCGTTTTTGCTAGCATGCATCCAAAGAAAAAGCCATGACATCTGATTACAAGACTCTCCTTCAGCAAAAGGCCGAGATCGAGGCTCGCATTGCCGAGGTCCTCAAAGCCGAAAAAGGCGGTGCCATCGCCAAGGTCCGTGAACTGGTCCAGCAGTTCCAGTTGACCCAGGAAGACGTGTTTGCTACCGGTAAGCGCAAGTCTCCTGCTGGCACAGGCGTGGCCAAGTACCGTGATCCGTCCACTGGCGCAACATGGACCGGCCGGGGCAAGCCTCCCGGCTGGATCAAGGACGCAGCGGACCGAACCGCTTTCGAGATCTGAATCTGATCAAGGGCCCGCAGTCGCGGGCCTTTTCTTTTGTGGGTCCCCGTGTGGTTTCGATCGGCCGGCAGCTGTCCGGGAAAGTGCGACTGAGCGCTGTCTTGCCCGAAGGTCTCCCAGACCGAGCTGGACATGTGCAAGAGCGCGGTAAAGGTATCTCTCGCGGACCATGCCGCTGGCGCTGGCAGTGCGTCCACCGCGCATTACTGCGCAGCATCTGCTGCCATGCGGGCCTGCAGGCCAGGCCTCCAAGGAAATCCTGGCTTTCACTGCATATCCTTCGCAGTCGTAGCCGGACTTATCAAGGTCTCCAGCATGGACAAGGATGGACAAGGCTCTTGCATTCCAGCTTCCGAAATGGTCAGGGCTGCGCTTATCTCATCTGGCAGAGCTTTCGACCCATCGTTGAATTTCATATGGCTGCCTTGTCTCTTGTATCTGGCGGTGATTTCCCATGCCTTTCGAGGCAGCTTGACTCCATGCAGGCAAAAAAGGGCCCTGGGGGCCCTTTTGCTGTCCTGGTCAGCCCATTTATTGCTGAGCCTGCTCTTCCGGAGTAATAGGCCCAAGCGCAACCATTCCTAACCCTTGTGAGCCTTTGAAATCATGTGGTTGGCGAATGCGAGCAGCGGCGCCGAATCAGCAGTTGCGCGCACGCTGGTGCGAAAGGAAAAAGCGCAGCATCTCGGCGCTGGCGTCGATTCCTCCCGGCGCGGTGTAGCTGCCCGCTGCGCTGCCGCCGGACCAGGCGTGGCCTGCGCCATGCAGTTGCCAGTGCTCGATGGCGGTACTGCCATCGGCTGCGATATAGGCAGAGCGGGTGAACCGTTGGCGGTTCGGCGCATGGCCCTGGCTGACGCGAGGTGCGCCTGTGGGGCTTTGCGCGCTGCGTGCAGCATGCACGACGGCCGCGCCGTTGTCGTGATGCACCGTGGTGTCCGCGTCACCATGAAACACGATCACTGGACACACGCTGGGGCCGCTGGCCGAGCCAGATGCTGCGCCTCTTCGCATCGCCTCGAGGGCTGAGGGCAGATTGGACGCGGCACCGGCGGCCAGGCCCGAATGCACGCCCACGGCGGCGAACAGCTCGGGATAGGTGCGTCCCAATATGTCCGCCATTGCACCTCCGGCCGAAAGTCCGGCGACATAGACCCGCGATGCGTCCGCTCCATGGTCGGCCATCACCTGGCGCGTGAGGCCTGCCAGCAGTGCGGGCTCGCCCCGTCCCCGTTGCTGGTGCTGGGCCTTGAACCAGTTCCAGCACTTTTGCGAGTTTGCATGCTGTGTTTGTTCGGGATAGAGCACCAGTACGCCAGCGCTGCGCGCCTGGTCATTCATGCGCGTGCCGGCGGCGAAGTCTTGCGGCCCTTGGGTGCAGCCGTGCAGCATGAGGATGAGCGGGCGAGGTCCTGCTTCGAGGGCACTGCCTGGCGGCACGTACAGCCGATAGGCCAGCTGCCGGCCTCCGTGAGAGTAGCTGCCGAGCAGCCATTGCTCGTCGCTGGAGGTGCCTGCCTGCGATGTGCCCGCAGGCACGGCGAGTTCGGGAGCATCGTCGATGAAGCGGGCTTCGGCATCGACGATCCAGCCTGCATCCCGATGACTGGTTGCGGCTGGCTTGTCGTGGGGTGTGGGCGCACTTTGGCCTCGCAGCGTGCGCTGAATCAGCTCGGTGGCTTCCAGCAGATGGCCGGTGCGCGTCAGGCGTGTCGCCTCGCCCAGCATGTCTTGAAAAAGCTGTTTCATGGAATGGTTCTCAGGTAATGCGGCCGGCCAGAGCGGCACGAACGGCGGGGCTGGCCTGGAGCGCTCCCAGCACCGTGATGGATTCGATGGTTTCGGCGGCAAGCTGCGCAGACACGTCCTGCGCGATGCTGGCCAGGCCCAACACGCGGATCTGCAGCTTTTCCCCGGCAGCCTGCACCCGCATGAGATCGGCCTGGGAGAAATGCTGCATCCCCAGGACCAGCATCTTGCGGGCGACGACCTGTTGCACCGCGTCCGCATGGCTGCGCAGGTGATTGCGTATCGCTGTGCGGATGAAATCGCTGCGGTTGGCGTAGAAGCCTTCGGCGACCAGCAGGTCGATCTGGCCCAGGTCGACATAGCCCAGATTGATGGTGAGCTTCTCGGATTCGCTCACGCGAGGGTTGGAGGTGGTTGTGTTTGCGGCCATGAAACATCCTTATGACATCCATATGGATGGTTTGGGGATGGTTTCAAGGCCTGGCGTTGCAATTTGACGCGGCGCGTCGTGGGGTATCCGGCGGGCGGCGCTGCAGCGTGTGAGTTGCAATCATTGCCCTGTCACGTCTGAGCCGTAAGGTGGCGGAGCCGGGCACGGCGTCCGGCGTTCCTTGGTCATGCGACAGGAGGCTTCATGCCAGACTTGCAGGCAGGCTTGCCGAGCGGCACGAGCGTTTGGTGCCAGCCCGGCGAGCGGTTCAATACCTGGAGTCATCTGGCAGCCCTGCTCGTGGGCGTGGTGGCCAGTGTGGGCCTCATCTGCGAAACGGTGGCCGGCGGCGATGCGCGCAAGATTGCGGGCTCTGTGGTGTTTGGCCTCTCTCTGGCGGCGCTGTTCGGTGCCTCGGCCCTCTTTCATGGCTGCACCGGGGCACGCAAGCGTTTTTGGCAGCGCGTCGACCACGCCTGCATTTACCTGCTGATTGCCGGCAGTCACACGCCCTTTGCCTTGATGGCGCCCTCTGGCTTGTGGGCTTGGTCCTTGCTTGCCGGTGTATGGGCGCTCGCATTGCAGGGCGCGATACGTGCACTTGGTTTCGATTCGCCGCCGCGCCTGTCCCTGTACATCAGCCTCGGCTGGCTCAGCTTAGGGGGCGCGGTGCCGATGGCCTTGCGCCACGGTGCGCAGACCCTGGCCTGGCTGCTCGCGGGCGGACTGCTCTATTCGGCAGGAACGGTGTTCTACCGAAGCCTTTCGAGCATGCGCCATTCGCATGGCATCTGGCACCTGTTCGTAGTTGCCGGCAGTGCCTGCCATACCGTCGCGGTGGTCGGTTTGCTGGCCTGAAGCGAGGGCTCGTGCTGGCGGCGCTGCGTTGGACGCTTTGGATTCTGTTAGACAAAAGCCCCTGGCTCTTTCGAACCAGGGGCTTGAATCATTTGGTCGGAGCGGCGGGATTCGAACTCGCGACCCTCTGCTCCCAAAGCAGATGCGCTACCAGGCTGCGCTACGCTCCGACTAAAACGCTATTGTAGCGTCAAAAAAATGGGTATTTTCGCAATGTGCGAATTTTCTGTTCAACGCGATCCAGGGCCGGGGCCACGGTTGGCCAGGTGGCGGAAGGTGATGCGGCCCTTGGTGAGGTCGTAGGGCGACATCTCTAGCGATACCTTGTCGCCAGCCAGGATGCGGATATGGTGCTTGCGCATCTTGCCGCCGGTGTAGGCGATCAGCTGGTGTCCGTTTTCCAGCGTCACACGAAAGCGAGAGTCAGGCAGGACTTCCGTGACGGAGCCTTGCATTTCAATCAGTTCTTCTTTGGCCATGTGTTCAATCTCTTAGGTCTGGGTCGGTTGCGGCACTCATTTGTCGGAACCACGAAAACCTTGCCTGGCCCACAGAACATGGGGTACGTGGTCAGGCTGAAAAGGCTGTGGATGTTCTGCGCAAAAGGCGCAGACCGGACAGAGGACCAGGTCACAACGGTGTCGCAAAGACGAAGCCCGGCAACACCTAAACTTCCTGATTCTACAGTGTTGTATTCGTCGCCGTGCGGGCGGTGTTCAAAGCGGCCATCGTACGCAAAACACAGGTCGGATTCGTGCTGGGACGGCGAGGCTTTTGTCATCCGCGTGTGATGAGATGGCCTCGAAAAACGTGTGCGAGGCTTTGGGGCGGTCCGGCCAGGGTTGAAGGCCGCGGTAGCCGAGGAGGGGCGATGGTCGCGGGTTGGCTAGAATCCGCCCACAGCTTCTATTACTTTTATAGCAAAACCTCGATGTCTGATCGACTTGCCGTTCTCTCCCAGTATCTTTTGCCCAAGCAGGCGCTGACTGCCGTCATGGGGCGCCTGGCCCAGGCGCGTGCGGGTGACCTGACCACGGCAGTCATCCGTCGCTTCATTGCACGCTATGGCGTGGACATGTCGGAGGCGGCCGATTCCGATCCTGCGGCCTATGCCAGCTTCAACGAGTTCTTCACGCGGGCGCTCAAGCCCGGTGTGCGGCCGCTGGCTTCGGCTGACTGGGTCTGTCCTGTGGATGGCGCCATCAGCCAGATCGGCGCCATCGAGGGCGAGCAGATCTTCCAGGCCAAGGGGCACAGCTACAGCGCCACGGCGCTGGTCGGTGGCGATGCGCAGCTGGCGCGGCAGTTCGACAACGGGCATTTCGCCACCATTTACCTGAGCCCGCGCGACTACCACCGCATCCACATGCCCTGTGCCGGCCGGTTGCGTCGGATGATTTATGTGCCCGGCGAACTGTTCTCGGTCAATCCGGTCACGGCGCGCGGCGTGCCGGGCCTGTTTGCGCGCAACGAGCGCGTGGTCTGCGTCTTCGATACGGACCACGGTCCCATGGTGCTGGTGCTGGTGGGGGCCACCATCGTGGGCAGCATGGGAACGGTGTGGCACGGCATCGTCAATCCGCCGCGGCCCGGTCGCATCCAGGACTGGCGCTACGACGACCAGTCCATCGTCCTGGGCCAGGGCGAGGAAATGGGGCGCTTCCAGCTGGGCTCCACCGTCGTCATGCTGTTTCCCGCATCGGCAGGGCTGCGCTTCAACGCGCAGTGGACACATGCCGCGCCCGTGCGCCTGGGCCAGAAGATGGCCGGGCGCGGCGAGGCCTGAGTCTCGAAGGATCGTCGATGAAAAACCGGGCCCAGGCCCGGTTTCCTGTCAAAGAATCCAGCTCAAGGCTTCAGGGCGCCGCTGTGTGGTGAACATCGAGGGTGCGATGCTCAGCCGCTCTGGCCTGACGGGGTCTTCATGGCCGACCAGATAGACCATCAGTTCACGGCGGCGCAGTATGACGTGGCTGACCTTCTCGGCCTTCCCGTTCTGTGTGACCTGCGTGCCCGGGCGGAACAGCGGCATCTGGAAGGTGAAGCTGCGCGGATCGGCCGGTGGCGCGACGGCAGTGCTGGGAGGGGCTTCTAGAGTGGCAACCATAGGCTTGATGTGCATGAGTGGACGCTGCCCACCTTATCGGCACTGCCGCGCCGAACTGTAGGGTCGCCGGGCGGCGACCACCAAGCTCAGGCGTCCGGATGGGAAACGCCGAGGATGGCGTGCAGCCGTGCGCTGGTCGTCGTGTACTGCAGCAGCGGTTTCTCGCCCTGCAGGTACTCGGCGGCGGCAAAGGCCGCCATGGTGGCTTCGTGGAAGCCGCACAGGATCAGCTTGTGCTTGCCCGGGTAGCTGACGATGTCGCCGATCGCATAGATGCCTGGCGCATCGGTGGCCTGGGTTGCAGGGTTCACCAGCAGCTGCTTGCGCTCCATGGCCAGGCCCCATTCGGCGACCGGGCCCAGGCGGGGGGAGATGCCCAGGCAGACGACCAGTTGCTGCGCCGCCAGTTCATGCTCCTGCCCTTCGCCATCCATCCACTGCACGGCACGCAGCAGGCCTGAGTCGGCATGCAGTTGCGTGATCTGGCCGATCACCACGCGGATGGCGCCGCTGTCGCGCAGCTCCTGCAGGCGCTCCAGCAACGGCGCCGAAGCCTGGAAGGCGTCGCGGCGGTAGAGCAGGCAGGTGGTCTGGGCCTTGTCGGCGCAGGCAATGGCCGCGGCCACGGCCTCTTCGTCGCCACCGTGGACGATGGCGGTCCGGCCGCGCACCATTTCCAGATCGGCGGGATGGTAGTGGAGCTGGCCGGCAGCCAGCCGCTCCACGCCGGGCACCTTCAGCGCCTTGGGCACAAAGGCGCCCACGCCAGCCGCAATGAAGACGCTGCGCGCATGCAGTTCAAGGCCTTGCGAGGTCTGCGCCAGCCAGCGGCCATCGTCCATGCGCTGCAGCTGGGCGACCTGCTGGGAAAGGTGCAGTTGCGCGTCCATGGGCGCGACCTGCCGCTGCAGCAACTGGACCAGTTCATGG
This sequence comes from Delftia sp., assembly GCF_059499305.1. Classification (NCBI taxonomy): domain Bacteria; kingdom Pseudomonadati; phylum Pseudomonadota; class Betaproteobacteria; order Burkholderiales; family Comamonadaceae; genus Delftia; species Delftia sp. The sequence continues at coordinate 70,638 of NZ_JCABYI010000002.1, forward strand.
CCCGTGCACACCGGAATGCCGGGAATGTCGTAGATGGGCTTGTCGCCGTACAGCTGCGCGCACTGCCCGCCCACATGGGGCAGGGCATCGACGACATGGCAGCGGATGCCTTGCAGCCCCAGCTGGAACACCTGGAACAGGCCCGCCGGGCCTGCGCCTATGACGAGGGCATCGGTCTGGATCGGTTGCGCGCCGGAGGTGTCTTGCATGGGCTGCGCGGCTTCAGCGTTCGAGCTGGTCCAGCTTGCCGGGCTTGCCGTTCCAGTCGTCGGCGTCGGGCAGCGAGGCCTTGCGCTTGGTGATGCTCTTCCAGCCCTTTTCCAGCGACAGCTCGGCATTGAGCTTGATGAAGGCGAGCTGGTCGGCGGGGACGTCTTCCTCGGCAAAGATGGCATTGGCCGGGCATTCGGGAATGCACACGGCGCAATCGATGCACTCGTCAGGATCGATCACGAGGAAGTTGGGGCCTTCGCGGAAGCAGTCCACGGGGCAGACATCCACACAATCTGTGTATTTGCACTTGATGCAGTTTTCGGTGACGACGTGAGTCATGGGAGTCTTTTATTTGCGGTGTGAATGTCGGTATCAACCCGGGATTCTAGAATTTTTCGGAACACGGTCCTGCACATGCAAGAGATTCTGGCGCGGACTGCTGCGGTTTTCTGAAAGCCCACGAGCCGGCATGTGCCGGCTCGCGAAGCGGGACTGTCCAGTTGCTCAATCCAGCAGTGCAGCGCCTGCGGTAGCGTGGCTGGCCGTGTCCACGAGGATCAGCGCACCCAGCTGGCGGGCCTGGGTGAAGGGCGCTGCGGGAATGCTTTCCTGCAGCAGCAGCTCCACGCGGCCGATGGCGTTGGGCTCCAGCTGGGTGGCCTCTTCCTGGGCCAGCGTGTGGATGTTCAGGCGGTGCACCACGCGGCGGGCCTTGGCCTTGATCCAGCGGTGGCCGTGCAGCGCCAGGTAGGTGCGGCCGGGGACCAGCGGCTGCTCGTCCATCCAGGCCACGGTGGCGGTCAGCTCGCGCTGGCTGGGCCATGCGGGCTCCGCTTGCGGGGCGTCGAAGTCGTCATCGGCAGTGACCGCTGCAGCCACCGGGGCGGCGACGATCCAGTCGCCGCGCGAGACATCGACCTCGCGGTCCAGCGTGATGCCGGCCGACAGGCCCGCGTCGATGGAGCCGGGAACGCGGGCATGGTCCAGCACCTGGGCAATCACGGCCTGCTGGCCGCTGGGCAGGATCTGCACGGCGTCGCCCACGCGTGCGCGGCCTGCGGCCACGCGGCCCCAGAACACGCGGCGGCCCTGGCTGGTATCGGCCGAGGACGAGAATTTCTCCACCCACTGCACGGGGAAGGCCAGCGCCAGGCCGGTGTCGGTCGGCGTGTTGGGCAACTGCTCCAGCAGTTGCAGCAGGCTGGGACCGTCGTAGCCGGCCCAGCCGGGCTCGGCGTTGACCACGTTGAAGCCCTTGAGGGCCGAGACGGGCACGGTGGCCGCGGAGGCGATGCCGGCCTCGGCCGTGAAGCGCTGCAGCGCGCCACGGATGTGGACGAAGGCCAGTTGCGGGTCTTCGACGGCGTCGAGCTTGTTGACGGCAAACACCAGCGAATGCACGCGCAGCAGGTGGGCCAGCAGGCTGTGGCGGCGCGTCTGCGGCAGCAGGGTGAGCTGCGGGTTCTTCCAGTCGAGCTTGGTGGCATCGACCAGCACCACGGCGGCGTCGGCGCTGCTGGCGGCGGTGACCATGTTGCGCGTGTACTGCTCATGGCCCGGCGCGTCGCCGATGATGAACTTACGGCTTTCGGTGGCGAAGTAGCGGTAGGCCACGTCGATGGTGATGCCCTGCTCGCGCTCGGCCGACAGGCCGTCGGTCAGCAGCGCCAGGTCGGTCTCGCCGCTCTTGGTAACGCCGGCGAGCTGGTCCTGGAGCACGGCACGCGTGTCCACCAGCAGGCGGCCGATCAGCGTGCTCTTGCCGTCGTCGACGGAGCCGCAGGTGATGAAGCGCAGGGCCGAGGCGTTGGAGGCCTCGGTGGCGGGGGAATCCGCAACGGCTGCGCCGGCGGCAATGCTTGCGGTGGTCATCAGAAATATCCGTCCTTCTTGCGCTTTTCCATGGAGGCTTCGCTGGTCTTGTCGTCCATGCGCGTGGCGCCGCGCTCGCTGACATCGGCGGCCAGGGTTTCGAGCACGATGTCGGCCGCCGTGGCGGCATCGCTTTCCACGGGGCAGGTGCAGGTGATGTCGCCCACGGTGCGAAAGCGCACGTCGCGCACCACGACTTCCTCGCCGTCGCGCGGCGGTGTGAGTTCGGTCACGGGCACCAGCAGGCCGCGGCGTTCCACCACTTCGCGCTTGTGCGTGTAGTAGATGCTGGGCAGGGCGATCTGCTCGCGCTCGATGTATTGCCACACGTCGAGTTCGGTCCAGTTGCTGATGGGGAACACGCGGAAGTGCTCGCCGGGGGCCAGACGCGTGTTGAACAGCGTCCACAGTTCGGGGCGCTGTGCCTTGGGCTGCCATTGGCCGAAGCTGTCGCGGTGGCTGAAGATGCGTTCCTTGGCGCGGGCCTTTTCCTCGTCGCGGCGCGCGCCGCCGATCAGGGCGTCGAAGCGGAATTCATCGATGGCCTCCAGCAGCGTCACCGACTGGTGGACGTTGCGGCTTTCGCCCGGATGGGCCAGGCGCACGGTGCCGCGTGCCATGGAGTCCTCGACGCTGCGCACGATGAGTTCGGCGCCGAGCTCCTTGGCGCGCAGGTCGCGGAAATCGGTCACTTCCGGGAAGTTGTGGCCGGTGTCGATCATCAGCAGCGGGTAGGGGATGCGGCCCTTGCCGAAGGCCTTTTCGGCGCAGCGCAGCATGACCAGCGAGTCCTTGCCGCCCGAAAACAGCAGGGCGGGGCGCTCGAAGGCGGCGGCCACTTCGCGCAGCACGAAGATGGTTTCCTCTTCAAGGGCGTCGAGGTGGCGGTTGCTGAGATGGCTCAGCACGGAGGTGTCCACACGGGCGTTCATTTCTTGGTTTCCAATCAAATCGGTGTCAAACGCTGTCGTTTCACTTCTTGGCGTGCAGCCCGCATTCCTTGGCCGCTTCGTCCTCCCACCACCAGCGGCCGGCGCGGAAGTCTTCGCCAAGGCTGACGGCGCGCGTGCAGGGTGCGCAGCCGATGCTGGGATAGAACTGGTCGTGCAGCGGGTTGTAGTCCACGCCATGGCTGGCGATGTAGTGCCAGACATCGCCCTGGGTCCAGTCGGTCAGCGGGTTGAACTTGGTCAGGCCCTTGGTCTCGACCTCGCTGCGGTCCACGGCGGGCACGTCGGCGCGGGCATTGGACTGCTCGCGGCGCAGGCCCGTGATCCAGGCGCTCTTGCCGGCCAGCGCGCGCGCCAGCGGCTCCATCTTGCGCACGCCGCAGCAGGCCTTGCGCAGCTCGATGCTGCGGTACATGGCGTCCTGGCCGTTGTCGCGGATGAAGTGGATCACCGATTCGAGCTGCGGCCGGTAGACCTTGACGCTCAGGCCGGGCAGCGACTGGGTGCGCTCCAGCAGGGCCAGGGTCTCGGTGTGCAGCGCGCCGGTGTCCAGCACGAAGACGGGGATGTCCAGGCCCAGGCGGTGGATGATGTCGGTGATCACCACATCCTCGGCGCCCAGGCTGGAGGCCTGCGTCACGGCCTCGGCGCCCAGCGCCGCTGCCTCGCGCAGCAAGGCCTCGGTGGCGGCCAGCTTGTCGGCAAAGCCGCTGCTGGCTCGGCCGTTGACCTCGGTGGCCTTGGCCGATGCCTGTCGCGACAGAAAGCTTTGCGCACCCATGTCAGGCCGCCTTGACGAAGTGGGGCTCGGGATGGACGGCATCACCCTGGTAGAAGCCGTGGAAGCGGTCCAGCTGGCGCTGGGCATCGGAGATGTCCACGCCTTCGCGCAGCACGGCCACGTCGAAGCCGCAGCGCTGCATCTGCACCAGCTGGTCGATCAGCACGTCGCCCGTGGCGCGGATTTCTCCCTGGAAGCCCAGGCGCTTGCGCAGCAGGCGGGCCTGGCTGAAGGCGCGGCCGTCGGTGAACTTGGGAAAGTGCAGGTCGATGCGCTGCACGCCGGTCAGGTCCAGCGTGAAGGGGTCGGCGTCATTGGCCGGGGCGATGACAGTCTGCTGGCCTTCGGCCGGGCTTTGGTGCTCGTGGGCGGCGATGATTTTCATGGGGATCTCCTGCGGCTCTCACCTGGGGTCAGGCGGCCGCTTCCTCGGTGTGCTTGGCGGGGTGGCGGGCGGCATTGCCGGCGGCCTTGAACGGTTCGATGCCCACGCGGCGCACGGTGGCGATGAAGGTCTCGAAACGGCCGCCTTCGCTTTGGCGCTGTTCGCGGTAGGTGGCCAGCAGGGCCTCGATCACGCCGGGCACTTCGGCGGCGCTGAACGAGGGGCCGATGATCTTGCCGGGCGTGGCCGGGCCGGACAGGTGGGAGCCGTCGGCGCCGCCCAGCGTGATCTGATACCACTCCTTGCCGTCCTTGTCCACGCCCAGGATGCCGATGTGGCCGCTGTGGTGGTGGCCGCAGCTGTTGATGCAGCCGCTGATGTGCAGGTCGATCTCGCCCAGGTCCCACAGCTCGTCCAGGTCCTGGTAGCGCTCGGTGATGGCCTCGGCAATGGGCAGGGAGCGCGCATTGGCCAGCGAGCAGAAGTCGCCGCCGGGGCAGGCGATCATGTCGGTCAGCAGGCCGATGTTGGGCTTGGCCAGGCCCAGGGCCTTGGCCGCCTTGTACAGCTGGGGCAGCTGGTCGCGGCGCACCCAGGGCAGCAGCAGGTTCTGCTCGTGGGTGACGCGCATCTCGCCGGCCGAGAACTGGTCGGCCAGCTCGGCGGCGGCATCCATCTGGTCGGCCGTGGCGTCGCCGGGCGCGTAGCCCAGGCGCTTGAACGACAGCAGCACGGCGCGCAGTTGCGGGTGGCGGTGCGGGCGCACGTTGCTGATCAGCCAGCGGCCGAAGTCCTTGTCTTCCTCGGCGGCGGTGCGCAGCAGGGCCAGGGTTTCGGCCTCGGCATTGGCGGGCGACAGGTCCAGCTCGGGCTCGCGGAAATTGGCGGCCACGCGGTCGTACTCGGCTTGCGTGATGGTGTGGGGACCACCCTCGACCTCGACGATCTGGCGGAACTCCTCATCGACCTGGTCGATGTAGTTCTGGCCCTCGGACTTCACGAGGATCTTGATGCGCGCCTTCCAGGCGTTGTCGCGGCGGCCGTAGCGGTTGTAGACGCGGATCACGGCTTCCAGGTAGTTCATCAGCTGGTTCCAGGGCAGGAACTCGCGCAGCACCGGGCTGATGGTGGGCGTGCGGCCCATGCCGCCGCCCACGCGCACCTTGAAGCCCAGCTCGCCAGCCTCGTTCTTGAGCAGCTGCAGGCCCACGTCGTACCAGCCCAGCGCGGCGCGGTCTTCCTCGGCGCCGCTGATGGAGACCTTGAACTTGCGCGGCAGGAAGCTGAACTCGGGGTGCAGCGTGCTCCACTGGCGCAGGATTTCGGTGAAGGGGCGGGGGTCGGCGATCTCGTCGATGGCAATGCCGGCCAGCGCGTCGCTGTTGATGTTGCGGATGCAGTTGCCGCTGGTCTGGATGCCGTGCAGGTTCACGCTGGCCAGCAGGTCCATCACGTCGGCGGCCTTGGACAGCGGAATCCAGTTGTACTGCACGTTGGTGCGCGTGGTGAAGTGGCCGTAGCCGAACTTCAGGTCGGAGCCGATGCGGCGGCCGTCGTGCAGGGGAATGTCGCCCAGCTTGGCCTGGGTGGCGCGGGCCTCGGCCAGCAGGGCGGCGTCGGGCTGGTCGTACTCGCGGGCCACGCGGGCCAGCACGCGCAGCTGGGCGCTGGACAGCTCGCCATAGGGAACGGCCACGCGCAGCATGGGCGCGTAGCGCTGCACATACCAGCCGTTTTGCAGGCGCAGGGGCTTGAACTCATCCTCCGAGAGCTTGCCGGCCTGCCAGCGTTCGAGCTGGTCACGGAACTGCTCGGCGCGCAGGCGGATGAACTGTTTGTCGAATTCGGTGTATTGGTACATGGCGCTTCGGATGTGGGGTCTTCGACTGCCGCCAGTGGCGGCGGTGCAGGGGCTCATCGCGTGGCACCGAGGCACTTGCGGGACACGCGCACAGAACCCTGCATGGAGGGGAATGTAAGCAATGGCCTTATAGAAGCAAACGATTGTTTTGTCCTGCAAGTATGTGGATATGGATATAAGTGAATGGCAGCAGACTTTGCGGGGCTGGACATGCCAAACGCATGAGTGGCCGATATGCTTTCCGGCCAGAGGGAGGATTTCAGAATGCGAAACCGCTTGGTTGCCATCGGGCTGTCCTTGGCATTGGCAACTGCTGCTCAGTCGCAGGCCCAGCAGCCGGCACAGCCGCCGTCTCCGTTGTCAGCAGCGCACACAGCTGACACGCCTGAACCCGACGAATCCGCACGGGAATCAGCCTGGGATGCGTATCTGCACCGCGTGGCGGCGCAGTTGGCCGGTTCCGGCAGCGGGCGCGATCTGGCCCTCGCAGCCATCCTGATCAATCTGTCGATCCCGCCCTTCCTGCAAGAGGATGCCGACAGCCGAGCCCCGCAATGGCGCCAGGCCGCCTTGGAGCGGGCCGGGCAGGACGTGCTGGCCTACCAACTGCTGGCTGCCAGGGCGCCTGAACGTGAAGGCGAGTTGCGGGCGCAGGCTGCGCGCCGCTGGCTGGCGCTGGAACCCAGCAATCTCACTGCGCTGATGTGGCAGGCGCTGGGGCCGCAGGAGTTGCTGACTGCCGCGCGCGAAAGCCGCTATGCGGACCTGCACATGTATGAGGGCGTGCGCTGGATGCAGTCGGCGCTGCTCAAACACCCGCCCACGGCCGAGGAGTTGCAGGCGTTTGGAGGTGGGCAGCCCTACCGCCCCGAGGAAGGCGCTGCCATCACGGCCATGGGCATCTGGGCGGCCTTTGAACTGCCGGGCTACCGGACCCTGATCGATGCCTGCAAACCCGAAAAGCGGGGCGATGCCCCGGCGCGAGATGCCGACTGCCTGCATGTGGCGCACCTGATGACGGAACGCTCATCCACCGTGCTGGATGAGGCCTTTGGGCTGGCGATACGGCGCTGGCTTGCCAAAACCCCGGCCGAGCGCGCTGCAGTGCAATCCCGGCGGCATCAGCTGGACTGGCTGATGCACGAGTCCAACCCACTGAGCATGCAGGCGGGTGGCGATCCGTTTGTCCGGCTGTTGTCCGATTCCTCCATCCACAGCGAACAGCAACTGCTGGAGCGCATGCTCAAGGACGCAGGCCGCCCGCTGCAGCCCCCGCCTGGCTGGAGGCTGCCCGTTCCCAAGCACTAAATGCCAACGCTGCGCCTGTCCAGGTCTGCGGGCAGCCGCGCCGCCACCGCCGCCTCGCTCACCCCATAGAGCGCAGCCAACGCGGCCGGTGTCGCCACCTGCGCCGCCGCACCGCAGGCCTGCAGGCCACCGCGGCCCAGCAGGGCGATGCGGTCGGCCACCTGCAGCGCATGCTCGGGCTGGTGGGTGGACAGCAGCACGGCCATGCCGCGTGCACGCAGCGTGGCAATCTGGTCCAGCACGCGGATCTGGTTGCCGAAGTCCAGGCTGGCCGTGGGCTCGTCCATGACCAGCAGCGCGGGCTCCTGGGCCAGGGCGCGTGCGATCAGCACCAGCTGGCGCTCGCCGCCGCTCAGCTCGGTGTAGGGACGCAGCGCCAGATGGGCGACGCCCAACTGCTCCAGGCAGCCCAGCGCCAGGGCACGGTCGGCACTTGAAGGCCGTGCCAGCGCAGGCAGGCGCGCGGCACGGCCCATGAGCACCATGTCCAGCGCTTCGAAGCCGAAGACGCCGGCCTGAGCCTGGGGCACATAGCCCACGCGCCGCGCAAACTCGGCACGCGGCCAGCTGTGCACGGGCTGGCCCTGCACGCGCACCTCTCCGGCCAGCGGCGCCAGCAGGCCCAGCACGGTGCGGAACAGCGTGGTCTTGCCGCAGCCGTTGGGGCCCAGCAGGCACAGCACCTCGCCTGCGGTGATGGCCAGGTCCAGCCCCTGGCTGACGCGCCGGCGCCCATGGCCCGTGGCCAGGGCCAGCGTCTGCAGCACGGGCGCCGTCGGCATTTCAGTCATTGCGGCCCGTGCGCGACAGCAGGTAGAGGAAGAAAGGCGCGCCGACCAGGGCCGTGAGAATGCCCAGCGGCAGCTCGATGCGTGCCGCACTGCGCGCCAGCGTGTCGGCCGCCACCACGAAGCCAGCGCCCAGCAGCGCCGAGGCCGGCAGCAGGCGCACAAAATTGGGGCCGACCAGCAGGCGCGCCACATGCGGCACCACCAGCCCCACCCAGCCGACGATGCCGGCCAGCGATACGGCGGCCGCCGTGCCCAGCGTGGCACAGGCCACCAGCAGCAGGCGCAGGCGTGCCACGGGCACGCCCAGGGCCAGCGCCTCCTCGTCAGGCAGGCCCAGCAGGTTGATGCGCCAGCGCAGCAGCATCAGGGGCAGCAGGGCGCACAGCATCACGGGTGCCGTGGCACCCAGCTCGGGCAGGGTCACGGCGCTCAGGCCGCCCATGAGCCAGAAGGTGATGGATGGCAGCTGCGTATTGGGGTCGGCCAGCGTCTTGACCAGGGCGATGCCCGCGCCCAGCAGCGCGCCCAGCGCAATGCCGGCCAGCACCAGGACCAGCACCGGGTCATGGCGGCGCACGCTGGCGCTGATGGCCACCACCACGGCCACGGCGGCCAGCCCGCCGCCAAAGGCCAGGGCCTGCACGGCCGCCATGGACCAGCCCAGGAAGATGCCCAGCACTGCGCCCAGGCCGGCACCGGCCGAGACGCCCAGGATGTCGGGCGAGACCAGCGGGTTGCGGAACATGCCCTGGTAGGCTGCGCCTGCCGCCGCCAGCGTGGCGCCCACGGCCAGGCCTGCGGCGATGCGTGGCAGGCGGATGTTCCAGAGCACGGTCTCGGCGCTGGCGGACAAGGGGGACGCCGTGCCCGTGGCGCGCGCCAGCAGCGACTGCCACAGCTGTTGCGGCGCGATGGAGAACTGACCCGCCGCCAGCGCCCACAGCAGCACGGCGGCCAGCAAGGCCAGCGCGAGCACCCACCCCAGGCGGCGGCCTGTGGCAGGCATCAACGCGCAGTCTCCATCAGCCTGCCCAGCGCTGCGGGCGACAGGTCGGCGCCGTAGAACAGGCGGTAGAAGTCGCGCACCTCGCGTTCCAACGGCGGCAGTCCCTGCAGGGCCGGCGCCTGCGGGTGGAGCTTTTCCAGCAACCAGCGCACGCCGATGAGCCGGTTGACGCCGGGCGGACCATCCAGCCAGCCGAAGGGCCAGACCGGCGCGCAGTGCACGCGGCCCGAGCGCACGGCGGCCACGCCGCGCCACAGCGGGTCCTGGCGCATGCGCTCGGCAAGGCCGGGTTCCTGCGTGACGATGACCTGCGGGTCCCAGGCCAGGATCTGCTCCATGGACACGCGCGTGAGCCCGCCACGCCCTGCATCGGCGGCCACATTGCGCCCGCCCGCGTACTCGACGGCTTCCACATTGATGGAGCCCGCCAGCCCTGTCTCCAAGCCGTTGGCGCTGCGCGCGAAATACACGCGCGGGCGCTCGGCCGGTGCCATGCCCTGGGTGGCACGCTGCGCCAGCGCCGCCACGGCATCGGCATGGCGGGCCAGGGTTTCGCCACGTGCGGCCTCGCCCAGCAGGGCGCCGACCTCGCGCAACTGGCGTGCGTGGTCGGCCAGCGAGCCCTGGATCAGCACGCAGGGCAGGCCGGTCTGGCGCGCCAGCCGCTCGGTGGCAGAGATATAGGTGGCATCGGCCGTGCCGGCGTCCAGCACCAGGTCGGGCTGCAGCTTCAGCAGCGACTCCAGCGGCATGGTGCTGCCGCGCCCGGACAGGCGGCCCAGGTGCGGCAGCGCCTGCAGCGTGGGCCCCAGATAGGCGCGCGAGACACCGTCCAGCTGCTGGGGCCAGCCCAGCAGCTTGTGCGGTGCCAGCGTGGCCACCAGCACGCCTGCGGGGGGGCCGGCAGCAAACACCCGGCGCAGTTTGGTCGCGTCCGGTATCTGGCCTATGCGCGCGGCAATGGTCGTGGTCTGGGCATGGCCGGAAACAAGAGCCGATGAGGCCAGTGTCGCCATGGCCTGGCCCAGCCAGCGGCGGCGGGTGAACAGAAGATCGGTCATGAAAGTCAGGGGATGGGGCTGGCGCAGCCACGGCGCTCAAGCTGTGCCTGGCACCATTGCTCGATCTGCACCTCATCGGCTGCCAGCTCGGCATGCAGGCTGCCGGTGTACCTGCGCCAGTCTTCAAGATGGCGGGCCGCGACGGCCGTGAGCACGGGCGTGCCGGCCTCGACAAAGGCCGCGAATTCTGCGGCAAAGCCTTGCCCCGAGGCCTCGACGATGCCGAAGCGGTTGATCACCACCAGATCCACGCCATCGTCCAGCGCCTGGCGCAGCACGGCGCTGGCCTGGGCCAGGGCCTGGGGGTTGAGACTGCAGGCGCGCGAGGCGCAGCCCAGGTCCTGGGACAGCTCGAATTGGCGGTCACTGCGCAGGTCGAACAGCTGCATGCGCTTGTTGCCGTTGGCATAGCGGTCCTGGCGATGCACCAGGCCGCCCACGCGCCAGCCCGCGCCTTGCAGGCGGCGCGCCACGCGTTCGAGCAGCAGCTCCATTGCATGCTCGTCGTCGGGATGGACCAGGGCGGCCAGGGGCAGGGTGGTGAAGGGCGGGTTCATGGCATGCAGGTTGATGCGTATCAATGGGGCTGTTGTACTCCTGCCCGACCCCGGTGTCGTTGACCATGGGCAGCTTGGCTGGACCCGGAGCGCAGGCAGGCGTGGGCGGGCGCTTCGCGCCAGGTCCGCTCCTCAGAAGTGATAGCCCAGGTTGACATACCAGCTGCGGCCCGGCATGGGCAGGCCGTCATCGAACTGGTACCACTTGTCGCCGATATTGGCCACGCCAAAGTCCACGGTGATGTCGCTGCGCGGCTTGTAGCGTGCGCGCAGGTTGGCAATGCCGTAGCCGGGCAGCTTGAGCGTCTGCAGCTGGCCGCTGCCCGACAGCGGCACGTAGCGGCCCTTCTCGGTCTCGACCTCGGCATTGAATTCCCACTGCGCCAGCGGACGCCACTGAACGCCGGCCAGCAGGCGGTGGCGTGGCGTGTGGGTCAGCGTGATGCTGGAGTCGCTGGTGTTGCGGCGGTTCAGGTAGGTGTAGCCGGCGTTCACGCCCCATTGCGCGGACAGTTGCTGGGCCAGGGACAGCTCCATGCCGATGTTGCGCGTGCGCCCCACGTTCTGCGCCTGGTTGCAGGTGGTGCCGCCGCATTCGGCCGAGGCCACGACCACGGTCTGGATCTGGTTGCGCACGCGGCTGTAGAACAGCGCGGCCTGGCCCTGGCCGCCCTGCCAGGGTGAGCCGCTGACGCCCAGCTCCAGGTGGTTGGCGGTCTCGGGCTGCAGGTCGGGGTTGGCCAGGGCCGTGCCCATGCGTGCCGAGTAGCGGTCCTTGATGGTGGGAAAGCGCGTCTTGTGCGAGGCGATGAAATACGCCTCGCTGCCACCGCCCAGCGCATAGCCGAGCTTGGCCACGCCATTGGTGGCGCTGGCCGAGCCCGTGGGCCACTGGTAGACCTCGCGCGCATCGCGCTGGTCGTGGCTGAGCGCCAGGTTCAGGCTCCAGCGCTCGGCCAGGGAGATCGTGTCCTCGACCACCAGGGAGCGCGTCACGTCGCGGTAGTGCTTGCTGGGGTCCTTGGCCGAGGCAGCGTCGGTGTGCTCGTCGATCTTGTAGTGCGCGCCCAGGCGCAGCGCATGGCCCTTGAAACTGTAGTTGGCCCACTCGACGCTGGCGCCCTGGCTCATGTCCTTGTAGCTGCTGGTGGGGTCATGGCGCGAGTAGCTCGCGTCCGTGTACATGTCCAGGCCGTTTTGGTAGGTGTCGTGGTAGATGCGTGTCTTGAGCAGGTTGTCGGCATTGATGCGCGTGGTGCTCAGAAAGTACACGCTGTCCTTGTCCCAATAGGGCCAGCGCCAGTAGCGGATGACGTTCTTGCCCGTGGCGCTGCCGGTGTACACGGGGTTGCCCTTCTCGCCTTCCTGGCGCACATAGCCCAGCGCGTATTCGTCCGTGGCATTGGGCGTCAGGCCCAGCTTGAACGACAGCCGCCTGTCCGTGCGGTAGGCGTTGTCGCGGTAGTTGCCCGTGTCGGTGGGCTGCTTCTTGAAGTCCTTGAAGCCCTTGGGCAGCGGAAAACTGTCCGCGTCCAGGTAGGAGGCGCCAAGCTGGTAGTACCAGGAGCCCAGATTGCCGCCCAGGTTCACGGCGGCCTTGCGTTCGCCGCCTGCGCCTGCGCCGATGCGCGCATCGCCCTCGACGGATTTGACCGGCTTGCGCGTGACCAGGTTGATGGCGCCGCCCAGCGTATTGGGGCCATACATCAGCGAGGCGCCAGCCTTGGCCACGCGGATCTCGGACAGGTCGAACGTGGTGAAGCGGCCGAAGTCCACATAGCCGTCATAGGGCACGTACAGCGGCACGCCGTCCACGAAGACCGGCACCTGGCGCGGATCGAAGCCGCGCAGGTAGATCATTTCCTCGTTGCGATTGTTACGCGACAGCGTGGCGCCCGGCAGCAGGCGCACGGCATCGGCCACGGTGTCTGCATTGCGCCGGCGCATCTCGGCGGCGTCCGTTCGTTGTTCATGGTTAGATATGGCGTCGCGCTCTTCACGATCATCGCGCACATCGACCGTGCCCAGCTGGAAGGTCTGCGAAGCCTGTGCTGCGGACGTGACCGATTGGGCTTGTGCCTGGGTGCTGGCGGCCAGGCCCGCAAGCAGCAGGGCGTGGGCCAGCGTGGACTGCAGGCGGAAGGCAGGAGAGGAGGCTGGGGCGCTGTAGCGGGGCTGGAGGGGCACGATTTTCGGTGGTTGTGTGAGTGGACGCGGAGCGGCTGGTTGTTTCCTTTTGAAAACAGGTTCCGGATTCTAGCGATATGTACTGATAAACATAACGAATGACAAAAAACCGTCTGCGGGAAGACTCGGGTTTTCTTTCAGGCCGTTGTGTGAATGCCCGGCCGTCCAGCGGCCGGGCGGTTCAGCGGCTCAGCGCCTGCGGCCCAGGCGTTCGCTGGCCAGGGCAGCCGCCAGCCTGGCATCCAGGGGCAGCGGTTCGTCGTGCAGGCGTGCTGCCAGCAGCTCGCCGCACAGCAGCGACAGCGTGAGCCCGCGCGAGCCCATGGCCGTCAGCGCCCACAGGCCGGGAGCCTGGTCGGACACCGGTCCGACCACGGGCAGCCGGTCTGGCGAGGCCACGCGCACGGCGCCCCAGGTGGCGCGCGGTGGCGCGTCGAAGAAGCCTTGCAGGCCCTGGTAGGCACGTGGCAGCAGCTGCGCCAGCTTGGCGCCATTGGCTGCATGGGCGGCGGCCTGGTCTCCGGGGCTGGGCGGCAGCGCGGTCTGGTCGCGCTCGAAGGTCGATCCCATGACCCAGCCTGGCCCGGCTGCATCGCCGGGCAGCGGCATGGCAGGCACCAGGTTGCCATGGCCGTTGACAGGAAAGGGCGGCATGGCCTGTGCGCTGGCCGGGGTGTGCACATCCCAGCTGACCTGGCCGCGAATGGCCTGCAGCGGCCAGGCGGCCTGCGCACCCAGGCTGTGCTCCAGCAGCGCATTGGTTGCGGGGCCCAGTGCGAGAACGACCAGTTCAGCCTCGGCCAACAGATTGCCCTGTGCATCCAGGGCCTGCCAGACGGGCGCGCCACCGGCTGTGTCGGTGCGTGCAAGACGCGCCACGCAGGCGCGGCCCTGCCAGCGCACGCCCGGCAGCGCCAGTTGCGCCTGCACCAGCCGCGCCGGGCGTACCCAGCCAGCTTGCGCATGCCAGCAGGCCGGGGCGTCGGCGGGCAGGCCGGCCGCCGAGAGTTGATCGGCGCTTGCGGGCCGGCTCCAGTGGTCGCCCGGGCCGGGGGATTGCCAGTCGCGCGGCAGCCGCGGGGCGGCTTCCACGCCGTGCTCCAGCACGCCGGTATCGCACCAGTCCGTGCCCGGTTGCAGCAGGCCCTGGCCGGAGAGCATTTGCAGCTGCGCCAGGGTCAGGCGTGCGCCGTCGCGGCTCAGGCGGGACAGCAGGCTGTCATCGGGCGAGACATGGGGGCAGAACAGGCCCGCGGGCAGGGCCGAGGCGCCCGCTGCAGGCGCGTCGGCAGCATCCAGCACGGTGACCTGCCAGCCACGGCGCGACAGGCTGGCGGCGGCGGCCGCACCGGCGATGCCTGCACCCAGCACCATGCAGCGCCGTGGGGTGATGGGTTCCTGCGGCTGTGCTCCCGGCCCGCGCGGCCCGCGCGGCCCGCGCGGTTGCCAGGCCGGGTCGAAGACGGCATGCAGGTTGTGGCGCTTGGGTGGGACGCCATCGACCTTGCGCACCTGAAAGCCGTGCTGTGCCAGGCCATCGCGCACCGTGCGCGCCACGCACCAGGTGGACAGCTGCGTGCCGCGCCGGCAATGGCGCGCCAGCGCGCGCAGGGTATCGGCGCTCCAGAGGTCGGGGTTGAGTTCCGGCGTGAAGCCGTCCAGGTAGATGCTGTCGGCCGTGAGCTGCTGGCGCCGCAGCATGGCCTGGGCATCGCCGATGTACAGCGTCAGCAGCACGCGGCCCTGCTCGAAGGCGAGGCGGTGCACGCCGGGCAGCAGGCCCTGGAACCGGGTGGCCAGCTCCTCGGCCAGCAGGCGCAATCCTGGCTTGCGCGGCATGGCCTGGCGCATGGCGTCGGCGCTGACGGGAAAGGCTTCGGCCGAGACGAAATGCAGCAGCCTCGGGCGCCGGGGATCGGCCTTCCAGGCTTCCCAGGCCACGAGGAAATTCAGCCCGAACCCGAAACCGGTCTCCAGGATGCGCCATTGCGGCGCATCGGCCCAGGCCGCCGGCAGGCCGCAGCCGCCCAGAAAGACGTGGCGGGCCTGGTCCAGGCCGCCGAGTTCGCTGTGGTAGCGGTCGCCGAAGCGCGGGCTGTAGGGCGTGCCATCGGGCAGCCATTCAATGGGTTCGGACATGGGCAAGGGGCAGAACTACTCCTCCCAGCGCTGCTGGTAGGAGAACACGGGCAGGCGCCACTTGAAGCGGATGGCGGCCAGGCGCAGCGTGAGTCCGCCGGCAAAGCAGACGACGGTGCTGAGGTTGGAGCCCACTTCCAGCGTGCGCAGCCCCAGGAACAGCAGGCACACGGCCAGGGACACGCTGGCGTACAGCTCGCGCCGGAAGACGACCGGCACCTGGTTGCACAGCACGTCGCGCAGAATGCCGCCGCTGATGCCGGTCAACATGCCCGACATCACCACCACCACGGGCGGGTAGCCCAGCTCCAGCGCCACGTTGCAGCCGATCAGCGAGAAGGCGATCAGCCCCATGGCGTCCAGCAGCAGGAAGACCTGCTTGAGATGGTGCATGTGGCGCGCCACGACGATGGTCAGCAGCCCGGCCGAGATGACCAGGTAGACATATTCAGGGTGCTGCGTCCAGCCGATGGGGTAGTGGCCCAGCACCATGTCGCGGATGGTGCCGCCGCCCAGCGCGGTAACGAAGGCGATCACGGCCACGCCGAAGATGTCCATGTTGCGCCGGCCCGCCGCCAGCGCGCCCGACATGGCTTCGGCCGTGATGGCCACGAGGTAGATCACCAGCATGACGGTGAACTGCGATGCCTGGAACGATTCCAGCAGGGAGACGGATGGAAGCACGGAAAACCTCGGATGAAGACCGGCCCGCGCCGCAGGGTGTGCGGCCACTGCGCCGTCCAGCGCAAGAAGGCGGGCATTGTAGGCGGTCTCTGGGCGGCGGCCGTTTGCGGCACCGCAAATGAAACCGCCCCCGGCGCGGTGCGACGGGGGCGGTGAAAGGGCACGAAGCGGCTCAGGCCGTAGGAGGCACGTAGCCGGCCGCCGCATCGGCGCCGCCGCCGAAGAAGTGGTTTTCCATCTGGCGGGCCAGGTACTGGCGGGCGCGTGCGTCGGCCAGGTTCAGGCGGTTTTCGTTGACCAGCATCGTCTGGTGCTTGAGCCAGTCGGCCCAGGCCTGCTTGCTCACGCCTTCAAAAATGCGCTTGCCCAGCTCGCCGGGGTAGGGCGGGAAATCCAGGCCTTCAGCGTCAACGCCAAGCTTGATGCAGTGAACGGTACGTGCCATGGGGAATTGAGTCCTTGTCTTGCAGAGATTCAGATGTTTTGGGAATAACAAACTGAAATCTTATTGGTTTGAGTTTTAAGAGTTGGCTTTGAGAATGCTTTCCACGGCACCAGACCGTCGTCTCCACTCTCTACCGACACTCCAATGAAAATTCGCCGCCACTTTATCAAGTTTCCTGTTGCCGCCGGCCTGATCGCGGGCTTGACCCTGTCGGCTCTGCCGGCGTTGGCCCAGTCGGTGCAACTGCTCAATGTCTCCTACGATCCGACGCGCGAGCTGTACGTGGAATACAACCAGGCCTTCGCCAAGCACTGGAAGGCCAAGAGCGGGCAGGACGTGAGCGTCAAGCAGTCGCACGGCGGCTCGGGCAAGCAGGCGCGTTCCATCATCGACGGCATCGACGCCGACGTGGCCACGCTGGCGCTGGCCGGCGACATCGACGCCCTGGTCAAGAACGGCAACCTGCTCAAGGCCGACTGGCAAAAGCGCCTGCCTCACAACTCGGCGCCCTACAGCTCCACCATCGTCTTCCTGGTGAAGAAGGGCAATCCCAAGAACCTCAAGGACTGGGACGACCTGGTCAAGCCTGGCGTGCAGGTGATCACGCCCAACCCCAAGACCAGCGGCGGTGCGCGCTGGAACTACCTGGCCGCCTGGGAATTCGCCAAGCGCAAGTACGGCGGCGACGCACAGGCCAAGGACTTCATCGGCAAGCTGTTCAAGAACGTGCCCGTGCTGGACACGGGCGCGCGCGGCGCCACCATCACCTTCGTGCAGCGCGGCGTGGGCGATGTGCTGCTGGCCTGGGAGAACGAGGCCTTCCTGGCGCTCAAGGAGTTCGGTCCCGACAAGTTCCAGATCGTCGTGCCTTCGCTGTCCATCCTGGCCGAGCCTTCGGTGGCCGTGGTCGACAAGGTCGTGGACAAGAAGGGCACACGCGCCGTGGCCGAGGAGTACCTGAAGTACCTGTACTCCGAGGAAGGCCAGCGCATCGCCGGCCGCAACTACTACCGTCCCACCGATGCCAAGGTCAAGGCCGAATTCGCGGACAAGTTCCCCAAGCTGGAGCTGGTCACCATCGACCAGGCCTTTGGCGGCTGGGCCAAGGCCGACAAGGACCACTTTGCCGACGGCGGCAGCTTCGACCAGATCTACACCAAGAAGTGAGTGCGGTGCGCCGGCCCGGCCGGCGCCCACCCACTGAATTCACCCGCTTTCCCAGATCTCTGCCAATTACCACGATCCGCCATGTCCATCTTGCTGACTTCCCGCCACTCTTTGCAGGCCCCGCGCCGCACGGCGCAGACAGGCGTGGTGGCATCCAGCTCTTTTCCTCGCTTCGAGACCGTGGCCTTCGCCAGCCGGCGATGTAGCACCTGACGACTCCGTGCGGCGCGTCTGCAGGCCTGGTCCTGCAGGCGGCTGCCCCTTGCTCCGCCTTCCCTTTTTGTTTTCTGGCTGCATGCCGCGCGCATGCATGGGCAGCGCTTTGCCTGCGCCACGCACCACGCACCACTCTTCCAAGGATGTCCGTCATGGTCTCGTTTGATTCTTTCCCCCGACACACAGCCAACTGGCGCCGACGCCAGCTGCTGGGCGCGGGCCTTGCCGCAGCAGTCGCCACGGTGGGCGGTCCGGCCCTGGCCCAGGACAAGGCGGGTGACCGCGTGCTGCGCGTGGGCCACCAAAAGGGCTGGCTGTCCATCCTGAAGAGCCGGGGCACGCTGGAAAAGCGGCTGGCGCCGCTGGGCGTGTCGGTGCGCTGGATCGAGTTCAACGCCGGCCCCGTGCAGCTGGAGGCGCTGAACGTGGGCTCCATCGACTTCGGCGATGTGGGCGAGGCCCCGCCCATCTTTGCGCAGGCCGCAGGCGCACCTTTGGTCTATGCGGGCGCCACCGTGCCGCGCCCCGGGCTGGAGGCGGTGATCGTGCCCAAGGACTCGCCCATCCGCAGCGTGCAGGACCTCAAGGGCAAGCGCGTGGCCTACAACAAGGGCTCGAACGTGCAGTACTTCCTGGTCAAGCTGCTGGAAAAGCATGGCTTGAAGTACGGCGATGTGCAGTCCGTCTTCCTGGCGCCGGCCGATGCGCGCGCCGCCTTCGAGCGTGGCTCCGTCGATGCCTGGCTGATCTGGGACCCCTTCCTGGCTGCCGCGCAAAAGACGCTGGACGCCCGCCTGCTGGCCGATGCCACGGGCGTGGTCAACAACCGCGCCTACTACTTCACCTCGCGCGATTTCGCCACGCACAATGCCGATGTGCTGCGCATTGCCATCGAAGAGGTCGATGGGATTGACCGCTGGGCCTCGAAGAACCAGACGGCCGCTGCCGCCGAGCTGTCCAGCATCCTGGGCCTGGACAAGTCCATCACCGAGCTGTACCTGAGCCGTGCCCGCTTCGGCACCTCGTCCGTGACGCGCGAGATCCTGGCCGAGCAGCAGCAGATCGCCGACACCTTCTTCGAACTCAAGCTCATCCCCCGCAAGCTCAACCTGCTGCATGCCGCGCCCGTGGACCTGATCGCGTCGCGTCCCTGAGCCCACTGCAAGGAGTCCGCACCATGAATGCCAATTCCAAGAAGCCCCGCCTGGACCGCGTGCGCCGCCAGGCCCTGCAACTGCTGGGCACCACCGCCTTCAGCTGGAGCCTGGCCGGCCAGTACGCACGCGCCGAGACGCCGGCCGCCGTGGCCGGGCCCGAGCAGTTGCGCATCGGCTACCAGAAGTCGGCCGTCAACCTGGTCATCCTCAAGCAGCAAGGCGTGCTGGAAAAGCGCTTTGCGGGCACCAAGGTCAGCTGGCTGGAGTTTCCGGCCGGCCCCCAGCTGCTGGAGGCCCTGGCCGCCGGCAGCCTGGATTTCGGCCTGACCGGCGATTCACCCCCGGTCTTTGCCCAGGCCGCGGGCCGTGACCTGCTGTACGTGGGCGCCGAGCCGCCCAAGCCCGAAAGCTCGGCCATCCTCGTGCCGTCGGACTCGCCGCTGCGCGCCCTGGCCGACCTCAAGGGCCGGCGCGTGGCGCTGCAAAAAGGCTCCAGCGCCCATTACCTGCTGGTGCGTGCGCTGGACAAGGCGGGCCTGGCCTGGAACGAGATCCAGCCCGTCTACCTGGCCCCGGCCGATGCGCGCGCCGCCTTCGAGCGCAAGAGCGTGGACGCCTGGGCCATCTGGGACCCGTTCTACGCGGCCACCGAGCTGGCGATTCGCCCGCGCGTGCTGGCCAATGGCGAAGGCCTGTCGGGCAACGCCTCGTTCTACCTGGCCGCGCGCGGCCTGGTGGAGCGCCATCCGCAGGTGCTGCGCGCGCTGTTCGACGAGCTCACGCGCGCCGATCGCCTGGCCCAGAGCGCACGGCAGGAGGCCGTGGCCCTGGTGGCAGGTTTCAGCGGCCTGGATGCGGCGGTGGTCAGCCGCTTCATTGCGCGCCGGCCCAGCTCCCCCGTGGGCCTGCTGGCTGCGCAGACCGTGGTGGAGCAGCAGCGCGTGGCCGATGCATTTTTTCGGCTGGGCCTGATTCCGCGCCAGGTGCAGGTGGCCGACATCGTCTGGCGGCCCTCGGCGGCCGAGTACGCGCGGCTGGCCGAGCCTGCGGCGGCACGGCCTTCTTCCGCCCTTTGATTCCCTTCCTCGATTCCGTCCCCTGACTGGAGCAGCGCATGCAGGTTTTCTGGTTCATTCCCACCCACGGCGACAGCCGCTACCTCGGCACGGCCGAGGGCGCCCGCCCGCTCAGCCACGACTATGTCAAGCAGGTCGCCATCGCGGCCGACAGCCTGGGCTACGAGGGCGTGCTGATTCCCACGGGCCGCTCCTGCGAGGACCCCTGGGTCGTCGCCTCCAGCCTGATTCCGGTCACCAGGCGCCTGAAGTTCCTGGTCGCCGTGCGGCCCGGCCTGCACCAGCCCAGCCTGGCGGCGCGCATGGCGGCCTCGTTCGACCGCCTGTCGGGCGGGCGGCTGCTGATCAACCTGGTCACGGGCGGCGACCGCGCCGAGCTGGAGGGCGACGGCGTCTTCCTCGACCATGCGCAGCGCTACGAGCAATCGGCCGAGTTCATCCGCATCTGGCGCGAGATCCTTGAGCGCAGCCATGAGGGCGGCACGCTCGACTACGAAGGTCAACACCTCTCGGTCAAGGGCGCCAAGCTGTTGTTCCCGCCGCTGCAAAAGCCGTATCCGCCCGTGTACTTCGGCGGTTCGTCCGAGGCCGCGCACGACCTGGCCGCCGAGCAGGTCGATGCCTACCTGACCTGGGGCGAGCCCCCGGCCGAGGTGGCCAAGAAGATTGCCGATGTGCGCGAGAAGGCGGCGCGCCATGGCCGCAGCGTGAAGTTCGGCATCCGCCTGCACGTCATCGTGCGCGAGACCGAGGACGAGGCCTGGGCCGATGCCGATCGCCTGATCAGCCGCCTCAAGGACGAGACCGTGGTTCAGGCCCAGGCCGCCTTCGCGCGCATGGACTCGGAAGGCCAGCGCCGCATGGCCGCCCTGCATGCCGGCGGCAGCCGCCGCACGCGGGCCGAGCTGGAGATCAGCCCCAACCTCTGGGCCGGCGTGGGCCTGGTGCGCGGCGGCGCGGGCACGGCCCTGGTGGGCGATGCGCAGACCGTGGCCGACCGCATCAAGGAGTACGCGGACCTGGGCATAGACACCTTCGTGCTGTCCGGCTATCCGCACCTGGAAGAGGCCTACCGCTTTGCCGAGCTGGTCTTCCCGCTGCTGCCGCTGTCCGTGCGCGACAGGCTGGCTGGCGGCGTGGGCGGGCCGCTGGGCGAGACCGTTGCCAACCTGTACTCGCCGCGCGCGTCGCAAAGCTGAGGGAGTCACGCATGTCCGATGCACGTACCGTTACTGCGCTGCCGGCCTCCTCGGCCCCCCCGGCCGGCGATTCCTGGTCGACGCTGCTGCGCTTTGCGGCCGGCGTGGGCCGCCGCCTGGTGCCCTGGCTGGTGCCGCTGGCGCTGATCGCCGTCTGGCAGGCCGCCTCGGCCTTCGGCTGGCTGTCCACGCGGGTGCTGCCCGCTCCGCTGGATGTGCTGCGCGCCGCGCAGACGCTGGCCGAGTCGGGAGAGCTGCTCAAGCATGTGCAGGTGAGCGCGGGCCGCGCGCTGGGTGGCCTGGCCATCGGCGGCGGCCTGGGTCTGGTGCTGGGCCTGCTCACGGGCTCGCTGCGCTGGGCGGAGACGCTGCTGGACTCCACCATCCAGATGGTGCGCAACATTCCCGCGCTGGCGCTGATTCCGCTGGTCATCCTGTGGTTCGGCATCGACGAGAGCGCCAAGCTGTTCCTGATCAGCGTGTCGGTGTTCTTTCCCATCTACCTGAATACCTTCCATGGCATACGCAATGTGGATCCGGCGCTGATCGAGATGGGGCGCAGCTACGGCCTCACGCGCTGGCAGCTGTACCGCGAGGTCATCCTGCCGGGCGCGCTGTCCTCCATCCTGGTGGGCCTGCGTTTTTCGCTGGGCCTGATGTGGGTGATCCTCATCGTGGCCGAGACCATCTCGGCGCAGTCGGGCATCGGCTACCTGACCATGAACGCCCGCGAGTTCCTGCAGACCGACGTGGTGCTGGTCGGCATCCTGCTATACGCCCTGCTGGGCAAGCTGGCCGACTGGTTTGCGCGTGCGCTGGAGCACTGGTGGCTGCGCTGGCATCCGGGCTACCAGCCCAAGTGACACAAGGAGCACGACATGAGCCGATGGAACCGCATGAAGACCACGCTGGCACAGGCCGTGGAGCTGAACACCACCGCGCCGGCGATGGCCTGGGAGGCCTCGTTCGACGCCGATGGCCTGGACGTCAGCGACCGCCTGGCCCAGAACGACGATGCGCCGCAGTCCGCATCCCCCCAATCCGCACCGCGCCCTGGCGTGCGCCTGCAGGCCGGCGGGTTGACCAAGCGCTACGGCCAGCGCGAGGTGCTGCACGAAGTGCAACTGCAGGTGGAGCCTGGCGAATTCGTCGCCATCGTGGGCCGCAGCGGCTGCGGCAAGAGCACCTTGCTGCGCCTGGTCGCAGGCCTGGAACAGGCCACGGCCGGCACCCTGCTGCTGGACGGCGAGCCCGCCCGCGCCGTGCAGGGCGCGCAGGGCGGCACGCGCATCATGTTCCAGGATGCGCGCCTGCTGCCCTGGCGGCGCGTGCTGGCCAATGTGACGCTGGGCCTGCCCGCCTCGGCCCAGGAACGTGGCCGCGAAGTGCTGGCCCAGGTCGGCCTGGCCGACCGCGAGGGCGAATGGCCGGCGCGCCTGTCTGGCGGCCAGCGCCAGCGCGTGGCCCTGGCGCGCGCCCTGGTGCACCGCCCGCAACTGCTGCTGCTGGACGAGCCGCTGGGCGCGCTCGATGCGCTCACCCGCATAGAGATGCACCGCCTGATCGAAGGCCTGTGGCAGAGCCACGGCTTCACGGCCCTGCTGGTCACGCATGACGTGCAGGAGGCCGTGGCCCTGGCCGACCGCGTGGTGCTGATCGAGGACGGCCGTATCGCGCTGGACGAACGCATTGCCCTGCCACGGCCGCGCGTGCACGGCAGCGTGGCGCTGGCGGCCATCGAGCAACGCATTCTCGACCGCGTGCTGCAAAAGCCCGCCGCCGAGCCCGACTCCAACCCCCTGACCGACACCACGGCCTGGCCCGGCGTGCCGGCCCATGGCCTGCGCTGGGCGGTCTGACTTTTCGTTTTCCCCAACCTTCCTTTGATTCCTTTTGATCCCCAGGAGAAAAACATGTCCATTCAAGCCATCAACGTGCGCAACCAGTTCAAGGGCCAGGTGCGCGAAATCATCCGTGGCGATGTCGTCTCCGAAGTCGATGTGCAGACGCCCTGGGGCGTGGTCACTTCGGTGATCACCACGCGCTCGGTGGACGAGCTGGGCCTGGTCGTGGGCTCCGACGTGGTGGCCCTGGTCAAATCCACCGAAGTGTCCATTGCCAAGCTCTGAGGCCAGGCACTGAAGGCACTGCCGATGCTCAACCGCCCCAGAGCATCGGCTTGTTGACCATGAGGTAGTAGGTCACGGCCATGGCGATGAAGGCCGGGTAGCCCAGCGCCTCCCAGCGCCGGGCGTAGACGGCATACAGCGCGGGCAGGGCGGCCTGCGCTGCGTGCGCGCCGCGCGCCATGGCGGCCATGCGCACCTGCAGCCAGACCACGGGCAGCCAGCAGACGCCGGCCAGCAGGTACAGGCCCAGCGACAGTGCCAGCCACGGCGTGGTCAACGGCCAGCCCGCCATATGGGCCAGGGCAATGCCGCTCACAGGCTGTATGACCACGCAGGGCGTGGTAAACCACCAGTCCGCACGCACCACCAGGCGGCTGACCACGGCCTGGGCAGCGACGCTGCCGCTGCGGTTGGCGAAGAACATGTAGAAGGCCGAGCCCAGGCCGGTGCCGACCAGCAGCACGCTGGACGCGATATGCAGCGTCTTGAGCAACAGGTAGAGATTCATGCGGACTCCTTGGACGTGACAGGTGCCTGCATCAGGTGCAGCAGCATGGCTGCGATCGGCAGGTTCTTGAGCAGCGGCCCCAGCGGGTGCAGCCACAGCGTGGGCTGCAGCGCCGTGGCCAGCACGGTCATGGCAGCCATCAGCAGCAAGGCCGCCAGATAGCTCTCCCGGCCCGGCCGCAGCCACAGCGCCAGGCCCACGGCCAGGTCGGCGAGCAGGCCGCTCCAGATCAGGAACGTCTGCCAGCGCGCATCGTGGATGCCGGCGTCGGCCAGCACCTGCACGCTCAGGCCCCGGTGCTCGATGGCACTGACCAGGGCCGTGCCCAGCCAGACGGCGATCAGGCTCAAGTGCATGGTGCGCTGTGAAGGGGGAACCTGGCGCAGGCGGTGCTCACCCATGGCGCAGCGTGGCCAGCAGCTGGGCTGGTGCAATGCCGGGCCGGCCCAGCAGGGTTTGCAATCCCGCCGGATCAGTGACGTTGTCGCTGGCCAGCATGGCCAGTGTCTCGCTGCACCAGGGCGAGGCGCTGACCCAGTCGCCAGCGCGTGCGCTGGCGCGGGTGAGCCAGCCGGGCAGCGTGCCCACGCGGGCGGGGGCGCGGCCCATTTGCGCGCGCAGGCTGGCAATCAGTGCGGCCAGCGGCAAGGGCAGGGGGCCACCGATCTCGATCATGCCCACGGGCTCGGGGCGCGTCACCAGGCCGGCCACGGCCTCGGCCAGGTCGCGCACGGCCACGGGCTGCACGCGGGCCTGCAGCACGGGGCGCGGCAGCAGCAGCGCCGGCAGGCGCGCCATGGACAGGAACATCTCGCTGCTGGCGCCGCCAGCGCCGAACACCACGCTGGGGCGGACCACGCAGCCTTGCAGATGTCCGGCTGCCGTGAGTGCCAGCAGATGCTCGTCAGCGGCGCGCTTGGTGGTGGCGTAGCGCGTGGCACTGCCTTCTATGCCCAGGGCAGAGATCTGCACCACGCGCCGCACGCCGGCTGCCGCGCAGGCATCGAACAGGGCGATGGGGGCCTTGGCATGCATGGCATCGATGGGCCGGGAGGCGCTGTCGCGCAGCACGCCCACGGCATTGACCACGGCATCCACGCCCGCCAGGTGCGGCAGCCAGGCGTCGGGCGTGGTGGCCTTGGCGTAGTCGAGCGCAGGCAGTGAATGGCGGCTGCGCGCCACGGGGTCGTGGCCGGCCAGTGCCAGCAGGTTGACGATATGGCGGCCGATGAAGCCGTTGCCGCCGCAGACCAGAATGCGCATGGTGACCTCCAGTTTCTCTTGTGACGGAAATTTCAGGCTCAGCGTCCGCGCTTGACACGGGTGTCAGCGGCCTCTGAGCGCACGAAGCGCTGCACGCTGGCGCCCAGGCGCAGCAGCTTGTCCAGCGTGGAGGGCGACAGCCGCAGCATCTCGTCGGTCCAGATGCCCAGCGACTCCATGAGGCGCAGCGTCTCGTGCACGCGGTCCTGGGTGTCGGGGGATTCGGCATCGAAACCGGGCTCGGCGATCAGTTCGCGCAGCATCTCGGAGGTCGGGTCGAATTCGCGCTGCTTGCGCTCTCGCACGATGGTGCGCAGCAGCTCCCAGACATCGGACGAGGTCTCGAAGTAGTCGCGGCGGTCGCCGGGCCTGCGGCTGGTGCGGATCAGCTCCCAGTCCTGCAGTTCCTTGAGGCTGTTGCTCACATTGGAGCGAGCGGCGCCCAGCGTGCCGGCAATCTCTTCCGCATTGAGCGGGCGGCCATGGAAAAACAGCAGGGCGTGGATCTGGGCGACCGTGCGGTTCACTCCCCAGGAGCTGCCCATGTCGCCCCAATGGTGGATGAAACGGTGTGCGATGGGACTCAGTTGCATGGCCTCAGTGTCTGCATGCCTGAAATTTCTGTCAAGAGAGAAATTTGAGAAAACTGAAAAATCAAAACCGGCTGCAGCGCGGAGGCGGCACCTGGCGGGGCGCGGCATGTGCTGCTCCATAATGCTGGGCAGCCTGGCCTGCCACCCAGTACATACACAGGCGGGCCGCCGTTTTGAGGGGAACACCATGACTGCTGTGCAAAACCTGCGTGCCATCACCGTGCTGGCCGCCTGCGCGCTGGCGCAGGCTGCGTCTGCCGCCTGCTATTCCGTCTACACGCCCGAGCAGGAGCTGATCTACCGCTCCAACCGCCCGCCGGTGGACCTGACCTTGCCGCTGCACCAGACCGTGGACAAGATCGAGCGCGGCGCCACCATGGTGTTCACGCTGGACGAGTTCAACTGCATCACCGAAATCAACCTGCTGGCCGAACGCGAGCAACTGGCCCGGGCGCGCCAGGAGCGGCAGCGGGACCTGGGCCGCAGCAGCACTCCGCGGTCCTGAGAGGCAAAAGCGAGTTGGGGGCTTTTTTGGGGGGCCGCCACCAGGGCAATCGGAGAGCCTGAGACAATCTGGCCCCATGAGTGAACCCCGCGACAACAAGATCCCCGACAACCTGCCCGAAGCCGACGCCGACGCCCCTGCACTGCCCGAAGGCTGGCTGCAGGTGCTGTCCATGGATATGGACGCCCAGGGCGTGGCCCGCAAGAGCGATGGCAAGGTGGTATTCATCGACGGCGCACTGCCGACCGAGCTGGTCAGCGCCAATACCCATCGCAAGAAAAACAACTGGGAAGCCGCCAGCCTGACGGCCATCCACCGCGAATCCTCCCAGCGCGTGCGCCCCGGCTGCCCCAACTTCGGCTTGCATGCCGGCGCCTGCGGCGGCTGCAAGATGCAGCATCTGCACGTCGCTGCCCAGGTGGCCATCAAGCAGCGCGTGCTGGAGGACAACCTCTGGCATCTGGCCAAGGTCAGGCCCGAGACGCTGCTGCGCCCCATCGAAGGTCCGTCCTGGGGCTACCGCTTCCGCTCGCGCCTGTCGGTGCGCTACGTGGCCAAGAAGGGCAAGGTGCTGGTGGGCTTTCACGAGCGCAAGAGCCGCTACATCGCCGACATGGAGACCTGCAAGGTCCTGCCACCCCATGTGGATGCCATGCTGCTGCCCATGCGCGCGCTGATCGCCTCCATGGATGCGCGCGAAACCTGCCCGCAGATCGAGGTCGCCTGCGGCGACTCCGTCACGGCCCTGGTGCTGCGCCACCTGGAGCCGCTGTCCGAGGACGATCAGGCCCGGCTCCGCGCTTTCGCGGCCGAGCACAACGTGCAGTGGTGGCTTCAACCCAAGGGCCCGGACACCGTGCACCTTATGGAGCAGGGAGGCGCCCAGCTCGATTACGGCCTGCCTGATTTCGGCATCACCATGCCGTTCAAGCCCACGGACTTCACCCAGGTCAATCCGCACATCAACCGCGTGCTGGTCACGCGCGCGCTGCGCTTGCTGGATGTCAAGAAGGATGAGCGCGTGATCGACTGGTTCTGCGGTCTGGGCAACTTCACCCTGCCCCTGGCCACGCAGGCGCGCGAGGTGCTGGGCATCGAGGGCAGCGACACCCTGGTCA
This sequence comes from Delftia sp., assembly GCF_059499305.1. Lineage (NCBI taxonomy): Bacteria > Pseudomonadati > Pseudomonadota > Betaproteobacteria > Burkholderiales > Comamonadaceae > Delftia > Delftia sp. The sequence continues at coordinate 97,809 of NZ_JCABYI010000002.1, forward strand.
AGCGCTCCCATGAAAACTACGCGGCCAACAACGCGCAGCGGGCGGAGGGCGACAAGCTCGCGCCCACGCGCTTTGTGGCGCGCAACCTGTTCGAGATGACGCCCGAGATGCTGTTCGCCGACGGCGTCGCCGGCAAGTGGCTGGTCGATCCGCCGCGCGAAGGAGCGTTTGCGCTGTCCAAGGCCCTGGCCGACATCCACCAGGCGCGCATCGGCGCCGAAGGCGCCGAGCCCCTGCCGGCAGGGCATGAGGACTGGCGCTTTCCAGAGCGCATCGTCTATGTCAGCTGCAATCCCGCCACGCTGGCGCGCGATGCCGGTCTGCTGGTGCACCTGGCCGGCTATCGCTGTGTTTCGGCCGGCGTGGTCAACATGTTCCCGCACACGGCCCATGTGGAGAGCATGGCGGTGTTCGAGCGTCGCGTGGACTGACGGCGGCCCCTCAGGCCCTGCATGAAAAAGCCGTGGCCGCCTGAGGGCGCCACGGCTTTTTTGCGGCCGGATCCGGATGCCTGCCGGATCAGCTGCGATTGCGTCCTGCCGAAGGCTCGGCAGGCACATCTTCCTTGTCGCTGCGGCGGCGGTCACTCTGGCCCAGGACCGAAGGCGTGCCCTCGATCTTGTTGGCGCGCATGTATTCGTCCATATCCTTCCAGCCTGCGAACACCAGGGCCTTGGGCGATTTGGGGTTGAGCGTGTAGCAGTCCTCCAGCCCGCGCAGGGCATGGCGGCAGGCCCCGCCAATGGCCTTGGCCTCGGCCTCCTTGGCGACGGCGCGGGGGTCCGGCCCCAGGCCCGGAATATCATCCAGCTTGCAGCCGGCAAGCAGCGTGGGCAGCAGCAGGATGGCGAAGGTGCGGGGAAGATTAGGCATGGTCATCTTGACGAGATTATCGGCACGACCCGGAAAAAGTTGAGCCCGCCTTGCACGAATGATGATCCCGGACATGCAAAAGGCCTCCCGAAGGAGGCCTTTGGTGTTGCAGCACGCAAGGCGCAGCCTTGGCGCGTGCGGCATCAGTCGCGTTCGCCGCCCATGATGCCCAGCAGGGCCAGCAGGCTCTGGAACACGTTGAACAGGTCCAGGTACAGGGCCAGCGTGGCGCTGATGTAGTTGGTCTCGCCGCCGTCCATGATCTGCTTGAGGTCATAGAGCATGTAGGCGCTGAAGATGCCGATGGCCGCCACCGAGATCGCCATCATGCCGGCCGTGGAGCCGATGAAGACGTTGATGATGGAGCCCACGAACAGCACCAGCACGCCCACGAACAGGAACTTGCCCATGCCCGACAGGTCGCGCTTGATCACCGTGGCCAGCGAGGCCATGACCAGGAACACGCCGGCCGTGCCTGCAAAGGCGGTCATGATCAGCTCGGAGCCGTTCTTGAAGCCCAGGATCATGCCGATCATGCGCGACAGCATCAGGCCCATGAAGAAGGTAAAGCCCAGAAGCACGGGAATGCCGGCTGCCGAGTGCTTTGTCTTCTCGATGGCGAACATGAAGCCGAAGGCGCCGCCCAGGAAGACGATGAGCCCCAGACCGCCGCTCAGCGAGCGCGTGATGCCCGTGGCCACGCCCAGCCAAGCGCCCAGCACGGTGGGGAGAAGACTCAGGGCCAGCAGCCAGTAGGTGTTGCGCAATACGCGATTGCGCTCTTGCTGCGAGACACCGTAGCCCGCAGAGCCCAGTGTGGTGACTTGATCATTCATGTGGCCAGTCCTCCGAAGGAGTGTTGTTGCGACTTGCCCATTCTAGGTGGCGGCTCGCGCGCCGCTTGCAATACCCCGAGCCTCTGCCATGGTTTGGTTTCGAATGTTTTGTTCTGCGCATGCATTGTCAGTCCTCATACGATTGCTATGCTTATAGGACATTTGTGATGGAATGGATAACTGCAATCTTATGAAGACCAAGCATGAACTCGAACTGGCCGACGTGAAGGCCATTGCCGCCGCCGCAGAGGCCGAGGCGCTGAAGAACAAGTGGGCCGTGACCATTGCCATCGTCGATGACGGCGGTCACCTGCTGTGGCTGCAGCGCCTCGATGGCGCCGCCGCAGTCTCGGCCCATATCGCTCCGTCCAAGGCCCGTTCGGCTGCCCTGGGCCGCCGCGACACCAAGGGCTATGAAGACATGATCAACAACGGCCGTACGGCCTTCCTGAGCGCCCCCACGGTGGACGGCCTGCTCGAAGGCGGCGTGGCCATCATGAAGGACGGCCAGTGCCTGGGTGCCGTGGGCGTCAGCGGCGTCAAGGCCAATGAGGATGCCCAGGTGGCCAGCGCCGGCATTGCGGCTCTGGGTCTGTAAAAGCCCCTGATGCACCCTGCATGAATCTGCCTTTCGGGCCGATTCATGAGGCAAAGAAAAAGCCCCTGTACTGAGGTACAGGGGCTTTTTCTTTGAAGCGATCCACATTGCAGCGCAGGGAAAAAATGCTTGGCTACGCAAAATCCGAAGATTCTGTTGGCTGGCTAATCGACCTTTGGGACTGGAAGCCCCAAGGTCGCCCCACGATGAAACAAAGAAGCGGTCAGCGGACCCGAACATGACCCGCCGACGGCTGCAATCTTGGTTATTTGGTCAGGATGAGCTTGCCCAGCTTGGTGGCCTGCAGACGATAGGGTGTGCCGTTGTGCACGATGGTCACAGCCTTTTGCCCATTGAGCAGCAAGGTGCTGTCGAGTCCGCTGGCGGCCCCGCTGAGGGCTGCGGATGCTGCGGCCTGCAGCGCTGCAAAGGCCTGGGCTGTGGAGTTGCCGGACAGATGCGAGGTGGCGGCGGAAGTGGCAGACATGCAGGGAATTCCTCAAAAATTGGAAAGTTTTGTGAATGATAACAATTCTCAATTGAAAATCAAGTGAGACTTACTCTCATTGTGGTTTCTGCCCCCCGAACGACCGAACGCCTGATCACCTCGCGAGCTTGTTCCAAGAGCGGGCCGCAATGGAAAACGGCCCCGAAGGGCCGTTGTCGCTGAGCGCCAGGCAACGAATGCCGCTCTCGCGGCCTACTTGACGGGGTCCGTCACAAAGCCGATCTTGCGCACGCCAGCACGCTGGGCGGCGGCCATGGCCTGGGCAACACGCTCGTAGCGCACTTCCTTGTCGCCCTGGATGTGCAGGTCGGGTTGCGGCTCCTTGGCTGCCTCGGCCTTGAGGTTTTCCTCGAACTGCGTATCGCTCACGGCCACGCCATTCCAGTGGTACTGGCCATCAGCGGACACGGCCAGGCGCACGGTGGCGGGCTTGACGTCTTCGGGCTGGTTGGTGGCGCGGGGCAGGTCCACGTTCACCGAATGCTTCATCACCGGCACGGTGATGATGAAGATGATCAGAAGCACCAGCATGACGTCGACCAGCGGCGTCATGTTGATCTCGTTCATCACCTCTTCGCCGTCATCATCCATTGTTCCGAATGCCATGGCTTACGCGCCTTTCTTCAGCGGCAGCACATTGCCGGCTTCCTTGCCGTCGATGGACACACGGGCGCCGGTCACGAAGTAGGCGTGCATGTCGTGGGCAAAGCTGTTGAGTGCGTTGAGGATGGACTTGTTGCCGCGCACCACGGCGTTGTAGCCGAGCACGGCCGGAATGGCCACGGCCAGACCCAGGGCCGTCATGATCAGCGCCTCGCCGATGGGGCCTGCCACCTTGTCGATGGAGGACTGGCCCGACAGGCCGATGGCGACCAGTGCGTGGTAGATGCCCCAGACGGTGCCGAACAGGCCGATGAAGGGAGCTGTAGAGCCCACGGAGGCCAGAATGGCCAGGCCCGATTGCAGGCGGGCCGTGAACTCGCTGATGCCGTTGCGCATGCAGCGGGTCACCCAGTCGCTGATGTCAAGCGTGTCGTGCAGGTGGGCGCTGGTCTTGCGGTGGTGGGCAGTGGCTTCGCGGCCTTCGAGCACCAGGTAGCGGAAGGGGTTGGACCGGTCATTGCCGAGCTTTTCCAGGCCGCTGGCCAGGTCGGGGCTGTGCCAGAAGTCCTGGGCGTTGCGGGCGTACTTCTTGAACTTCACGATGTCCAGGGCCTTGATGATCATCACCAGCCAAGAGGCCACCGACATGGCCAGCAGGATGACGGCGACGGCACGGGTGACGAAGTCTCCCTGCGTCCAGACGTGGGCAATGCCGAATTGGGAATCCATGGATACTCCTGAGAATCAATTGAGGGTGAATTTGACCGGGACCGTAACCCACATGGGGGTTGGCGTGCCGTTGCTCTTGCCGGGGACGAACTTCCAGTTCTTGACGCCGTCCACGGCCTGCTGGTCCAGACGGTCGTAGCCGCTGGATTTGCTGACCTCGATCTTCTGAGGCAGGCCTTGCGCATCCACGAAGATGCGCAGCATCACGGTTCCCTGCTCGCCCATGCGCCGGCTGATGGCAGGGTAGTTGGGCGCCGGGTTGTTCAGGTAGGCGGCATTGTTGGATGGCAGCTCGATCTTGGGCGGTGCCGGAGGGGCAGGAGGCGCGGGCGGGGCAGGTGGGGCGGGCGGTGCCGGGGGGGCCGGCGGCGCCTCCACCACGGGCTTGGGCTCGTCTTCCAGCGTGCCTCGCGGCGCCGCAGGTGCCGGCTTGGGATCGGCAATGGCCTTGGGCAGAGGCGGCGCCTTCTTCACGACCGGCTGTGGCTTGGGGGGGGGCGGTGGCGGCGGAGGTGGCTTGGGGGCCTCGGGCTCGGGCGCGGGTGGCGAAATGAATTCCGCGATCACCTGGGCTGGCACGATGACCTCTTCGGGGGCGCGCTGGAGCAGGCCATGCTGCATCGCCCAGAGGGTTGCTGCATGCAAGACCACGACCGAACCCGCGATGGCCACGTTACGGCCAAGGCCCCCGGGGGGGCCAAAACGATCAGACTGGGACATAGAGACAGAAGGAGCTGACAGCGGATAGGTGCCGGGTGCTGTCGCTCGGAAGACGGAGTATCAGCTGCGCAGGATCCACCAGGTGCATGTAACGACGAGGATCAGGCTGCCGACAAGTGCTGAGAGGAGGACCATGCTTTGCTCTCCAGGATATTGTTGGCAAGCTGGACGGTCTGGGCCGTGATCTCGTTGTGTATGGCCGCCACGGGCTGGGTTGCGCAGCATTGCGCCACCACATCCCGGGCACAACTCTCGCACCGGCCGCACTGCATGGCGATACCCAATTCGAATTGGATTTCGTCAAAGCTCATGCCAGCGTGAGCGTGGCGTGCGATCTCACGGTCGGAAACCCGGCGACATACACAGACGATCATGGCTACAGGCAGTAATGGCTGGCTATTGATGAGATGAAAAATTATAAATGAGAATTCATCGCATTTGCAATTCTTGGTTGTCTGTAGGGCTGTATGGCCTTGCGCTTTACTCGGTATCCAGTAGCTCCACAGTGGCCTGCGCGAGGGTTGCACAGCCTGTCAGGGCCATGGCGACCTCCAGTTCGTCGCGCAGCAGCCTCAGTACGTGGGCCACGCCAGCGGCACCTGCATTGGCCAGACCCCAGATTATCGGGCGGCCTATCAGCACAGCCGTTGCACCGAGAGCGATGGCCTTGAGCACATCGGTGCCTCGCCGTATGCCGCCGTCGGCGAGCACAGGGAGCGCATGGCCCGAGTTGCGCAAGGCCTTGGTGACGCGCGCCAGTGCGGTGGCCGTTGCGGGAACGGTATCCAGCGTGCGTCCCCCGTGGTTGGAAACAATGATGCCTGCCACGCCCGATCTCGCCGCCTGCAGCGCGTCAGCCGGATGCAGCACCCCCTTGAGCAGCACTGGCAGGCGTGTCTGCTGCTGCAGCCAGGCAACGTCATCCCAGGTGGGCGCATGCTGCAGCAGGCCGTCGAACAGTGCGCTCTGGTCCGGTGCGAGCCGGACGGCCGGAGATGGAGCCAGGCCCTGCAGATTGACGGCAGAAATGCCGGCGGGAAGGCTAAAGCGCGCGCGGCGTTCACGGTCCCTTACGCCGCTGGCGGGGGCGTCCACCGTCAGCACCAGTGCTTCGTAGCCTGCCGCCTCGGCCCGTTCGATCAATTGCCTGGTAAAGCCCCGGTCGTGCTGCAGGTACAGCTGGAACCATAGCGGCCCGCGGGTCGGCGTGAGCTGTGCGGCCTTCGCCACAGTCTCCAGCGGCAGGCTGGCCTGGGTGCTGAGCACCATGCCCGCGCCCAGCGCCGCAGCCGCATAGGCTGTTGCAAGCTCTGCGTCGGCATGCGCCATTTGCTGGAAGGCCATGGGGGCGACCAGCAGGGGGCAGGCCAGCTCTCGCCCCAGCAGTTGCAGCCGTGTGTTTCCCCCTGCAAGAGGCCTGAGTACGCGTGGCCACAACGTGAGCGCATCCCAGGCGCTGCGGTTGGCGGCAAGGCTGTGCTCATCGGCCGCGCCGCCCGAGAAGTAGGCCCAGGCGTTGTCGTCCAACCGCTGCCGCGCCTGGATCTCGTGGTCGGCCAGATTGATGATGCCGTCGGGAACGGCTTGCAGTGCGGGCACTTGGCTCATGGCATTGGAGGGGGGCGATGGCGCATTGCCGGTGGCAGACATCCGGAAAAAAGAAAAGCCGGCCCATGGGCCGGCTTTCATCCGTGGGGCAGGCCCGGGGATTACTTGACGTGCTTGCCGATCAGGCCAGCCATCTCGAACATCGAGACTTGGGGCTTGCCGAACACTTCCTTGAGCTTGGCATCAGCGTTGATCATGCGCTTGTTGGCAGCGTCTTGCAGCTTGTTGGCCTTGATGTAGACCCACAGCTTGCTGATGATCTCGGTGCGGGGCAGGGGGGTGGAACCCACCACGGCAGCCAGAGCGGGGCTGGGGGTGAGGGGTTTCATGAAGGCGGCGTTGGGAGTGCGCTTCTTTGCGGGAGCTGCCGGAGCAGCCGTTGCCTTCTTTGCAGTTGCCATGTTGCTTGTTCCTAGTATGGAGTGGATTCTTTACCAGCGAAAAACCGTCGCTATCCACTGGCAGGCTGATGCTAATGGGAAAAAAACGGTCTTCCAAGCTCACCCGTCAAATTTTTGCCTCGATTTGTTGCTGTGGCGCTGTTTTTTGAAGAGTTTTTGCATTCCTGCTCCCTTTCGGGGGCCGCCATGGCTGGAGGGCCGTCGGAGTCAGCGCTCTCAGAGGAGGCGGGCCTCGCTTGTGGAAGAAGGTTCCGAAGAGAGTTTTCGGGCGGGCCAGGTAGCCACAAAAATGCCCAGCAGGGCGATCGCGAAGGCCAGTGCCTGCATGGATGTGACCCGTTCGCCCAGCACGCACATGCCGACCAAGGCGGCGCTGATCGGCAGCAAAACCGTGAAAGTGCCCGCCTGCGAGGCTGGCACGCTGCGCAGGCCCGTCATCCACAGCCATACGGTCCACACGCAGGCAGCCAGGGCGTAGAACAGCAGCAGTCCCCAGATGCTCCATTGCACGCTGCCGAAGTCGAAGTGCCAGGCCAGATACAGCCCGAAGGGAGTTGACAGCGCAAATCCCCAGAGGTTGACGATGGATGTGATGCGTTTGGGCCCCAGGGATGTGGTCAGGCGCTTGCCGATCACGGCGTAAAACGCCTCGCAAAGCACGGCGCCGACGAGCAGCATCTGCCCCAGCCATGCCTGCGACGAGGTCGAAGAGGCTGCCGCGGTGCCCGCGTCGGGGCGCGACAGTGCATACAAGCCTATGCCGGTCACAGCCAGTGCAATGGCCAGCCAGGTGCGCGCGGCCACGCGCTCGCGCAGGAACAGCCAGCTCATCAAGGCCACGGCGGCCGGAATGGCGGCCATGGTCACGCCTGCCGTGACGGCGCTGGTCAGGCTGACGCCGGTAACCATGCAGATGGTGAAGAGGAAGTTGCCGAACAGCGACTCCAGGAACAGCAGTCCTTGTGTGCGGCGCGGCAAGGGAGCCTCGTCAGCCGGCTTGCGCAGCCATCGCAGCATGGCGATGGCTCCTATGCCAAAGCGCAGCCAGGCCAGCAACAGCACCGGAAAAATGGCGGCCAAGGGCTTGGATAGGGCGACATAGCTGCCGACCAGGGACATGCTCAGCGCCAGGCAGGCATAGGCAGATCTGCGATGGGAGGTGTTCACGGCTTGTGGAGTTTGGGGCGGCGGTGGCGCTGCCTGAACGCGCGATGGTACCTGCGAGCACGGCAGGCACCCGTGACATACCTGTGTCGCGAATGCTTGCCATGCTGTGGCAATTTTTCACTGCATGGAATCTTCTTTTTGCATTGTGAAAAATTGGATTGCTGCGTTGCGCCATTTTTTCTCAATACGAGAAATGCAATTTCATATTGAAAAATATGAAAATAAGCTGTTGATTTTTATGAAGAAAAATTTAGTCTTGTATAAGACACAAGATGTTGATCGGGTCTTCTATAAGACTTAAATTTGATCCCAAGGCCGACGCAAGAAAGCCGCTTGTTTCAACAACCTCCCAGGAGAGCAACATGCCCCAATCCCTGACCCAGCAACTGAGCCGCGAACAACAGATTTCCGCCCTTGAGAAAGACTGGGCGCAGAACCCCCGTTGGAAGGGTGTCAAGCGTGGCTACAGCGCCGCTGACGTGGTGCGTCTTCGCGGCAGCCTGCAGCCTGAATACACTCTGGCCCAGCGCGGCGCGGAACTGCTCTGGGACAGGATCAACGGCGGTGCCAAGAAAGGCTACGTGAATGCCTTTGGCGCCATCTCTGCGGGCCAGGCCATGCAGCAGGCCAAGGCCGGCCTGGAAGCGGTGTACCTGTCGGGCTGGCAGGTGGCTGCCGACGGCAACACCAGCGAAACCATGTACCCCGACCAGTCGCTGTACGCCTATGACTCGGTGCCCACCATGGTGCGCCGCATCAACAACACCTTCAAGCGCGCCGACGAAATCCAGTGGAGCCGTGGCATCAACCCCGGCGACAAGGAATTCATCGACTACTTCCTGCCCATCGTGGCGGATGCCGAAGCCGGCTTCGGCGGCGTGCTCAACGCGTTCGAGCTGATGAAGAACATGATTGCCGCTGGCGCGGCAGGCGTGCACTTCGAGGACCAGTTGGCCGCCGTGAAGAAGTGCGGCCACATGGGTGGCAAGGTGCTGGTGCCTACCCAGGAAGCCGTCGAGAAGCTGATCTCCGCGCGCTTTGCCGCCGACGTGATGGGCGTGCCCACCATCGTGCTGGCCCGTACCGATGCTGAAGCCGCCAACCTGATCACCTCGGACCATGACGCCAACGACAAGCCGTTCCTGACCGGCGAGCGCACGCAGGAAGGCTTCTACCGGGTCAGGAACGGCATGGAGCAATCCATCAGCCGCGGCGTGGCCTACGCACCCTATGCAGACCTGGTGTGGTGCGAAACCGGCGTGCCTGACATCGGCTTTGCCCGCGAGTTCGCCCAGGCCGTGCATGGTGCCTGCCCAGGCAAGCTGCTGAGCTACAACTGCTCGCCGTCGTTCAACTGGAAGAAGAACCTCAACGACAGCCAGATTGCCTCCTTCCAGGAAGAGCTGTCTGCGTTGGGCTACAAGTTCCAATTCATCACGCTGGCCGGCATTCACATCAACTGGTTCAACACCTTCAAGTTTGCCCACGCCTACGCCAACGGCGAAGGCATGAAGCACTACGTGAACATGGTGCAGGAGCCCGAATTCGCAGCCCGCGAACAAGGCTACACCTTCGTGTCTCACCAGCAGGAAGTGGGCGCAGGCTACTTCGACGACGTGACCACGGTGATCCAGGGTGGCTCGTCCAGCGTCAAGGCACTGACCGGCTCCACGGAAGAGGAGCAATTCCACTGAAGCGCGGCTTCGGTGAGTGCAACTTCAGGTAGATAGGGGTGAAAAAGCGTCCGGGGCCTTGTGCTTCGGGCGCTTTTTCTTTGCTGGGGTTAAAATGCAAGGAGTTTTCAACTGACAAGGGCGAGAAAGGCATCATGGTTATGACACCGCGAACTACATCGGAGATGTACACCGGCCGCTAGCGGCTGGCGGTTCGCGCCTGCACGAGATTCACTCGACCCCAACAAAGCGCGGACCAGGCTCCGCGCTTTTTTGCTTTTGGGGGATGGCGCACCCCCTGAGAAATATTTTTAGGAATCCCATGATCCACATTACGCTTCCCGATGGTTCGCAACGCGAGTATCCCGGTCCGGTCACCGTGGCCGAAGTGGCTGCATCGATAGGCACGGGCCTTGCCAAGGCTGCACTGGCTGGCAAGGTTGGCACGGGCGACGACGCCAAGGTGGTGGACACCAGCTTTGTGATCGACAAGGACATGCCCCTGTCCATCGTGACGGCCAAGGATGCAGATGGCCTGGACGTGATCCGTCATTCGACGGCCCACTTGCTGGCCTACGCCGTCAAGGATCTGTTTCCTGACGCCCAGGTCACCATCGGCCCCGTCATCGAGAATGGCTTCTACTACGACTTCTCGTACAAGCGTCCTTTCACGCCCGAGGACCTGGTCGCCATCGAAAAACGCATGGCCGAGCTGGCTGCCAAGGACGAGCCCGTGGTGCGCCGCGTGCTGCCGCGCGACGAGGCCGTGGCCTACTTCAAGGGCATGGGCGAGAACTACAAGGCCGAGATCATCGCCAGCATCCCCTCGAACGAGGATGTGAGCCTGTACCGCGAAGGCGGTTTCGAGGATCTGTGCCGCGGCCCGCACGTGCCGAGCACCGGCAAGCTCAAGTTCTTCAAGCTGATGAAGGTGGCTGGCGCCTACTGGCGCGGTGACCATCGCAACGAGATGCTGCAGCGCGTGTACGGCACGGCCTGGGCTACCAAGGACGACCTGCAGCAGTACCTGCACATGCTGGAGGAGGCCGAAAAGCGCGACCACCGCAAGCTGGGTCGTGAACTGGATCTGTTCCACATCGACGAGCATTCGCCAGGCACCGTGTTCTGGCATCCGAAGGGTTGGGCTTTGTGGCAAGAGGTCGAGCAGTACATGCGCCGCGTGTACCGCGACAACGGCTACCAGGAGGTCAAGGGTCCGCAGATCCTGGACAAGACCCTGTGGGAGAAGACCGGCCACTGGGACAAGTACCGCGAGAACATGTTCACGACCGAGTCGGAAAAGCGCGACTATGCGCTCAAGCCGATGAACTGCCCCGGCCACATCCTGATCTTCAAGCAGGGCATCAAGAGCTACCGCGACCTGCCGCTGCGCTACGGCGAGTTCGGCCAGTGCCACCGCAACGAGCCCACGGGCGGTCTGCACGGCATCATGCGCGTGCGCGGCTTCACGCAGGATGACGGCCACGTCTTCTGCACCGAAGACCAGATCCAGCCCGAGGTGCTGGCTTTCACCACGCTGCTGCAAAAGGTCTACGCGGACTTCGGTTTCAGCGACATCATCTACAAGGTCGCCACGCGCCCCGAGGCGCGCATCGGCTCCGATGAAAGCTGGGACAAGGCGGAGGCCGCGCTGATCAACAGCCTGGAGGCTTCGGGCTGCGAGTACGTGATCTCGCCCGGCGATGGCGCGTTCTACGGTCCCAAGATCGAGTACACGCTCAAGGACGCCATCGGTCGCCAGTGGCAGTGCGGCACCATCCAGGTCGACTTCTCCATGCCCGAGCGCCTGGATGCGGAATACGTGGGTGAAGACGGCGATCGCCATCGCCCCGTGATGCTGCACCGTGCCATCGTCGGCAGCCTGGAGCGTTTCATCGGCATCCTCATCGAGCAGCATGCCGGTGCCATGCCGACATGGCTGGCTCCTGTGCAGGCGGCCGTGCTCAATATCACTGACGCGCAGGCGGACTATGTGCGGGAAGTCGCGCAAAAGCTGCAAAAAGCATTTCCGAATCAAGGCCTTAGGGTGGCGACAGATCTGCGCAACGAAAAGATTACGTATAAAATACGGGAGCATTCGTTGCAAAAGCTGCCTTACATCCTTGTTGCAGGCGACAAGGAGAAGGCCGCTGGCGCAGTGGCAGTGCGCGCACGGGGCAACAAGGACCTCGGAGTGATGTCGGTCGACGCGTTCATTGAACTCGTGGCCAAGGACATCGCGGCGAAGGCCTGACGGAGCATCTCCAAAGGCGTTAGCCGTTTGGCGTGTACTGCACACAAGCGGCTACGCTGTTGTAGCAACTTAAATCCAAGGGTGAGAACCATAGCTACTGAATTTCGTGATCGGCGCCACCGTGAAGAGCGCAAGCATCGTCTCAACCGTGAAATCATGGCGCCTGAAGTGCGTCTGTCCGGCCCGGAGAACGAGCCGCTGGGCATCGTGCCTCTGCAGGAAGCGCTGCGCATGGCGGGCGAGTTGGACGTGGACCTGGTGGAAATCGCCGCCACGGCCACTCCGCCTGTCTGCCGGTTGATGGACTATGGCAAGTTCAAGTACCTTGAACAGAAGAAGGCTGCCGAAGCCAAGGCCAAGCAGACCGTCATTGAAATCAAGGAAGTGAAATTCCGCCCTGGTACCGACGACGGCGACTACAACATCAAGCTGCGCAACATCCGCCGATTCCTGGCCGATGGTGACAAGTGCAAGATCACGCTGCGTTTCCGCGGCCGTGAAATCACGCACCAGCAGATCGGTCTGGACCTGCTGAACCGTCTGCGTGACGATCTGGCGGACTCCATCCAGGTGGAGCAGTTCCCCAAGCTCGAAGGCCGCCAGATGGTGATGATGATCGCCCCTGCGCGCAAGAAGCCCACCACCGGTGGCAAACCGCAAGCAGAGGTTTCTGCTGCACCTGCGGTGGCTGATAAGGCATAATCGCGGTTTCGCCCTTCGCTGAGGGGCGACAGAATTTGCAGGCCTTGCGCGAGTCGATTGCGCGGGGCGTGCGATGCAAGGGACATGGTATCCATGTCCCTTGTTCTTGCCGGCCTTCGGGCTGGCACAGAAGTGTCTCGGGGCCAGCAAGTGCGCGCAGTGTTGCGAGCCGCCTCACGAGCACAAACAACAGGAGCATTCAAATGCCCAAAATGAAGACCAAGAGCAGCGCGAAGAAGCGTTTTCGCGTTCGTCCCGGTGGCACCGTCAAGCGCGGTCAAGCCTTCAAGCGTCACATCTTGACCAAGAAGACCACCAAGAACAAGCGTCACCTGCGTGGTGCAGTGGCTGTGCATGAGACCAACATGGGCTCGATCGCACAGATGCTGCCGATGGCTGGCCTGTAATTCACTGACGAACAAGGAGAAAACACATGCCTCGCGTCAAACGTGGTGTAACGGCCCGCGCCCGTCACAAAAAAGTTCTGGCCCTTTCCAAGGGTTTCCGCGGCCGCCGCGGCAATGTCTTCCGCATCGCCAAGCAGGCGGTGATGAAGGCTGGGCAATATGCCTACCGTGACCGCCGTGCCAAGAAGCGCGTGTTCCGCCGTCTGTGGATCGCCCGTATCAACGCCGCTGCACGTGAACTGGGCCTGACCTACAGCCAGTTCGCCAACGGCCTGAAGAAGGCAGCCATCGAGATCGACCGCAAGATGCTGGCCGATATCGCGGTGCACGACAAGGCTGCTTTCAGCAGCATCGTTGATCAAGTCAAGGCCAAGCTGGCTGCTTGAGATAACGGTCTGTGGCCATCCTCGTGATGGCTTGCAGCGCAAACAGCAAGGGCTAGGGCTTGAAAAGGCTGCTAGCCCTTGTTTCTTTTCACAGTCGATAAAGAGTCGATATGAACGAGTTGGATTCTCTGGTCGAGAGCGCGCAGCAGCTGTTCGCGCAGGCACAAACCCCCGCTGATCTGGAAAACGCCAAGGCGCAGTTTCTGGGCAAGTCGGGCAAGGTGACCGAGCTCATGAAGGGCATGGCGCAGCTTTCCGTCGAAGAGAAGAAGTCGCGCGGAGCCGCCATCAACGTGGCCAAGCAAGGCATCGAGGCCGCGCTGACCGCGCGCCGCAAGGCCCTGGCCGATGCCGAACTGCAGGCCCACCTGAAGGCCGAGGTGCTGGATGTGACCTTGCCAGGCCGTCGCCGTGGCCAGGGCGGCCTGCACCCCGTGTCGCTGACGCTGGAGCGCATCGAGGGCATCTTCGGCTCCATGGGCTTCGATGTGGCCGAGGGCCCCGAGATCGAGTCCGACTGGTTCAACTTCACGGCGCTGAACACGCCCGAAGACCATCCCGCCCGTTCCATGCACGATACCTTCTACGTGGAAGGCGGCACGGAGCAGGCCCCCAATCTGCTGCGCACGCACACCAGCCCCATGCAGGTGCGCCATGCCGTGCAGCACGTCAAGAAATACCGTGAGCGGCTGGACGCCGGCCAGGGCATGCCCGAGATCCGCGTGATCGCGCCGGGTCGCACCTACCGCGTGGACAGCGATGCCACGCACTCGCCCATGTTCCACCAGTGCGAAGGCCTGTGGATCGGCGAGAACGTCAGCTTCAAGGATCTGAAGGTGGTCTTCACCGACTTCTGCAAGACCTTCTTCGAGAGCGATGACCTGGTGCTGCGCTTCCGTCCCAGCTTCTTCCCCTTCACCGAGCCCAGCGCCGAGATCGATATCCAGTTCCAGAGCGGCCCGCTGGCCGGCCGCTGGCTGGAGGTGGCCGGCTCCGGCCAGGTGCACCCCAACGTGGTGCGCAACATGGGGCTGGACCCCGAGAAGTACATCGGCTTTGCCTTTGGCATGGGTCCTGACCGCCTGACCATGCTGCGCTATGGCGTCAACGATCTGCGTCTGTTTTTTGACGGCGATATCCGCTTCCTGTCGCAATTCCGTTAGAAATGGATCGCCCCCTGAGGCGCTGCGCGCCATCCCCCTGGGAGGGGGACGACGCCCTCGCCGCGAGGCGGCTCTTGCTCGGCGTCTCCGGCCTGAACCACGCCAGTCGCATGGTCAGGCTGTTCGGGGGCTTGGAATGAGAGTCGTCAATACGTTCATGGGGTCCGCCAGCGCCGCGGCGCGCGGACCGAACCAACGCCAAAGAGTCTGATATGCAATTTCCCGAATCCTGGCTGCGCGAGTTCTGCAATCCGCCGCTGACCACCCAAGAGCTGGCCGACACCCTGACCATGGCCGGCCTGGAGGTGGAGGAGCTGGAGCCCGTGGCACCGCCGTTCACCAAGATTGTCGTCGGCGAGATCAAGGCTGCCGAGCAGCATCCCAATGCCGATCGCCTGCGCGTGTGCCAGGTCGATGTGGGCGGGCCCGAGCTGCTGACCATCGTCTGCGGCGCGCCCAACGCGCGCGTGGGCATCCGCGTGCCCTGCGCCACGGTGGGCGCCGAGTTGCCGCCCGGTGAAGACGGCAAGCCCTTCCTCATCAAGATCGGCAAGCTGCGCGGCGTGGAGAGCTTCGGCATGCTGTGCTCGGCACGCGAACTCAAGCTGTCCGAGGACCATGGCGGCCTGATGGAGCTGCCGCTGGACGCGCCCCTGGGCCAGAACATCCGCGAATACCTGAACCTGGATGACACCCTGTTCACGCTCAAGCTCACGCCCAACCTGGCGCATTGCCTGAGCGTCTATGGCGTGGCGCGCGAAGTGGCTGCGCTGACCGGTGCGCCGCTCAAGCCCCAGTCGTTCACGCCTGCTGCGGTGGGTGTGCAGGACAGGCTGGCCGTGAAGATCGAGGCGCCCGACCTGTGCGGCCGCTTCTCGGGCCGCGTGGTGCGCAACGTCAACACCCAGGCGAAGACGCCGCAGTGGATGGTCGATCGTCTGGCGCGCTGCGGCCAGCGCAGCGTGGCGCCGCTGGTGGACATCTCCAACTATGTGATGTTCGAGCTGGGCCGCCCCTCCCACATCTTTGACCTGGACAAGATCCACGGCGGCCTGCAGGTGCGCTGGGGCAAGGAAGGCGAGCAGCTCAAGCTGCTCAACGGCAATACCGTCACCGTGGATGGCCAGGTGGGCGTGATCGCCGATGAGCGCGAAGTCGAATCGCTGGCCGGCATCATGGGCGGCGACGCCACGGCCGTGTCCGACGACACGCGCCACATCTACATCGAGGCGGCCTTCTGGTGGCCCAAGTCGATTGCCGGCCGTTCGCGCCGCTACAACTTCTCCACCGATGCGGGCCACCGCTTCGAGCGCGGCGTCGATCCCGAACTGACGGTCGAGCACATCGAGCGCATCACGGAACTGGTGCTGCAGATCTGCG
The DNA here is from genome assembly GCF_059499305.1 of Delftia sp. Classification (NCBI taxonomy): domain Bacteria; kingdom Pseudomonadati; phylum Pseudomonadota; class Betaproteobacteria; order Burkholderiales; family Comamonadaceae; genus Delftia; species Delftia sp. Next base: position 113,817 of record NZ_JCABYI010000002.1, read on the forward strand.
GCACGCCCGAGACCGTCTGCGGCCCCATCGACGACCAGAAGTCCAACATGCCCCAGCCCAAGCCCGTCACGCTGCGCGTGGCGCGTGCGGCCAAGGTCATCGGCATGCCGCTCACGCAGCAGCAGTGCCACGATGCGCTGGCCGGCCTGGGCCTGCCGGTGGAGCAGGGCGATGGCGTGCTCACCGTCACGCCGCCCAGCTTCCGCTTCGACATCAACATCGAGGAAGATCTGATCGAGGAAGTGGCGCGCATGGTGGGTTACGAGAACCTGCCCACGAGCAAGCCGCTGGCGCCCATTGCGCCCAAGCTGCGCGCCGAGAACCGCCGCAGCCAGTTCGCCGTTCGCCGCGCGCTGGCCGATCTGGGCTACCAGGAAACCATCAACTTCAGCTTTGTGGAAGCCGCGTGGGAGAAGGATCTGGCCGGCAACGCCAATCCCATCCAGCTGCTCAACCCCATCGCAAGCCAGCTCAGCGTGATGCGCTCCAGCCTCATCGGCTCGCTCATGCAGGTGCTCAAGTTCAATGCCGACCGCAAGGCCGAGCGCGTGCGCGTGTTCGAGCTGGGCCGTGTCTTCCTCAAGGATGACAGCGTTGTTGACAGCGACACCACGGTCAAGGGCTTCTACCAGCCCATGCGCGTGGCGGGCCTGGCCTGGGGAGCTGCCGAGCAGCTGCAATGGGCTCGTGGCGAGACCAAGGTCGACTTCTACGACGTCAAGGGCGATGTCGAGGCGCTGCTGGCGCCGCGCAAGCCCGTGTTCGAGCCGGCCGAGCATCCGGCCATGCACCCGGGCCGCTGCGCACGCGTGCTGCTCGATGGCCAGTCCATCGGCTTCATCGGCGAGCTGCATCCCCAGTGGCGCCAGCAATGGGATCTGGCCCAGGCGCCCGTGCTGTTCGAGCTGGAGCTCGATGCCGTGCTGGCGCGCGAGGTGCCGGTGTTCAAGCCCGTGGCCAAGCACCAGGCCGTGGAGCGCGACATTGCCGTGGTCGTGAACGAAAAGACCACGCATGCCCAGCTGATGCAGGCGGTGGAAGCTGCCCAGACCGGCGGCTTGCTGCGCTCTGCCGTGCTGTTCGATGTGTTCCGTCCCAAGGCGCTCAAGGCCGGCGAGACAGCGGCACCGGGCGCGCTGGCGCAGGACGAAAAGAGCCTGGCCGTGCGCCTGACGCTGGGCCATGACGACAGCTCGCTGACGGATGTGCAGATCGAGCAGGCCGTGCAGGCCGTGCTCGAGCAGCTGCAGCAGCGTCTGGGTGCGCGCCTGCGCGCATGATGGAGGGTGCATGCCGTGAAAGGAGATCCTGTGATGGAACTGGCGGTGGAAAGTCTTGATTCGCCTGCGCTGACCAAGGCGCAGCTGGCGGATCTGCTGTTCGACGAGATCGGCCTGAACAAGCGCGAATCCAAGGAAATGGTGGATGCGTTCTTCGAGCTGGTCTCGCAAAGCCTGGTGTCGGGCGAGGATGTGAAGCTGTCGGGCTTCGGCAACTTCCAGATCCGCACCAAGGCGCCGCGTCCGGGGCGCAATCCGCGCACGGGCGAGGCCATTCCGATCGAGGCGCGCCGCGTCGTGACCTTCCATGCGAGCAGCAAGCTCAAGGAGCAGATCCAGGAAGGCACATCGGGCTCCCAGGCCTGAGGAAAACCGGCCCGGGCCTGCATGGCCAGCTGTCGCCAGCCTGTCTGCCTCGCGGTGGATGGGCTGTTTTTACGACAGGGTGCTGGCTTGCAGGCGAGCTGTGCAGTAGGCTCGGCCTTCTTCCCGGATCAGCGTCCGCGCACCAGCGGCATTGCACATCCTGACTTCATCCACATTTGCCATGGCTTCACTTCTGCCCCAGATTCCCGCCAAGCGCTACTTCACCATCGGTGAGGTCGCGGATCTGTGCGACGTCAAGCCGCATGTGCTGCGCTACTGGGAGCAGGAGTTCACGCAGCTGCGCCCCATGAAGCGGCGCGGCAACCGCCGCTACTACCAGCACCATGAAGTGCTGATGATCCGGCGCATCCGTGAGCTGCTCTACGAGCAGGGCTTCACCATCAATGGCGCGCGCAACCGCCTGCGTGAGGCCTCGGGGTCTGCCGTGGTTCCCGCGCTGCAGGCCGGTGTCGCGGTGTCGGCGCCGGCTGCCGCGCCGCTGCTCGGTGGCGATGCCGCGGCCAGCGTTCCGCTGGAGCCGGAGGCCGTGCGCGAGGAGCTTTTGCAGATTCGTGCGCTGCTTTCTATTTGAGAGCAAAAAGCTGTATATAATTGAATTCTTCGGCGTGTAGCGCAGCCTGGTAGCGCACTTGCATGGGGTGCAAGGGGTCGCGAGTTCGAATCCCGCCACGCCGACCATAAATGAATACGGACCACAGCTTCTGGCTGTGGTCCGTTTTTCTTTGTGCCATCGCCAACCGCTACCAACCGCTGAAGGGGAGCGGCCGTTGCGCGGGAATCAACCCTGGGCGCAGGTCTCAAGCAGCCATTGCCGGAAGGCTGCCAGCGCCGGCAGTGTCGCGTTCCTCTCGGGATAGACCAGGTAGTAGCTGCGCTGGCTGGGGATGGCGTCTCCCACCACGTGCAGCTCACCGCGCGCCATCTCCTCTTCCACCAGTACCCGTGGCACCAGGCCCACGCCCATGCCTGCCAGCACGGCCTGTATCAGGTGCGAGGTCAGTTCGAAGCTCGGTCCTATCCGCATCTGCCGGTGATCGAGCCGATAGTGCGTGAACCACTCGCTCCAGGCCTGCCGGTTGCTGGCCACCGTGAGCAGCACCTGCTGGCCCGCCCAATCCGGCGAGGCTGCTGCCTGCCCGGCCTGCTGCAGCGCCTGCGGGCTGGCCACCGCCACCAGGAACTCGTGATACAGGCGATGCGCGGTCAGCCCGGGCCAGTCTCCCGTGCCCACGGTGATGGCGGCGTCTATCTCTGCGCTGTCGAAATCGATATCGCCGATGCGCGAGTGGATGTGCATCGTCACCCCGGGCTGCGCCTGGTAGAAGCCATGCAGGTGCGGCAGCAGCCATTTGGAGCCGAAGGTGGGCAGGGTGGCCAGGTTGAGCGTGCCACCGCCGGACTGGCGTGACATGGCCTGCAGGGTGGCGCTGCGTATGCGGCCCAGCGCGGCGCCCAGGTCGATGAAGTAGCGGCGCCCCACATCAGTCAGGCGCACCGTGCGGCCCTCGCGGCGGAACAGGCTGATGCCCAGCTGCGCCTCCAGTGTCTGCACCTGCCGGCTGATGGCGCTCTGGCTGAGCGACAGCTCCTCGGCCGCTCGCGCATAGCTTTCGTGGCGCGCGGCCGCCTCGAAGACCAGCAGCAGGGACATGGAGGGCGTCAGGCGTCGGTAATTCATGAGTTTTATGCAGTGTTCGCGGCTGCAATTTTCGTTTGTTCCAGAGGATGAGTGTAGAGATACTTGCGGCCATGGTCGGCCTGAAATCGTGTATTGCATGCATGGGTTTCCTGGGCTGATCGCCAGCAACAAATCTCCCCACCTTGCCTTCCATGTCGATTGCCCCACTGCCCCACGCCAGCGCCCCCGTGCCTGCCCAATACCTTGAGTTTCTTGAAGCGTTGAAGGCCGCCGGCTTCGAGGGCGACGTGGACACGGACCATGCCAGCCGCACCGTGCTGGCCACGGACAACTCCATCTACCAGCGCATGCCGCAGGCGGCCATCTACCCGCGTCACGCCGAGGATGTGGCCAGGGCGGCGCAGGTGCTGGCGCGGCCTGAGTTCCGCGATGTGGTGCTGACACCGCGCGGCGGCGGCACGGGCACGAACGGGCAGTCGCTCACGCATGGCGTGACCATGGACTTGTCGCGGCACATGAATGGCATCCTCGAAATCAATGCCGAGCAGCGCTGGGTGCGCGTGCAGGCCGGCGTGGTCAAGGACCAGCTCAACGCCGCGCTCAAGCCATACGGACTGTTCTTTGCGCCCGAGCTGTCCACCTCCAACCGCGCCACTATCGGCGGCATGATCAACACCGATGCCAGCGGGCAGGGCAGCTGCACCTATGGCAAGACGCGCGACCACGTGCTGGCGCTGGACTTCGTGCTGCTGGGCGGCGAGCGCCTGCACAGCGCGCCGCTGGATGCCGAGGCGCTGGAGCGCATGTGCGCCGATTCGGGGCGCATCGGCAAGGTGCACCGCACGGCGCGGCGCATCAGCGAGGACCAGGCAGAGTTGATCGAGGCCAGATTCCCCAAGCTCAACCGCTGCCTCACCGGCTATGACCTGGCCCATCTGCGCGAAGGCGACGGGCGCTTCAACCTCAACAGCGTGCTGTGCGGCGCCGAGGGCTCGCTGGGTTTCGTGGTGGAGGCGCGGCTCAACGTGCTGCCCATTCCCCGGTACTCGGTGCTGGTCAATGTGCGCTACGCGGGCTTCATGGACGCGCTGCGCGATGCGCGCGCGCTGATGGCACACCGGCCGCTGTCCATCGAGACGGTGGATTCCAAGGTGCTGCTGCTGGCCATGAAGGATTTCGTCTGGACCAGCGTGGCCGAGTACTTCCCGCAGGACGGCCAGCGCCCCACGCTGGGCATCAACCTGGTGGAATTCAGCGGCGACGATCCGCAGGAGGTCGATGGCCGCGTGCAGGCCTTCATCGCGCACCTGGGCGCGGATACCTCCGTGGAGCGGCTGGGCCATACGCTGGCGGCGGGCAATGCAGCGGTCCACCGCGTCTATGCCATGCGCAAGCGCGCCGTGGGCCTGCTGGGCAACGTGGCGGGCGAGGCGCGGCCCCAGCCCTTTGTCGAAGACACGGCCGTGCCGCCCGAGAACCTGCCCGAGTTCATTGCCGAGTTCCGCGCGCTGCTGGACAGCCACGGCCTGCAATACGGCATGTTCGGCCACGTCGATGCCGGCGTGCTGCATGTGCGCCCCATCCTGGACATGAAGAACCCCGTGGACGCCGCCCTGGTGCGCCCCATCTCCGACGCGGTGGCCGAACTCACGCAGCGCCACGGCGGCCTGCTGTGGGGCGAGCACGGCAAGGGCCTGCGCTCCGAATATGTGCCGGCCTTCTTCGGCGAGCTGTATCCCTCGCTGCAGCAGCTCAAGGCCGCCTTCGACCCGCACAACCAGCTCAACCCCGGCAAGATCGCCACGCCGCCGGCCAGCAAGACCTTGCTGCTCAAGGTGGATGGCGTCACCACGCGCGGCGAGCTGGACCGGCAGATCGACGAGCGCGTATGGCAAAGCTATGGCGCGGCCATGCACTGCAACGGCAATGGCGCCTGCTACAACTTCGACCCGGACGACGCCATGTGCCCGTCCTGGAAGGCCACGCGCCAGCGCGTGCATTCGCCCAAGGGCCGGGCCTCGCTGATGCGCGAATGGCTGCGCCTGCAGGGGCAGGCCGGCGTGAACGTGCTGGAGGTCGCGCAGCGGCCCCAGCCCTTTCTGTCCAGCCTGGCCGCGCGCTGGCGCAACAGCCGCGCGGCGCGCCGCGGCGAGGCCGATTTCTCGCACGAGGTCTATGACGCCATGGCCGGCTGCCTGGCCTGCAAGTCCTGCGCCGGGCAGTGTCCCGTCAAGGTCAACGTGCCCGAATTCCGCTCGCGCTTTCTGGAGCTCTACCACCGCCGCTACCTGCGGCCCGTGCGCGACTACCTGATCGGCTCGCTGGAATTCACCATGCCGTGGCTGGCGCGCATGCCCGCGCTCTACAACGGGGTGATGGGCTCGCCATGGATGCGCGATGTGCTCAGCCGGCGCATCGGCATGGTCGATGGCCCGCTGCTGAGCCGGCTGGACCTGGCAGCCACCTTGCGGCAATGGACGGTGCGCGCGGCCGATGCGCAGGCGCTGGCTGCGCTCACGCCCGAGCAGCGCGCGCGCAGCGTGGTGATCGTGCAGGACAGTTTTACCCGCTACTTCGAGACCGGCCAGCTGCAGGTGCTGATCGAGCTGGCGGCGCGCCTGGGGTTCCAGGTCTGGCTGGCGCCGCTGCTGCCCAATGGCAAGCCGCTGCATGTGCAGGGATTCATGGGCGCCTTTGCCAAGGCGGCCATCCGCAATGCCGCGCAGCTGGCGCAACTGGCTCAGCCCGGTGTGGCGCTGGTGGGGCTGGACCCGGCCATGACGCTGGCCTATCGGCAGGAATACCTCAAGGTGCCGGGTATGGGCGAGGTGCCCAAGGTGGCGCTGCCCCAGGAATGGCTGCAGCAGGTGCTACCCGAGGCGCGCACGAACGAGGGCAGTGCAGGCACTGCGTACCGCCTGCTGCCCCATTGCACCGAAAAGACCAACGCGCCCGACAGCGGCAAGCAGTGGGCACAGCTCTTCGAGCGACGGGGCCTGCGCCTGAGCGTGGAGGCCACGGGCTGCTGCGGCATGTCGGGCACCTACGGGCATGAGGCGCGCAACCTCGAAACCTCCAAGACGATCTATGCCCAGTCATGGGCCCGGCAGATCGAAGGCAAGCAGGAGCTGGGCGAGCCGCTGGCCACCGGTTACTCCTGCCGCAGCCAGGTCAAGCGCCTGTCCGCACGCCAGGTGCGCCATCCGCTGGAGGCCTTGCTGGACCACGTGCGCGCCACGCATCAGGGGTGAGAAGATGCGGGGGCTGATCGTCGCCATTTCAGGAATTTGCAGACATTTTTGAAAAATCTCTGCGTTTTCCCTGAAGGCCCGTTTTTAGTCCCTATAATTCAATGCTTCGGCGTGTAGCGCAGCCTGGTAGCGCACTTGCATGGGGTGCAAGGGGTCGCGAGTTCGAATCCCGCCACGCCGACCACAACGCAAAGCTCCTGACGGAAACGTCAGGAGCTTTTTGCTTTGTACGTTCGATTTTGCGCGCGATTGTGCCTTGCGGCGAAGGGCGGGTGCAGCTCCGCCAGGCGGCTCCCTCGCGGATGGCGAGGGTAGCCAGCGCAGAAAACTCCATGCACCGTGAAGATGCGCCGCCAGGTCTGGATGCGTAAGACCTGCACCTACAATGGCGTCTTTTGTAACTGACGATTTCTTCCTGGTCTCGCACATGATGGATGGACTGATTACCGGCAGACTCACCGGTACGCCCGAACACCGCAGCGACCGCAATCGGCGCCCCTTCATGGTGGCCCGCGTGCGTTCCGAGGCATCCGATGGCACTTCCATCCCGGTCAATGTGGTTGCATTCGACGCCCAGGCCTGCGAGGTGCTGCGCAATCTGATCGAAGGCGATGCCGTGGCGCTGCGTGGCAGCTTCACGCCCAAGGTCTGGATAGACCGCCAGGAGCAACCCCATCCCGTACTGGATGTCGTGGCCCACCAGGTCATGGCAACGCCCGAGTTCCAGGACCGCTGACGCCCGCGCTGCGGCGCCGGTTGTGAGCTACTGAAAAAACTGTCTAGCCGCAGTGTGCCGGTACGGTCGCCGTGCGCTGTGTTGGCGCTACAGTGTGCGCCTGTGTTTTTGACAGGTTACAAGGAACCGCATCCATGCCCACCAAGCGCCATTTCCTCCGCCGCACGCTCACGGCCGCCGCGATTGCCAGCACCGCCGCCATGACCCTGCTGGCCATGCCCGCGCAGGCGCAGGACAAGCCCATCAAGGTCGGCGTCACGGCCGGCCCGCACGCCCAGATCATGGAGCAGGTCAAGAAGGTCGCCGAGAAGAACGGCCTGAAGATCCAGATCGTTGAATTCGGCGACTACGTGCAGCCCAATGCCGCGCTGTCGGCCGGTGACCTGGACGCCAACAGCTACCAGCACCGCCCCTACCTCGACGCCCAGGTGCGCGACCGCGGCTACAAGATCGGCTGGGTGGCCGACACGGTGAATTTCCCCATCGGCATCTATTCCAAGAAGATCAAGCAGCTGGCCGACCTGCCCCAGGGCGCCAAGTTCGGCATCCCCAACGACCCCACCAACGGTGGCCGCGTGCTGCTGCTGCTGCAGGCCCAGGGCCTGATCAAGCTCAAGGAAAGCGCGGGCCTGAAGGCCACGCCGCTGGACGTGGTCTCCAACCCCAAGAAGCTGCGCTTCGTGGAGCTGGACGCCGCCCAGCTGCCACGCTCGCTGGATGACCTGGACGCCTCGGCCATCAACACCAACTTCGCGATCTCGGCAGGCCTGAACCCCAAGACCGATGCCATTGCGCAGGAAGCCGCCAAGAACCCCTATGTGAACATCCTGGTCGCGCGCGATGCCGACAAGGGCAAGCCCTGGGTGGCGCAGCTGATCAAGGCCTACCACTCCGATGAAGTGCGCCAGTTCATTGATGTGCAGTTCAAGGGGTCGGTGATCCCTGCGTTTTGATAGGAAGCACCCCCTGAGCGGCTGACGCCGCTTCCCCCTCTCTCGCTTCGCGGGAGGGGGACGACACCCTCGCTGCGGGGCGGCCCTTGCTCGGTGTCCCTCGCTATGTGTTGCGCCGGTTTCGGTCGCCGTGTTCAGTGCGAGCGAGGGCTGAATTGCAAAAGCTGCCATTGGCAGCTTTTTTTCATTCTCCCAGTACCCTGAAGTATTCGGTCAGCGGTGCGCGGGTGGTCTGGGTGCGGTTGACGGGGGCGGCCTCGTCGGGCCAGCCCAGGGCCAGGCCGCAGACGATGTGCTCGCCGGGCGGCAGGTCGAGCACGCGGCGCACGGTGTCGGGGTAGGAGGCCAGGGCGCCGATGGCGCAGCTGCCAAGGCCCTGGGCGGCTGCGGCCATTTGCAGGCCGTACAGGGTCATGCCCAGGTCCATGTAGCCGCCTGCGCCGAAGCGGGCGTCGATGCTCACGACCAGGGCCACGGGCGCATCGAAGAAGCGGTAGTTGCGGCCGAACTGCGCGTCGCGCCCTGCGCGGTCCTCGCGGGCCACGCCCAGGGCGCTGTACAGGGCCTGGGCCGACGCCACCTGGCGCTTGCGCAGCGCCATGGGCATGGGGCGGGGGAAGTAGCCGTAGTCTTCGCGCTCAGGTGCTCCGCCTTGCCAGTCGGCCAGCAGCGCCTGTGTGAGTGCGCCGCGCAGGCTGCCGCGCACCTGGATGAACTGGCCGGGCTGCAGGTTGCCGCCGCTGGGCGCCCGGCGGGCCGATTGCAGCAAATGGTGCAGCAGCGCGTCCGGCACGGGATCGGGACGGTAGGCGCGCACGGAGCGGCGCGCGTGCACCAGGGCCTCATGCGCATCGCCAAAGGGAAGGGTGTCGGACGGTGGGTTGGCGGACATGGGAAATGCGGAGTCCATGGATTCAAAGCGCCTGCACCAGGCAGGCCGCGCCTATGCCGCCAGCCCCTGCAATGGCGGCCAGGCCCAGGGCCGGTCTGTGGGCTGCTGGCGTGCGGTGCAGGTCTGAGAGCATGCGCACCAGCGCAACCGCGCCCGATGCGCCTATGGGATGGCCGCGCGCCAGGCCACCGCCGCCAGCGTTGAGCTGCTGCAGCGGCAGGCCCAGGGTTTCGGCAAAGGCCAGGGCCTGCACGGCGAAGGCATCGTGCAGCTCCACAGCCTGGAGCTCTTCCGCAGTCAGGCAAGGCAGCTGCAGCGCTGCGGCTGCACGCTCCAGCACCTGCTGGGCCGCCAGTGCGGCGGCGACCAGCGGTGTTTCGGGCGCATGGCCCAGCGAGGCACTGGCCACCCAGCGGGCGCGTGGCTGCAGGCCCAGGCGTGCACAGGCCTGCGGCGTGGCCAGCAGCACCAGGGCTGCGCCATCGGCCTTGGGCGAGATGGTGGGCGTGCTCAGCGCATGGCGCTGGCGTGCATGGGCGTCAACGGCGCCACCCGCTTCGGCCACCACGGGCATGCGCGCAACGCGGGCCGGGTTCAAGGCGCGCGGATAGGCGTCGTGGTCCAGCCCCGCCATGGGCACGATCTCTTGGGCCAGCCGGTCGCGGTGCGCGAGCGCCTGCGCGTGGCTGTGGATGGCATGGGCCTCCTGAACGGCGCGGGTGATGCCATGGGCCAGCGCATGGTCGGCGGCCGATTGCAGCAGGTCCGGGTCGCGTGCGGGATCGGGGGCGAAGGCGGGGCGTTCAAAGGGCACGGGCAGCTCGCCTGCATGGCGCGGGCGCGTCTGGCGGATGGGGGCACGGCTCCAGGCCTCGGCACCACCGGCCACCACGATATCGGCTTGGCCCGACAGCAGCAGGCCTGCAGCCAGGGCCACGCTGTCCAGGCCCGAGCAGCACTGGGTATCCACGCTGTGTGCTGCGCAGCGCTCGGGCAGGCCCGCAGCCAGGGCCAGCATGCGGGCCGGGTTGCCGCCTGCGCCCAGGGCGTTGCCTAAGACCACGGCATCCACGGCATCCACGGCCCGGGCAGGCAGGCCGGCCCGGGCCAGCAAGGCCTGGAGCACGGGCGCGCCCAGCTCGTGCGCCGCAAGCTCGCGCAGCGCACCGCCCACGGGGGCGACGGGGCTGCGCGCCCAGGCCAGGATGACGGGGGCGTCGTGCGGGTTCATGGCAGGGGCAGCAGCGCGGGTTCGCCGGGCAGTGCCCGGCCAGTGTCCGTGGCGGTGGCCGCCAGCGCGCGCGCCAGACGGCCGTGGTCGGTCTTGCCGCTGGCGGTCTGCGGCCAGTCGGTGCAGCTCCACCATTGGCGCGGCAGCTTGTAGCTTTCCAGCCGGTCGCGCAGCCAGGCCGCCAGCGCCTGTGCGGAGCCTGCGGGCGCGGCGCCGTGCCATTGCACGACGGCGTGCACCTGCATGCCGCGCAGCGCGTCGGGCAGGCCTTGGATGGAGACCTGGGCGACGCCCGGGTGCGCGGCCAGCAGGGTTTCGACTTCCTCGGGGAACAGGTTCTTGCCCTGGGTGACGAGCATGCGGCTCTGGCGCCCGGCCAGGCACAGCTGGCCGTCGGCATCGATATGGCCCATGTCGCGCACGGACAGCCATTCGCCGTCGCGCAGCGCGGCCGTGCCGTCGCGCGCCTCGCCCACATAGTCCATGAACAGCATGGGGCTGCGCATGTAGATCAGGCCGTCCTCGCCCGGCTGCAGGGGCTGGTCGCCGGGCTGCCGCGTGGCGGGGCGGATCTGCAGCTGCACATTGCTGAAGGGCCGGCCCACGGCCTGGGGCGGGGCCTGTTCGTCGGCCTCCATCCAGGCGATGAAGCTGGCTTCCGAGGCGCCGTAGAACTCGATGATGCGTGCGTGCGGAAACAGCGCGCGCAGGGCCGGGGTCTGGGCGCGCATCCAGCGCGCGCCGCTGATCATGATCAGCTCCACCTCGGGGATGGGCGCCAGCGCGCGGTGTGCGGCCCATTGCAGCATCAGCAGCAGCTGGCTGGGCACGGCGACCAGGCAGGGGGCTTCGCCGCGCGCCAGCGAGGCCAGGCAGCGCGCCGCCGAGAACCGCTCCTGCACCACGGCGCCTTCGCCGCACCACAGGCCCTGCATCACGCCGAACAGGAACAGCGAATGCGAGATGCGCCCGGGCGCCATGGTGCGCTGCGCGGCCACGGGGCCGAAGTCCTGCAGGCAGACGCGAAAGCTCTCTGTCCACGAACGGTGGTGGCGCATGAAGCCCTTGGGCAGCCCGGTGCTGCCCGAGGTGAAGCCGGTGTAGAAGGCGCCGGTGGCCGTGGCCTCGGCCAGAGCGCTGGGCGCCGTGGGCAGCCAGCCCTCGATGCGGCTGCGCACGGCATCGGGCCAATCAGGATCGGCCACGGCGGCGCAGCGGCCGCTGTGCAGGATGGCGAGGAATTCGACGATTGCATCCACGGTGCTGGCGCTGCCGCCCGTGTCCACCAGCAGCATCTCTGGCGCCTGGCCGGCCACCAGCGCGGCCGAGCGCTGCAGCACGGCGGCATGCAGCGCGGCAAAGCTCCATTGGCCGGCCTCGCTTTGCAGCGCCATCGCATCGGGGCGCTGCCGGGCCCAATGCTCCAGCGGGCCATGGACCAGGGTCCACGGGTGCTGCAGCGGCGCGGCCAGCGGGTGGGGCGCGGATGGCTCAGCCATGCTGGCGGCCTCCGAACGGCCAGTCCGGCATGCCGCGCGCCACCGTGTGCACCACCAGGGCGCACAGCACGCACTTGACCAGATCGCCGGGCACGAACAGCAAGGTGGCCATGAAGGCCTGCGACAGGCTGAGCTTGGCCATCAGCATCAGCCCCAGCACGCCGAAGGCATGCAGGGCCACCAGCCCGCCCAGCGCCGAGGCCGCAAAGGCGCTGAGCGCCGCGCGCCGGGGCGATCCCTGGGGCAGCGCACGCATGACCAGGCCGGCAATGCAGGCCGCCAGCGGGTAGCCCAGCAGGTAGCCGGCCGAGGGCGCCATGAAGACGGCAATGCCGCCGCGCCCGCCCGACAGCAGGGGCAGGCCCACGGCCACGGCCGCAAGGAACAGCAGCATGGACTGCATGCCGCGCCAGGGGCCGAGCATCACGCCGGCCAGCATCACGCCCAGCGACTGGATGGTGATGGGCACGCCCAGCGGCAGGTCGATCTTGGGAATCAGGCCCATGACGGCCATCAGTGCCGCGAACAGCGAGACCTGGGCCATGGAGCGCGCCGAGGCGCGTGAGACGGTGGAGGGAGCGGTCATGGAGAGTTCTCGCTGTCGGTCAGGAAGGGCAGTTCAGCAGGGCAAATCGGAAGGGCAAATCGGCAGGGCAGGCCTCAGCGGCCCAGGCGCGCCCACAGCGCATCGGACACGCGGCGCGTGGCCTGCAGCATGTGGATGGTCAGCGGCGCAATCAGGCGCAGGCCGCCGGCGCGGCCCGTGCGCAGCCGGTGGGCATCGTCCATGCGCTTCCACTGCACGAAGAAATGCTCGGTGAAACGCAGCATCAATGCCAGCTGCAGGGCCACCTGTTCGGGGGAGATGCCGATGCGCTCCAGCGGCGCCAGCAGCCGCTCCAGCACATCGACCAGATCGCTGGGGCGCGTGCTCACGGTCAGCGCCATGCCCAGCGTGGAGGCGCAGACCAGGCGCAGCGCGCTGGCGGCGGCCAGGGCGTAGTGCTGCATCCACACATGGAAGGCAGCCACCAGCAGGGCGGCCACGGTGACCGACAGCATGAGCCGCCGTGCGCCCTCGGTGGCGCGGCCCAGCGACAGCCACAGCAGGCCGCAGGCGGCGCCGGCCATGGCCAGCAGCCACGGTGAATCGATGAGGAACAGGCCCGTTCCCAGCAGCGCCATGAGCAGCAGCTTGCGGCCCGCACTCCAGGCATGGAGCCAGCTGGTGTATTCGCTGTAGAGGCTTCCCATGGCGGCCGGCTCCTGCGTCAGGACTGCGCTTGCAGCCGGCGGGCCACGTCGGCTTCATAGGCCGCGCAGACCGCGTGGCCGGGGCCGTCTGCGCGCACTTGGCCACGCTCCAGCCAGAGCACGCGGCCAAAGCTGCGCACGTGGTCCAGCACATGGGTGGAGACCAGCACCTGCTGCTCGGCGGCTGCAATGTCGCGGGCCAGCCGCGCCTGGCCCGGCAGGTCCAGGCTGGCGAAGGGCTCGTCCAGCAGCAGCACGCGCGGCGCGGCAATGAGCAGGGCCAGCCAGCACACCTGCTGGCGCTGGCCCTGGCTGAGCCCGGCCACGGCGCGCGGAGCCCAGTCGGCCAGGCCGCGGCTGGCCAGCAGGGCGCGGGCGCGCTCCGTGGCCTCGCGCCGCGAGATGCCCGAAGGGCGCAGACCCAGGGCCAGCTCTTCCTCCACGGTGGGGAAGATGATCTGGTCGTCGGGGTTCTGGAACATCAGCCCGACCTGGCCCGGCCGCCTGGCGCGGGCCTCGTGCAGTTCGGTGCCGTCCAGTAGCACGCGCCCGGCCTCGGGCGCATCCAGGCCGCACAGCAGCCGGAACAGACTGGTCTTGCCCGCGCCGTTGTCGCCGATGAGTCCCACGCGCGGCTCGTCCAGCTGCAGGTCCAGGCCATCAAAGACGGTTGTGATGCCACGCCGCAGGCGCACCGCTTCCACGCGCAGGCTGGCGGCGCAGGCGGGGCAGTCGGCAGTTCGGGAGGATTCAGGCATGGCGAATGAAAGCGGGTACTTACCTGTAATGCACGCAACCACAAGGAATCTTGCCGTTGTACAGGCCTGTCGGGGGCGGATTCTAGCAATGCCGTCCAGGCCGTACATCAAGGCTTGAAAGACGGCAATCGATATAAGCACCGTATTTTTTATTCTTTTGTTTGAACAACGTTTTGCAACACACTCGTTAGAACACTAATGACGGCAGATCCTGGGGATTCGCCTGTGCTTGGCGACGACGCAAGACAACGCATGCCCATCGGCTTGCAACTGCGTCCAACTGCGCAGCACAGGGCCCGGAAATTGCGCGCCATTGCCTGGAGATGGCGGTGCAAAGGCTGCCGTTGCCGATCCCAGGACCGTTTTCACTGCCGAACCGAGACTCCATGACCGTCCAGACCGCCGATTTCGCCCCGGAAAACGCGCTGATCCGCCTGCGCGACCTGCAAAAGAAATTTGTAACAGCCGATGGCAAGCACTTCGATGCCGTGCGTTCGGTATCACTGGACATCGGCCAGGGCACGGTCTTCGGCCTGATCGGCAAGAGCGGTGCGGGCAAGTCCACGCTGCTGCGCCTGATCAACCTGCTGGAGCGCCCCGACAGCGGCGAGGTGGTGGTGGCCGGCCAGCGCCTGACCGACCTGGGCCGCCGCGCGCTGCGCGAGGCGCGCCAGAACATCGGCATGATTTTTCAGCAGTTCAACCTGCTGCAGAACGCCAGCGTGTTCGAGAACGTGGCCTTTCCGCTGCGCATCCATGGCGGCCACTCGCGCGCCCAGATCGAGCAGCGTGTGCGCGAATGCCTGGACATCGTGGGCCTGGCCGACAAGGCCGGCAGCTATCCGGCCCAGTTGTCCGGAGGTCAGAAGCAGCGCGTGGCGATTGCGCGCGCCCTGGCGCCGCGCCCGCAGGTGCTGCTGTGCGACGAGCCCACCTCGGCGCTGGACAGCGAGACCACGCGCTCCATCCTGGCTACGCTGGCGGACATCAACAGCCGCCTGGGCGTGACCATCGTCATCGTCACGCACGAGCTGGCCGTGGTCGATGCGCTGTGCAGTGAAGTGGCCATCATCGAACAGGGCCAGGTGGCCGAACGCTTCACGCTGCCCGCCCTGCCGCAGGGTCGTGCCTACGAGGCGCCGCAGCGCGCCACGCTGCTGGGCAGCGAACTCGAGGCCCTGCGCGTGGAGCGCGCCGACAAGGCCCTGCGCGAGCGCGGCGCCACCCGCCCCGTGGTGCTGCGCGCCGTGGGCGGCTCCGAGCACTGATGGGGTCTTCGCCTCTTCCTGTTTTTCCCTTCTTTTAGCTTCCGCATTCCCATGTCTGAAAACATCGTCGAAATCCTGCCCGAGCTGTGGCTGGCCATGGGCCAGACCCTTTTGATGCTGGGCATCGGCCTGTCGGCCGCCGTGCTGATCGGCGGCCCGCTGGGCGTGCTGCTGTTCCTGCTGGGCCCCGGCCAGTCGCTGGACAACCGCCCGGCCTTTGCCGTGCTGAACTGGACGGTCAATACCGTGCGGTCCTTCCCCTTCATCATCTTGCTGGTCGCGCTGGTGCCCTTCACGCGCTGGCTGGCCGGCACCTCCATCGGCCCGCTGGCTGCGGCCGTGCCGCTGTCCGTGGCGGCCATTCCCTACCTGGCACGCCTGGTGGACCAGTGCCTGCGCGATGTGCCGCGCGGCGTGATCGAGGCCGCGCACGCCATGGGCGCCTCGGAGCTGCAGATCGTCTGGCGCGTGCTCATCGTCGAGGCGCGTTCGGGCCTGGTGCTGGCGCTGACCGTGCTGGCCGTGAGCTTTCTGTCGTACTCGGCCATTGCCGGCGTGGTGGGCGGCGGCGGCATCGGCGATCTGGCCATCCGCTACGGCTACTACCGCTTCCAGACCGATGTGATGGTGCTCACCGTGACCATCCTCGTGGCCATGGTCCAGGTCATCCAGTTCGTGGGCAACACGGCGGCCCGCCGCCTGGACAAGCGCGGCTGAGCGCGCTGTCCAGACCCGCTTTCTTCTTTCTTCCCGCTCCCTCCCAAAAAAAGGATTCCGACATGACCGCATCCCTTTCCTTCGTGCGCCGCCACCTGCTGGCCTCGGCCGCCGCCCTTGCCGCTGCCAGCGTGCTGGCGCTGCCCGCCCATGCCCAGGCCGACAAGAAGCAGCTGGTGATCGGCGGCACGGCAGGCTCCAACATCGACCAGCTCAAGCAGGGCATCGTGCCGCTGCTGCAAAAGAAGGGCTACCAGGTCAAGCTGGTGGAGTTCAACGACTACGTGCAGCCCAACCTGGCGCTGGCCCAGGGCTCGCTGGATGCCAACTTCTTCCAGCACCGTGTCTACCTGCAGAAGTTCG
This sequence comes from Delftia sp., assembly GCF_059499305.1. Classification (NCBI taxonomy): domain Bacteria; kingdom Pseudomonadati; phylum Pseudomonadota; class Betaproteobacteria; order Burkholderiales; family Comamonadaceae; genus Delftia; species Delftia sp. The sequence continues at coordinate 130,045 of NZ_JCABYI010000002.1, forward strand.
CGGCCGACCAGAAGCTGGACCTGGTGGAACTGGTGCAAGGCCCCATTGCCCCCCTGGGCGTGTACTCCAAGACCCGCAAGACCCTGGCCGAGGCCAAGGAAGGCGACCGCGTGACCCTGCCCAACGACCCGAGCAACCTGGCCCGCGCGCTGGTGCTGCTGGAGCAGGCCGGCCTGATCAAGGCCAAGCCCGGCATCGACCCGCTGCGCGTGTCCGAAAAGGACCTGGCCGAGAACCCGCGCAAGCTCAAGTTCATCCCGCTGGAAGCCGCGCAGCTGCCGCGCTCGCTGGGCGATACCGAATACGCCATCATCAACGGCAACTTCGCCATCTCCTCGGGCCTGAAGCTGACCGAGGCCGTCTCGCTGGAAAAGACCCCCGACCACTACCTGAACGTGGTGGCCATCAAGAAGAAGGACCAGGGCGCGGCATGGGCCAAGGACCTGGCCGAGGTCTACCGTTCGGCGGAGTTCAAGGCCGTGGTGGACAGCAAGTTCCAGGGCTATGCCAAGCCCACTTTCCTACAGTAAGCGCCGTGCAGGCAGCCACATAATGGCTGCCTGCGGGAGGTACGCCTCCCACCCGTTTTTCGCCACTTCCTCCAGGAGCAATGCATGAGCCAGATCAAGGTCGCTGTCATCGTGGGCAGCCTGCGCAAGGATTCCTTCAACCGCAAATTCGCCGACGCCATTGCGCGCCTGGCACCCGAAGGCCTGGTCTTCGAGCAGGTCGCCATCGATGCCCTGCCGCTGTACAACCAGGACCATGACGGCAATGAGGTGGACGTGGTCAAGCAGTTCCGCGCCCAGATCCAGTCGGCTCAGGCCGTGCTGTTCCTGACACCCGAGTACAACCGCTCGATTCCCGGCGTGCTCAAGAACGCGCTGGACCAGGGCTCGCGCCCCTACGGCAAGAGCGTCTGGGCCGGCAAGCCCGCTGCCGTGGCCGGCGTCTCCGTGGGTGCCATCGGCACAGCGCTGGCGCAGCAGCACCTGCGCAATGTGCTGGCCTACCTGGACATGCCGACGCTGGCCCAGCCCGAAATCTTCATCCAGGCCAAGGACGGCCTGTTTGCCGAAGATGGCTCCATCGGCGCCGGCAGCCGCGACTTCGTGAACGGCTTCGTGCAGAAGTTCGCGGCCTGGGCGCGCAAGCACCAGTGAGCGGTGCGGCAAGGCCGCTCAAGACACAAAAAAGCCCGGCAATGCCGGGCTTTTGCGTTGCGGCTCCTGTGAGCGCAAAGGTCAGGAAGCGTCAGGAAGCGGGAGACGGGTTGGCAATCGCCGCAGCAGGGCGCGCGGCGGACGACGCCTTCTCGCGCGCCTGGGCCTGGTCGATGGCGTCGATGATCACCACGCCCGTCGACTTGACACCGGGCGCCGAAAAGCCGGCACCGGGCGTCACACCGGGATGGGCCAGCAGCTTGCGGGTCATTTCCTGGTTCAGCTGTTGCTGGCTGGGCTTGGCGGGGGTGGGCGCTGCGGCGGGCTGCTCGGGCTCCTCGGGCGCAGGTGCCTCGTCGGTGTTGCGCACATAGCTGCGGTACACGCGGGAATTGAGCTGCTCCTGATCCTGCTCGCGCTGGTACTGCAGGAACTGGTAGACGCCAATGCCCACCACGGTGATGGCCAGCAGGGACACGGCAATCACCGTGATCACCAGGTTTTCATCGGACGGAGGGCGGGCATGGACAGGGCCGCGGGGCCGGACATGGGGGCGGGGACTTGTGGCTGGCATGGATGGAGCGCAGGGAAAAACAATGAGACTGCATGGATATCGGCAGGTCTGCCGGCTTTCTGAAATGCAGTCGGTTCGTGTCGGACAAGGCCGCAAAAAAGCAGCGATGGCCCAGCCTATCAGCTTCACGTGTCTGTAAAAGCGCGCAGCGCATTGCATTTTTCAAAGGAGGCGCTAGGGCGGATACCTCTTTTATTCGCACCAGTCCATCGGGAGCAATCCGGGCTGCCCGGGGCCGGTCGCTCTCGGGCGCCGTCCAAAGAAAAAGCGCCGGGGCCGAAACCCAGGCGCTTGTTCTTTGGGCGTACAGCCCTCGGCTGACCGCGATCCGCAATCAGGCGGCGATGGCCGCTTCCTGATTGGCGGCAGCCGCTGCACGCACGATGTCGTTGCGGGCCGATTCCAGGGCCTTGGCCTTGGACTCATCGCCCATGGCCACGCCTTCTGCGCGCACGATGCTCACATCGGTGATGCCCAGGAAGCCGAACACCGTCTTCAGGTAGCTTTCCTGGTGCTCCAGGGCCTGGCCCATTTCGCTGGTGGAGTACACACCGCCGCGCGTGGAGGCCACGATGACCTTCTTGCCCTTGGCCAGGCCTTCGGGGCCGGCTGCGGTGTAGCGGAAGGTGCGGCCGCCCTGGGCGATGCGGTCGATCCAGGCCTTGAGCTGGCTGGAGATGGTGAAGTTGTAGAACGGAGCGCCGACCACGACCACATCGGCCGCCAGGAACTGGCTCACCAGGGCTTCGGAGATGGCGTTCTGTGCGCGCTCGGCTTCCGTCGTGGCGGCCTGGCCGGTGCGAAAGCCCATGGACACTGCGTTCAGGTGGTCGGGGGCGTTCACGGCCAGATCCAGGTACTCGACCTTGGCGCCGGGGTTGGCGGCGACCAGGGCAGCCACGGTCTGGGCGGTCAGCTGGCGGGACACCGAAGCGGCGCCGGTAATGGAAGAGTCGATGTGCAGCACTTGCATGGAAAAGCTCCTGGGATGTCGGTTGGGATCGCGGTTGGGATCGGCCATTCGGGAAAGCTTGTAGGGCCGATGATGGGATCAATTGTGAATTTGGACAGAGTCTTTGATAAGCCGCAGAAATTGCGATAGATTGTCCTGAATTTGCAGCCAATGAGCACAGGGAGGGACGAGCGACATGATGGATCTCAACGACATGCTGTACTTCGCCGAGGTCGTGGAGCGCGGCGGCTTCGCCTCTGCCGGGCGGGCGCTGGGCATACCCAAGTCCAGGCTGTCGCGGCGCGTGGCGGAGCTGGAGGCCCGGCTCGGAGTGCGCCTGCTGCAGCGCACCACGCGCAAGCTCTCGCTGACCCAGGTGGGCGAGGCCTATCTGCGCCATTGCCAGGCCATGCGCGATGCGGCCCTGGCCGCCGCCGACACCGTGGCCGAGGTGCAGACCGAGCCGCGCGGCACCATCCGCGTGAGCTGCCCCGTCACCCTGGCCCAGACCGTGCTGGGCGAGCTCATGCCCCAGTTCCTGCAGCGTTGCCCGCTGGTGCATGTGGAAATGCAGGTGACCAACCGGCCCGTGAACCTGGTGGAGGAGGGTATCGACGTGGCGCTGCGCGTGCGCCCCAGTCTGGAGGACAGCGGCTCCATGGTCGTCAAGCGGCTGGATGTGGCGCGCCAGATCCTCGTTGCCAGCCCGGAGCTGCTGGAGCGCCAGGGCACGCCGCGTGCACTGGCCGACCTGCAGCACCTGGACAGCATGTCCATGTCGGCGGTGGATGGCCAGTCCAGCCTGCTGCTGGTCGGCCCCGAAGGCCGCGAGCAACGCCTGCAGCTGCAGCCGCGCTATGTGGTGGATGACCTGCTGACGCTGAAATTCGCGGCGCTGGCCGGCAGCGGCATGTGCTGGCTGCCCGACTACATGTGCCATGAGGAACTGGCCGAAGGCCGGCTGGTCCATCTGCTGCCGGGCTGGGAGCCGCCGCAGGGCATCGTGCATGCGGTCTTCCCCTCGCGGCGCGGCCTGGCGCCGGCCGTGCGGCATTTCCTGGACTTCCTGGGAGAGACCGTGCCGGGGCGAAACAGCCACGCCACGCGCGAGCCGGTGGCGCGCTGAGGCTGCACCCCGCCACGCCATAAGAAAACAACAAATCGTTCGTTGGGATCGTCGGCGGCGTTCTCCACAATCGGGGCCCATGTCCAGCAATGGACAGTCCAGGAGAACCCATGAATCCCCACCGCATCATCATCGTGCCCGGCTGGCGCAACTCCGGCCCTGACCACTGGCAAAGCCTGTGGGCACAGCAGCTGCCGCATGCCGAGCGGGTGGAGCAGGACGACTGGCTCGTGCCGCACCGCGAACCCTGGGTGGCCGCGCTGGAGCAACTGGTGCTGTCCCGGCCCGAGCCCGTGGTGCTGGCCGCCCACAGCCTGGGCTGCATCACGGCCGCGCACATGGGGCCCGAGGCCAGCGCCCGCGTGCAGGGTGCGCTGCTGGTGGCGCCGGCCGATCCCGAGCGCCGCGCCCAGCTGGCCGACTTTGCGCCCGTGCCCTATGCGCCGCTGCCCTACCGCAGCGTGCTGGTGGCCAGCAGCAACGATCCCTACTGTCCGATCCGCCGGGCCGGCGCCTATGCGCGGGCCTGGGGAAGCGAGTTCGTGCGGCTGCAGAACGCGGGGCACATCAATGTCGAATCGGGTTTCGGCGACTGGCCCCTGGGCTTGGCGCTGCTGCAGTCGTTGATGCAGGGTGACAGCTGGCAGCCCGCGCAACCCCGGCCTGCCGTGCGTGCGCCGCGCGTTGCCGGTGCACGGGCAGCGGTGCCGGCAGGCGCGGGCGCCCCCTGGGCCGCCGGGCTGTGAGGTGGCGGCTGGCGAAGACGGTGGGCCAGGCTTCTTATATGGAAGCAGGCCATTAACAAACAAAAATATATTCTTTTGAGTTTTAAGCCAGCGTTCGCACAATGTGACTGTCTGTGAATCCACCGCAGAGATGTCCACTAATAAAAGGCAGCGAACCATGCATTCTTTGAAGCTCAAGACTTTGTTGGCCACCCTGGCGCTGGCCGCCGCAGGAACCGTATCGGCGCAGAACCAGCTGCTCAACGTCTCCTACGACGTGGCGCGCGAGTTCTACAAGGACTACAACGCCGCCTTCGTCGCCCACTACAAGAAGACCAAGGGCGTGGACATCAAGGTGGACCAGTCGCACGGCGGCTCCAGCGCCCAGGCGCGCGCCGTCAACGACGGCCTGGCTGCCGATGTGGTGACCTTCAACACCACGACCGACGTGCAGTTCCTGGCCGACAGCGGCGTGGTCGCCAAGGACTGGGCCAAGAAATTCCCCAATGACGCATCGCCCACCACCTCGACCATGCTGTTCCTGGTGCGCAACGGCAACCCCAAGAACATCAAGGACTGGAGCGATCTGACCCGTCCCGACGTGAAGGTCGTGGTGGTCAATCCCAAGACCGGCGGCAATGGCCGCTACGCCTACCTGGCGGCCTGGGGTTCGGTGCGCGAGAAGGGCGGCACCGACGCGCAGGCGGCCGAGTTCGTGCAGCAGCTCTACAAGAACGTGCCCGTGCTGGGCAAGGGCGGTCGCGATGCGACCAGCATCTTCCTGCAACGCAACATCGGCGACGTGCTGATCACGTTCGAGTCCGAAGTGGTTTCCGTGGAGCGCGAATTCGGCAAGGGCAAGGTCGATGCCGTCCATCCCTCGGTGTCCATCGTGGCCGAGAACCCCGTGGCCGTGGTCGAGCGCACCGTGGCCAAGAAGGGCACGGGCCAGCTGGCGCACGACTACCTGGCCTGGCTGTACTCCGACGAGGCCCAGGAAATCGCCGCACAGCACGCGCTGCGCCCCCGCTCCGAGGCCGTGCTCAAGAAGCACGCCGACGTGTTCAAGCCCATCAAGCAGTTCACCGTGGCCAAGTACTTCGGCTCGCTGTCCGAAGCCCAGAAGGTGCACTTCAACGACGGCGGACAGTTCGACAAGATCTACGTCCCCGGCAAGTAAGCACGCAAGCAGGCATGAAGGCGGCGAAGTCCGCCTGAGGCCCCCTCCCCACACTGGCTGATTTGGAATCCAACATGGTGTCTGCCGTTCCGACCAGCCCAAGGCCTGGCGCCGACGCTCCTGTGCCCGCACCGTCCGGTGCGGCGCGCAAGGGGCGCGGCGCCAAGCGCGTTTTGCCCGGCTTCGGGCTGACCTTGGGCTATACGCTGTTTTATCTGAGCCTGATCGTGCTGATCCCGCTGTCGGCACTGCTGTTCAAGACCTTCTCGCTCACCTGGCCCCAGTTCTGGGAGGCCGTGGCCTCGCCGCGCGTGCTGGCCTCGTACCGGCTGACGTTTGGCGCCTCGTTCGCGGCGGCCTGCGTGAACCTGGTGTTCGGCCTGCTGATCGCCTGGGTGCTGGTGCGCTACAAGTTTCCGGGCAAGAAGATCGTCGATGCGCTCGTCGATCTGCCCTTTGCCCTGCCCACGGCCGTGGCCGGCATTTCGCTGACCGCCTTGCTGGCCGGCAATGGCTGGGTGGGCCAGTACCTGGAGCCCTACGGCATCCAGCTGGCCTTCAATCCGAACGGCGTGGTGATTGCGCTGATCTTCATCGGCCTGCCGTTCGTGGTGCGCACGGTGCAGCCTGTGCTGGAGGATTCGGAGAAGGAGCTGGAGGAGGCCGCCACCAGCCTGGGCGCCTCGCGCTGGCAGATCTTCTACAAGGTGATCCTGCCGGCCATCACGCCCGCGCTGCTCACGGGCTTTGCCATGGCCTTCGCGCGCGCCATCGGCGAGTACGGATCGGTCATCTTCATCGCGGGCAACATGCCCATGATTTCCGAGATCACACCGCTGATCATCATCGGCAAGCTGGAGCAATACGACTACGCCGGCGCCACGGCCGTGGCCGTGGTGATGCTGCTGTTCTCCTTCGTGATGCTGCTGGTCATCAACGCGCTGCAGGCATGGCAGCGCAAGCATTCGGGAGGGGCTTGAGATGGCGTTGTCTCCACAGGAAGCATTGCTTCTCAAGATCATTGGCGCGGTGCTGGTCGCCGTGCTGGTGCTGTACAGGCTCACGGCGCCCCCGAAGGGCCGGCGTGAAAAGCTCTCCACCACCGAGCCGCGCGCTGTGCGCTGGATTCTCACGGGCATTGCGCTGACCTTCATCGGCCTGTTCCTGGTGCTGCCGCTGGCGGCCGTGTTCACCGAGGCGCTGCGCAAGGGCTGGGATGCCTATGTCGCCGGCCTGCAGGAGCCCGATGCCTGGTCGGCCATCAAGCTGACCCTGATCACGGCGCTGATCGCCGTGCCGGTGAACCTGGTGTTCGGCGTGGCGGCGGCCTGGTGCATTGCCAAGTTCCAGTTCCGTGGCAAGGCCTTTCTGATCACGCTGATCGACCTGCCGTTCTCGATCTCGCCCGTGGTGGCGGGCCTGATGTACGTGCTGGTGTTCGGTGCCCACGGCTGGTTCGGCCCCTGGCTGGCCGAGCATGACATCAAGATCATCTTCGCCGTGCCCGGCATCGTGCTGGCCACCATCTTCGTGACCTTCCCCTTCATCGCGCGCGAGCTGATCCCGCTGATGCAGGCGCAGGGCAGCGACGAGGAGCAGGCCGCCATCGTGCTGGGCGCCACGGGCTGGCAGACCTTCTGGAAGGTCACCGTGCCCAACATCAAGTGGGGCCTGCTGTACGGCGTGATCCTGTGCAATGCGCGTGCCATGGGCGAGTTCGGCGCGGTGTCCGTGGTCTCGGGCCACATCCGTGGCCAGACCAACACCATTCCGCTGCATGTGGAGATCCTCTACAACGAGTACCAGTCCGTTGCCGCCTTCGCTGCCGCATCGCTGCTGGCTCTGCTGGCCCTGGTGACCCTGGTCATCAAGTCGGTGGCCGAGTGGCGTGCCGAGCACCAGGCCAAGGCCGCAGCCGAGCTGCCTCCCGAGCGCCCCACGCCGGCTTCCCAGGCATCCCGTGTGCCGCAGGTGTCCTGAGGCCCGCCCCGACCAGAAAAGAGCAAGAGCAAGACCATGAGCATTGAAATACGCAACGTCAGCAAGCAGTTCGGCGATTTCCAGGCCCTGCGCGATGTGAGCCTGGACATCCAGTCCGGCGAACTCATCGCGCTGCTCGGCCCTTCGGGCTGCGGCAAGACCACGCTGCTGCGCATCATCGCGGGGCTGGAGACGCCCGACGTGGGCAGCATCCACTTCAGCGGCGAGGACACGACCGACGTCCATGTGCGCGAGCGCAACGTGGGATTCGTGTTCCAGCACTACGCGCTGTTCCGCCACATGACGGTGTTCGAGAACGTGGCCTTCGGCCTGCGCGTGAAGCCCCGCAGCCAGCGCCCCAGCGAAGCCCAGATCCGCGACAAGGTGATGAGCCTGCTCAAGCTGGTGCAGCTGGACTGGATCGCGGACCGCTTTCCGTCCCAGCTGTCGGGTGGCCAGCGCCAGCGCATCGCGCTGGCCCGCGCCCTGGCGGTGGAGCCCAAGGTGCTGCTGCTCGACGAGCCCTTCGGCGCGCTGGATGCCAAGGTGCGCAAGGAGTTGCGCCGCTGGTTGCGCCACCTGCATGACGAGCTGCATGTGACCTCCATCTTCGTGACCCACGACCAGGAAGAGGCACTGGAAGTGGCCGACCGCGTGGTCGTCATCAACCAGGGCCGCATCGAGCAGGAAGGCACGCCCCAGCAGGTCTGGGACAACCCGGCCACGCCCTTCGTCTACGGCTTCCTGGGCGACGTCAACCTCTTCAAGGGCCGCGCCAGCGATGGCCGTGTCTACCTGGACGACGGCACCCAGCTGGACAGCCACGACGCCAAGGGCGCCAGCGACAGCAAGGCCTTCGCCTATGTGCGCCCGCACGATCTGGAGGTGGAGCGCTACTCGCCAGGACAGAACCTGGACGTCCAGGGACGGCCCACGGGCATCGTCGTGCAGCTGGCCCGCGCCATCGTCGTGGGGCCCATTGCGCGCCTGGAACTTATTCCATCGGAGAGCACCGAAAGCACGGACAATGCCGAAGAGGGTGGCCTGATCGAGGCGCAGATTCCTGCGCAGCAGTTCAGGGACATGGCGCTGCGCGAGGGGGAAACCCTGGTGGTGACACCGCGCCGCGCCAAGGTGTTCCTGGACGAGGCGGCTGGCATCTGACGGCGCGGCAACGGTTTCCTGCACCCGCTGAACAGGGCTGCAGCGCCGGGCCGGCGCCGCAGCCCTGATTTCATTCAACCGGGTGACGAAAGACAAGAATGCTTCAATGGTTTGACAACGCTCCGCGCCGCATCCTGGCGCTCATCAGCCTGGCCTGCGTGGCCATGCTGGCCTTCGGCATGTATCTGCAGCATGTGGTCGGGCTGGAGCCCTGCCCGATGTGCATCGTGCAGCGCTATGCATTGATCGGCGTGGCCATCTTCGCGGGCCTGGGCAGCGCACGCGGCGGGCGCGGCTGGCTGATGGGTTGGGGCATCGCGGCGCTGGTCGCCGCAGGCTTTGGCGCCTTCGTCGCCGCGCGCCAGAGCTGGCTGCAGTGGTATCCGCCCGAGTTCGCCACCTGCGGCCGCGACTTCTACGGAATGATCGAGAACTACTCCATCAGCCGTGCCGTGCCCATGATCTTCCGTGGCTCGGGTGACTGCGTTGCCGTGGACTGGAGCTTCCTGGGCGGCTCCATCGCCAACTGGTCCTTCATCTGCTTCGCAATCATGAGCGTGGCCGTCTTGGTGCTGCTGGTGCGCGGCGCTGCCCGCAGGCGCTGAGCCCTAGGCTGAGGCTTGCGCCAGTCGCCGCTGCAGCGACTGCGCCAGGGTGCTCAGAATCAGCCAGCAGGACGTGGCGCCCGCGTCCAGCACGCCGATGGAGCGCGGCCCCAGCCGGGCCGAGCGCCCGATGCGGGCCTGCAGGTGGCGCGTGGATTCCTTGCCCGCTTCGGCCGCGGCCTCCATGGCCTGCAGCGCTTCGCGGAAACCGGCGCCGGCCTGCAGCGATTGCCGGTAGGCCTGCAGGGCCGGGGCCAGCGTATCGATGAGGGTCTTGTCGCCCACCCGGGCCTTGCCCATCCCCTGCACATCGGCGACGGCCCGCGCCAGCGCCTGGCCGAACAGGGCGGCATCCATCTCCTGCTCCGGCCCAAGAACATCGGCGAAGCCTTGGAAGAAGCTGCCGTACAGCGGGCCCATGGAGCCGCCGATATCGTCCATCAAGGCCTGGGACAGCTGCTGCAGCGCCGCAGGCAGCTGCGCCGCCTGGCCGGCGTCCATGGCATCGAGCCGTGCGCCGCAGCCGGAAAAGCCCTTGGCCATGTTGATGCCGTGATCGCCATCGCCGATCAGGCCGTCGATCTCGCTCAGGAACTCCCGGTGGCCGACGATGGCCGTGATCAGTTCACGCACGATGCTGCCCGCGCCATCGAGCGCGATGGCCGGCCCTTGGCTGGTGCGCCTTGCGGCTTGGGGGCGGGCGGTTTGTGCTTGTTCCTGCGCCTGTGCCGGCGTCCGTGCCGGAACAGAGGGCGGCGTTGGAATGGCGTCCTGCGGCTGGGGCGGCAGCCCGCCGGCCAGGGTCAAGGCGACTGACTGGCAGGGCGCCTTGAGGCAGGCTTCCAGCGCATCGTCCAGCTGCATCAGCGTGAGTGTGATGCCCATCATCTCCAGCGAGGTGAAGAGATTGCCCACCAGCCGGAAGGCCACATGAATGCCGCGTTCTTGCAGGCGCCGGGCGACCTCGCCATAGAGGATGTACTGCTCCATCAGCGGCGTGGCGCCCAGGCCGGACAGCAGCACGGCCACGCGGTCGCCCGGGGCGAAGGGTAGGTCGGGCAGCAGGGTGTCCAGCATGCGCTCGGCCATATCGGCCGCCGTGGCCGTGCGGTGCACGGACATGCCGGGCTCGCCATGGTGGCCTATGCCCACCTCCATGCTGCCGCGCTCGATATGGAAATTGGCCTTGCCCACGGCGGGAATGGTGCATGCCGACAGGCCGATGCCGATGCTGCGCGTGCGGGCCATGGCGTGCCGGGCGATGGCGATGACTTCGTCGAGGCTGGCGCCCATGGCCGCCCGGGCGCCCGCCACCTTCCACATCAGGATCTCGCCGGCCACGCCGCGGCGGCTGGCCTCGTCGCCCCGCGCGGCAGAAGGCACGTCGTCGTTGGCCACCACGGTCCTGACCGCCATGCCTTCGGCCGCGGCCATCTGCACGGCCATGGCCACATTCATGTTGTCGCCCGCGTAGTTGCCATACAGGCAGGCCACGCCTGCGCCGCCATCGGCCGCGCGCATGGCGTCGTAGAAGCTTCTGGCCGTGGGGGACGAGAAGACCTCGCCCACGGCGGCGGCGTCGCACAGGCCTGCGCCCACATAGCCCAGAAAGGCCGGTTCGTGGCCCGACCCGCCGCCCGTCACGATGCCCACCTTGCCCCTGCGTGGCGCGCCATGCAGGCGCACGACGCGGGCATTGCCTGCGTCGATGCGCAGGGTGTCGCCATGGGCGGCGATCCATCCCTGGAGCATGTCCTCCACCACCCGGTCGGGGTCGTTGATCACGCGGTTGGTCGTCATGCCTTTGTCTCCTCCAGGTGCGGTCCCGGCGGGTTTGCCGAAGACTGTTCATATGATCATTGAGTGGTCATTTTTGATTTGTTGAAATTGGCATGTCAATGCCTTTTGGCTATTCAATAGCCAAGGGAAAACGATAGGATTTGATGAATTTTGTAGAAAATTCAACGGGTTACGTATTCATCTTGCCGGATCACATAGCTATCGTTGTTTGACAACTGCTCTTCGATTGAGAAGACTCTCGTAAAACATTGATCAAATGATCATGTGTTGGTCTTTTGTAATGAAGGGGATGCCATGAAGCTGGCCATCGGCTGCGACGAAGCCGCCTGCGACCTCAAGAACGCCGTGAAGCAGCATCTGCTGGCCCAGGGCCACGAAGTGGCCGACTTCGGCACGCACGACGGCGAGCCGGTGCTCTACCCCGACATCGGCATCGCGGTGGCGCAGGCCATCGTCCAGGGCCGCCATGAGCGCGGCGTTCTCCTGTGCGGCACGGGCATAGGCATGGCCATTGCGGCCAACAAGGTGGCAGGCATCCGCGCCGCGCAGGCCCATGACACCTATTCGGCCGAGCGCGCCAGCCGCAGCAACGACGCGCAGATCATCACGCTGGGCTCGCGCGTGATCGGGGTGGAGCTGGCCAAGGCCATCGTGGACCGCTTCCTCGCATCGCGCTTCGATGGCGGCAGCTCGGCCCTGAAGGTGGATGCCATCACCGGCTTCGAACGCTCGCAGGCCGCCGCGGCCGGGCGCGGGCAGGGCGCGTGACCATGGACACCGGCACCCGCACTGGCACCGCACTGCTGCAGGCGCGCGGCGTGGCCAAGAGCTTTGGCGGCGTGCCTGCGCTGCGCAACGGCTGCCTTGAGCTGCAGGCCGGCAGCGTGCACGCGCTGTGCGGCGGCAATGGCGCAGGCAAATCCACCTTCCTGAACATCGTGATGGGCCTGTTGCGGCGCGATGCCGGCGAGATACTGCTCAAGGGCCGGCCGGTGGATTTCGCCACGCCGCACGAGGCGCTGGCGCACCGCCTGTCCATCATCACGCAGGAGCTGTCGCCCATCCCGGGCATGAGCGTGGCCGAGAACATCTTCCTGGGCCGCGAGCCCCGGCGCGTCGGCGTGGTGGTCCGCCATGCCGCGCTGCTGGAGCAGGCGGATGCGCTGCTGAGGCAGCTGGGCTTCGATATCGATCCGCGCGCGCAGATGGGCCGCCTGAGCCTGGCGCAGACCCAGCTGGTGGAGATTGCCAAGGCCCTGAGCCGGCAAAGCGAGCTGATCATCATGGACGAGCCCACCTCGGCCATTGGCGAAAGCGAGACCGCCATCCTCTTCGACGCGATACGCCGCGTGACCGCGCAGGGCGCCGGCATCCTCTACGTGTCGCACCGCCTGACGGAGATCTTCGCCATTGCCGACAGCTACACGGTGTTCCGCGATGGCGGCTTCGTGCAGACCGGCGCGCTGGCCGATATCGACCGGCGGCAGCTGGTGAAGCTCATCGTGGGCCGAGAGGTCCGCGCTGCCGCCAGCGAGCGCAGGGCTGCGGCGCCGGGCGAGCCGCTGCTGTCGGTGCAGGGGCTCACGCGCCGGGGCGAGTTCGAGGACATCAGCCTGGACGTCGCCCCCGGCGAGGTGCTGGGCATCTACGGACTGATGGGATCGGGCCGCAGCGAATTCCTCAACTGCCTGTACGGCCTCACGCGCGCCGACCAGGGGCAGGCGAGCCTGGGCGGGCTACCCCTGCCGCGCGGCAATCCGGCGGCGTCGATCAAGGCGGGCCTGGCCCTGGTGACCGAGGACCGCAAGGCCACGGGGCTGGTGATGAGCTCCTCGGTGCGCTTCAACACCAGCTTGCCCGCACTGCCGGGCCTGCAGCGCGCCGGGGTGGTGGATGGCGCGGCAGAGCGCGTGCTGGTGGGCGGCCTGCTGCAGCGCCTGCGCGTGAAGCTGGCCAGCCCGGCCATGCCGGTCTCGGGCCTGAGCGGCGGCAACCAGCAGAAGGTGGTGCTGGCCCGTTGCATGGCCACCAATCCCGTCTGCCTGCTGTGCGACGAGCCCACGCGCGGCATCGACGAAGGCGCCAAGCGCGAGGTGTACGCCTTCCTGGCCTCGTTGGCCGAGCAGGGCCATGCCGTGGTGGTGGTGTCCTCCGAGGCGCCGGAACTGCTGGAGCTGAGCGACCGCATCGCCATCTTCCGCAAAGGCCGGCTTGACCGCGTGGTGGCCGGCCACGGCATCACGCAGGAGGCGCTGATGCACCTCGCGTCCTGAGCCTGGGCGATGCCCGTGCTGCGTTTTTCCCCTTGCCTTTCACAACACACAGGAGACATGACCATGCCGTTTTTCCGCTTCACCACCGTGCTTGCAGCCGCGCTTGCCGGTGGGCTGTTCCTGGCCGCAGCGCAGGTCCGGGCCCAGGCTCCGGCCCCGCTGTCGGCACCAGCACCAGTACCAGTACCAGCACCGGCCAAGCCCTATCGCATAGGCGCGGCCGTCTATGGGCTCAAGGGCGAGTTCATGCAGATGTGGACCAAGGAGCTGAAGGCGCATCCGGCCGTGAAGGACGGCACGGTGCAGATCACCGTGTTCGACGGCAACTACGACGCGCTGACGCAGAGCAACCAGTTCGACACCATGATCACGCAGAAGTACGACGGCATCCTCTTCGTGCCCATCGACCTGAAGGCGGGCGCGGCGCCCGTGCACAAGGCGGTGAAGGCCGGCATTCCCGTGGTGGGCTCCAACACGCGCGTGCAGGGCGATGTGCTGACCTCCTACGTGGGCAATGACGATGTGGTGGCCGGCCGCATGCAGGCCGAGGCATTGATGAAGGCCATCGGCGGCAAGGGCAATATCGTCGTCATCGAGGGGCCCATAGGCCAGTCGGCACAGATCGAGCGGGCGCGCGGCAATGACGAGGTGCTGGCCCGCCACAAGGACGTGAAGGTGCTGGCGCGCAAGACCGCCAACTGGTCGCGCGCCGAATCCATGGGACTGATGGAGAACTGGCTGACCGCATTCCCGGGCCAGATCCAGGGCGTGATCGCCCAGAACGACGACGAGGCCCTGGGCGCGGTGCAGGCCATCAAGACCAAGGGCATCGATATCAAGACCATTCCGGTGGTGGGCGTGGACGGCGTGGCCGCCGCCATCACGGCCGTCAAGCGCGGGGAGATGACCACCAATTTCCAGGATGCCCAGGCCCAGGCGCAGGGCGCGCTGGATGTGCTGCTGCGCCAGCTTGTCGGCCCGTCCTACCGGCCGCGCTCGGTGGTATGGAGCGAGTATGCCCAGGCCATGCCCTGGGGCGATGGCACGGCCAAATCCTACGAGGTGCCCTGGACCGCCATCGTGCCCGCCAATGCCGACGCCTTCTTGCAGAAGGTGCGCAAATGAGCGCCGCCGGCCTGGAGCGGGACTTCGACGGCCGCACGGCCCTGGTCACCGGCGGCGCGGGCGGCATCGGCCTGGCGATTGCCCGGCAGCTCGCCCAAGGCGGTGCGCGTGTCGTCCTGGTGGACCTGGAGCGGCAGGCACTGGACGTGGCCGCTGCCAGCCTGGCGGAGCCCCGGCGCCACCTGGCGCTGGCGGCGGATGTGACCCGGCCCGAGGGCGTGGAGCAGGCGGTGGCCACGGTGCTGGAGGCCACGGGCCGCATCGACATCCTGGTCAACAGCGCCGGCGTGGCGCTGCTGGAGCCGGCCGGCGAAATCAGCGAGGCGGCCTGGGAGCGCACGCTGGCCGTCAACCTCACGGCGCCGCTGCTGCTGGCCCAGGCGGTGGCACCGGCCATGCGCCGCCAGCGCCACGGTCGCATCATCAACCTGGCCTCGCAGGCCAGTGTGGTCGCGCTCCGGCGCCATGCCGCCTATTGCGCCAGCAAGGCGGGCCTGGTAGGGCTGACGCGCGTGCTGGCGCTGGAGTGGGCGTCCGACGGCATCACCGTCAACGCCATCTCGCCGACCGTGGTGGACACGCCGCTGGGCCGCCAGGCCTGGGCCGGTGAAGCGGGGGAGGCCATGCGCGCACTCATTCCCACGGGCCGCTTTGCGCAGCCCGAGGAGGTGGCGCGGCTGGCCGTGTTCCTGGCCGGTACGCACGCCGGCATGCTGACGGGCGAGAACATCGTCATCGACGGGGGCTACTCCATCCAGTGAGCGGCCTGCCGGCCCCACGCCTTTCTTCCATCAACGCGGGAGTCCTCCATGACGAATCTTCAAGCCGCATCTTCGCCGCCGCTCTTGGGGCGGCGCGCGCTGGACCTGCGCAGCCTGCGCGAGCGCTACGGCGTGGTCATCGCGCTGGTTGCACTGTGCGCGGCGCTGGCGCTGGCCAACCCCCATTTCATGACCTGGGGCAACTGGGCCGACATCCTGCGCCAGACCTCCATCAACGGCATCCTGGCCATCGGCATGACGTGCGTTGTGCTGACGGCGGGCATCGACCTGTCGGTGGGCGCCATTCTGGCGCTGGCCGGCATGGTGGGCGCCTGGCTGGCGGCCGATGGCCAGGGGCTGGCGGTGAGCGTGGGCGCCGGGCTGGGCGTGGGCATGCTGCTGGGCGGCGTCAACGGCCTGCTGGTGGCCTGGTTCGCGGTGCCGCCCTTCGTGGCCACGCTGGGCATGCTCAGTGCGGCGCGCGGCCTGACCTACATCTACAACGACGGCATGCCGGTGTCCGAGCTGCCCGAGGGCTTTCTTGCCATCGGCGCCGGCCAGCTGGGCCCCGTGCCCATGCCCATCGTGATCTTTGCCGTTGCCGTCGCGGTGTTCGCCTTCGTGCTGCGCTACACCGTGTATGGCCGCTACATCTACGCCGTGGGCGGCAACCTGCGCAGCGCCAAGACCAGCGGCATCAACACCCGCGCCATCGTGCTGCTGGTCTATGTGGTCAGCGGCCTGCTCGCGGGGCTGGCCGGCATTTTGCTGGCGTCGCGCACCACGGCGGCGCTGCCGCAGGCCGGCGTGTCCTACGAGCTGGACGCCATCGCGGCCGTGGTGATCGGCGGCACCAGCCTGTCGGGCGGCACGGGCAGCCTGGGCGGCACGGTCGTCGGCGCCCTGCTCATCGGCGTGATCAACAACGGGCTGAACCTGCTGGGCGTGTCCTCGTACTACCAGCAGCTGATCAAGGGCGTGATCATCGTCGGCGCCGTGCTGCTCGACAGTTCGCGCCGCAGGGCATGAAGCGCTGCGCCCACGTCCTGTCCACCATCTGCAACCCGGGAGAGTTCCATGCAAAACACCCTGCCTGACGCCGCCGATACGAACATGCTGGCCGTGGTATGCCACGGCCCCAGGGATTACCGGCTCGAACGCGTCGCGCGTCCGCAGGCCGGGCCGCGCGAGCTGGTCATCCGCGTGGCTTCCTGCGGCATTTGCGCGGGCGACTGCAAATGCTGGGCTGGCGCGCCGCGCTTCTGGGGAGATCCGGAAAAAGGCCGCCCCGCCTATGTGCGCCCGCCGGTGATCGCGGGCCACGAGTTCTGGGGCCATGTGGTGCAGGTGGGCGAGGGCGCGCAGGAGCACCACGGCGTGCAGCTGGGTGACCGGGTGATCGCCGAGCAGATCGTGCCCTGCCATGCCTGCCGCTATTGCAAGACCGGCTTTCGCTGGATGTGCGAGGTGCACGATGTCTACGGCTTCCAGGGCCAGGTGGCCGATGGCGGCATGGCCGAGTACATGCGCCTGTCCGCCCGCGCCGTGGTGCACCGGATTCCCGAGAGCGTGGCCTTCGAGGATGCGGCCATCACCGAGCCGCTGTCCTGCGCCATCCATGCCGTCAACCGCGGCGACATCCAGCTCGATGATGTGGTGGTCATCGCCGGCGCGGGCACGCTGGGCCTGCTCATGGCCCAGGTGGCGCGCCTGAAGACGCCGCGCAGGCTGGTGGTCATGGACCTGTCGGACCAGCGCCTGGCGCTGGCACGCCGCTGCGGCGCCGACGTGACCATCAACCCCGCGCGCGAGGATGCCCGCGCCATCGTGCGTGCGCTGACCGACGGCTATGGCTGCGATGTGTACATAGAGACCACGGGCGCGCCCTCGGGCGTGACGCAGGGGCTGGACCTGGTGCGCAAGCTCGGCCGCTTCGTGGAGTTCAGCGTCTTCGGGCGCGAGACCACGGTGGACTGGTCCATCATCGGCGAGGAAAAGGAGCTGGACCTGCGCGGCGCCCACCTCAGCGCCCATTGCTACCCCATTGCCATCGACCTGCTGGCGCGCGGGCTGGTCACCTCCGAGGGCATCGTCACCCACCGCTATGCGCTGTCGGAGTGGGAGAGCGCCATCCGGGTGGCCGATTCCATGGACTCGGTCAAGGTCCTGCTGCTGCCCCACGCTGGCGAGGCCCGGTGAGCGGCGCTACACTGCGCGCCTTTCCCGGCACCCTTGGAGGCACCCTTGACTGAAAGCGACCTGACGCGACTGGCGACCCTGTACTACGTCGATGGATGCACGCAGGACCAACTGTCCAAGGAGTTCGGCATCTCGCGCGCCACCGTCGGGCGGCTGCTGCGCCGCGCGCAGGAAGAGGGCATTGTCGAGATCCGCGTGCGGCCGCATTCGCTGGTGTCCGCCGACCTGGAGCGGCAGCTGACCGAGCGCTTTCACATCAAGCGCGCACTGATCGCGGTGGACCACAAGGATGCCGACCGGCAGCGCGAACTGCTGGCAGGCCTGGTGGCCAGCGAGCTGGAGCGCATCCTGGTCGATGGCTCCATCGTGGCCGTGGGCATGGGGCGCAACGTGTCCTCGGTCTCCGAGCACGCCCTGTCCGCCACACGGCGGGAGTGCCACTTCGTCAGCGCCATCGGCGGCTCCTACCGTGGCGGGGAGGCGATGAACGCCGACCACATCGCGCGCCGCCTGGCCGCGCGTTTTGGCGGCAAGTCCGAATCGCTCTATGCGCCGGCCCTGGTGGGCGATCCGCAACTGCGCAAGGCGCTGCTGGACAACGACACCGTCAGGCACACCCTGGACAAGGCGCGCCGCGCCGACATCGCCCTCATCGGCGTGGGCGATGTCAGCGTGGACAGCAACATGGCCCGCATGGGCTGGTTTTCCGCGCAGGAGATCTCGGATGCCCGCCGCGCGGGCACGGTGGGCGACATGATGGGCTACGACTTCATCGACATCCACGGCCAGCCGGCCGCAACCCCCATGCAGGACCGCGTCATCGGCCTGAGCCGCGAGGACCTGCTGCGCATACCCAACGTCATCGCCGTGGCGGCCGAATCCAGCAAGGTCACGGCCATCCTGGGAGCCCTGCGCACCGGCGCCATCGACACGCTGGCCACCACCACGGCCAACGCGGCGGCCGTGCTGCAGCTGGACGATGTCATGGGGACGACGCGCTGACGCAGCGGGGGAGGCGCGGCTCTTGGGCGGCGCGCCTAGTTCGACGCGCGGCGGTAGAAGGCCAGCGAGCCTGCCAGCGCCAGCAGCATGCCGCCGCACAGGCGGTCCAGCCACATCACGGCCCGCCCGCGCAGCAGCCGCGCCGCGCGTGATCCGGCGAAGGCATAGGCCAGCATCACCAGGAAATCGATGAGCGCGAACACCAGCGCAATGGCGATGTACTGCGGCGCCTGGGCGGCCGCCGGGTCGATGAACTGGGGCAGCAGGGCCGAGCAGAACAGGTAGCCCTTGGGATTGGTCACGGCGACCAGGAACGACTTGAGCAGCACGGTGCGGGCGCTGTAGCCGTCGGCGCCGGCCTCTGCCTTGCCGCCACCCTGGGGTGCCGACAGCGATCCGCCCTGGCTGCGCAGCATGCGCAGGCCCAGCCAGGCCAGGTAGGCCGCTCCCGCCCACTTGACCACCGAGAACCAGAACTCCGAGGCTGCCAGCAGGGCGCCCAGGCCCAGCGCGACCGCGCCGACCAGCACGAAGTCCGACAGCACGGCGCCCAGCATGCCCGGCAGGGCGCGGCGCACGCCGTGGCGCGAGCCATTGGCCAGGGCCAGCAGCACGGTGGGACCGGGGGTGATGATCGCGATCAGCGCGACCAGGGAGAAGACGAGCAGGGTGGCGAGGGTCATGTCGGCGAAGGCTCATGCGGTTGGCAACAGCCTGCCACTGTGCCAGCTTTGCCTGCCTTGCGCAGCCCCTGCCGACCCGGGGCAGGGCACACGGGGCGGGCAGGCGTCAGTCGCTGCCCACGCCGCCGGCGGCAAAGACCGGGCCGCGCGTGCCGGGCACCCAGCCCGGGTAGGTTTCCATCACTTCGGCGAACAGGGCCGAGTCGATCCAGCGCTGCAGCCAGGCCTGCAGGTGCGGCCAGGGCTGCTCGTTCCATTGCGACTCGTCGATGCGCGCGTACTGGCGCACGAAGGGGCGCAGGGCCATGTCGGCCAGGCTGGGGTTCTGGCCGAACAGGTAGCCGGTGGCCTCCAGCTGGTCGTCCAGCTCGGCCAGCCAGGTCAGGGCATCGGCCTGGGCGTGGTTGACCTCTTCGGCCGTATAGCGCTCGGGGTACTTGCAGCGGTCCAGGGCGTGCTTGAAAAAGCCGTCGTTGCGCTCGATCAGCGCCAGCATGTCCTGCAGCGAGCCGCTGGTCGGTGCCAGCCAGCCATCCGGGTCATTGGCGCGCAGCGCGTGCAGCATGACATCCAGGCTCTGCTCGATCACGCGGCCGTCCTCCAGCACCAGCACGGGCACCGTGCCCTTGGGCGATGCATCGAGCAGCGCCTGCGGCTTGTTGCGCAGGTTGATTTCGCGCAGCTCGCAGGCCAGGCCGGCATGGGCCAGCGCCAGGCGGGCGCGGATGGCGTAGGGGCAGCGGCGAAACGAGTAGAGAACCGGCAGGGTCTGGGTCATGGAGCGGGGACGGGGCTATGGGCCAAAAGCGGCAGATGATAGCGCCGGGGCCAAAGTCGGGCGGCCTGCGGGTCTTGCCGCGGGCGTCCGTGGCTATTGCAGCTGCGCCAGCAGCCATTGCCTGAAGGTCTTGAGCGCCGCGCTGGGTGCGCGCGAGCGCAGGTGGGTCAGCCAGTAGGCGCCCGTGTCCACCTCCTGCTCGAAGGGGCGCACCAGCCGGCCCTGCTGCAGCAGGTGCTGGAACATGCGCGCCGGCAGCAGGGCCACGCCTGCGCCCTGGGCGGCCGCTTCGGCCAGCGTCAGCGAGGAGTCGAACATGGCCCCGCGCGCCAGCGGCGCGCTCTGGTCCAGCGTGGCAAACCAGCTCTCCCACTCCTGCAGGCGGTACGAGCGCAGCAGCGTCTGCCCGGCCAGGTCGGCCGGCTGGCGCAGGCGCTGGGCCAGGGCCGGGGTGCACATGGGCGTCAGCGGCGCGCGCAGCAGCAGCTCGGCGCGCGTGCCCTGCCAGGCGCCGTCGCCGAAGCGCACGGCCGCATCCAGCCCTTCGCCGGCCAGGTCCACGCGGTTGTTGTGCGTGAGCAGTCGCAGGTCGATGTAGGGGTGCTGCTGCTGGAACTGGCCCAGCCTGGGAATCAGCCAACCGATGGCGAAGGTGCCGACCACGCCCACGGTGAGGACCTCGCGCGGGCGCGGTTCGGCCACCTGCTGCAGCGAATGCTCTATGCGCGCAAAGCTCTCGGCCACGGCAGGCCACAGCGCATGGCCCTCGTCGGTCAGCGCCAGGCCGCGCGGCAGGCGCCGGAACAGCGGCTTGCCCAGGCGCTCCTCCAGGTTGCGGATGTGCTGGCTGACGG
Organism: Delftia sp.; assembly: GCF_059499305.1. Classification (NCBI taxonomy): domain Bacteria; kingdom Pseudomonadati; phylum Pseudomonadota; class Betaproteobacteria; order Burkholderiales; family Comamonadaceae; genus Delftia; species Delftia sp. The sequence goes on from NZ_JCABYI010000002.1 coordinate 150,989, forward strand.
CGGCCTGGGTCACGCACAGCTCGTCGGCCGCCCGCGTCAGGTTGAGATGGCGCGCGGCCGCATCGAACATGCGCAGGGCATTGAGGGGCAGTTGCATGGTGAGCCAATAGTTTTTCTAAGGGATGCTGCCAATTATTCACGCTGGTCGCAGATTGGGCGCGGCGCTATCGTTGCGGTTGTCGATCTGCAACTGAAAAGGAAAAACAATGCAAAGACGCGATTTTCTGATGACGGGCGGCGCGGCCGCCTGGATGGCGGCCGGGCTGGCCGGCTGCGCCCTGCCATCAAAAAAACAGGGGGCTGCCGACCAGGCCTTCAGGACCGAGCTGGCGCGCATCGAGAAAAGTGTGGGCGGGCGGCTCGGCGTGGCCGTGCTGGAGGCGGAGTCGGGCGCCAGCGTGGACCACCGCGGCGACGAGCGCTTTGTCATGTGCAGCACCTTCAAGCTGCTGCTGGCCGCCCAGGTGCTGGACCGCGTGCAGCAGGGCGATGAGCGCCTGTCGCGCCGCGTGCACTACGCCAGCTCCCGGCTGGTTCCCTACTCGCCGGCCAGCGGCCCGCGTGCCGGTGATGGCGGCGGCATGACCATCTCCGAGCTGTGCGAGGCCGCCGTGGTGCTCAGCGACAACACGGCCGCCAACCTGCTGCTGGACGCCAGCGGCGGCCCGCAGGCGCTGACGCAGTGGCTGCGCGCCAGCGGCGACGAGACCACGCGCCTGGACCGCATGGAGCCCGAGCTCAACGAAGGCCTGCCCGGCGACGAGCGCGACACCACCACGCCCCTGGCCATGGTGCAAAGCATGCAGCGCCTGCTGCTGGGATCGGTGCTGGACGGCCATGGCCGCGCCCTGCTGCAGCAGTGGCTGGTGGCCAGCCGCACGGGCGACAAGCGCCTGCGCGCGGGCATGCCGGCCGGCTGGCGCGTGGGTGGAAAGACGGGCACCGGCGATCGCGGCACGGCCAACGATGCCGTCATCGCCTGGCCCACGCCGCAAAGCGCACCGCTGCTGGTGACGGGCTACCTCACCGAATGCCCGGCCGACGCGCCGCAGCGCGATGCGGCGCTGGCAGCGGCCGGCAAGGCGGCCGCACGCTGGCAGGCAGCAGTGCAAGGCTGAGTTGCGCCACCATGTCGCTTGATTTGGGCGATTTCAAAAAAATTGGCGCGGCCTGAAGACGAGAGACACCGAGGAAGGGCCTGGGCCGGCCGCGCCGCCCCCGCACCGAGGGTGTCGCCGGCCGCCCGTATGCCCCCCTCGTGAGGGGGAAGGCGCACAGCGCGTCAGGGGGTTACAGCTTCTTGACCAGGACCTGACTTTTGCGGTCCCAGTTGTACTTGGCCTTGCGCGCCTCGGGCAGCCAGTCGGGGTCCACGGGCTGGAAGCCGCGCTTGATGAACCAGTGCATGGTGCGCGTGGTCAGCACGAACAGGCTGTCCAGGCCCTGGGCCTTGGCGCGCTGCTCTATGCGCTTGAGCAGCTTCTCGCCGTCGCCCGTGCCCTGGCTCTTGGGCGAGACGGTGACGGCCGCCATCTCGGCCGTCCTGGCGCTGGGATAGGGGTAGAGCGCGGCGCAGCCGAAGATCACGCCATCGTGTTCGATGATGGTGTAGTGGGCGATGTCGCGCTCGATCTCGGTGCGGCTGCGCTTGACCAGGGTGCCGTCCTTCTCGAAGGGCTCGATCAGCTGGATGATGCCGGCCACGTCGTCGGGCGTGGCCTCGCGCAGCTCTTCCAGCTTCTCGTCGATGATCATGGTGCCGATGCCATCGTGCACATAGATCTCCAGCAGCAGCGCGCCGTCGATGGCGAAGGGCAGGATGTGGCTGCGCTCCACGCCGTGCTCGCAGGCATGCACGCAGTGCTGCAGGTAAAAGCCCGTGTCCGTGGGCTGCTCGGGCGTGGGCAGCTCGGCCAGCATGCGGCGGGCCGTGGCCAGCGGCAGCTCGGTGTCGATGGGGTTGGTCTCATCGGCCGGGCCCGTGGGGTCCATGCGGATGCCCGGCACCTCGGTCATGAAGATCAGCTTGTCGGCCTTCAGCTCGATGGCCACGCGCGTGGCCACCTCTTCCATGCTCAGGTTGAAGGCCTCGCCGGTGGGCGAGAAGCCGAAGGGCGACATCAGCACCATGGCATCCATGTCCAGGGCGCTGCGGATGCCGCTGACATCGACCTTGCGCACCAGGCCCGAATGCTTGAAATCCACGCCGTCCACGATGCCCACGGGCCGCGCCGTGAGGAAGTTGCCCGAGATCACCCGCACCCGCGCGCCGGCCATGGGCGTGTTGGGCAGGCCCTGGCTGAAGGCGGCCTCGATCTCATAGCGCAGCTGGCCGGCGGCTTCCTGGGCGCAGTCCAGCGCCACGGAGTCGGTGATGCGCACGCCGCGCGAGTACTGGGCCTCATGGCCCTTGGCGGCAAGCTGTTCGTTGACCTGGGGACGGAAGCCATGGACCAGCACGATCTTCACGCCCATGGCCTGGATCATGGCCAGGTCCTGGACGATGGAGCTGAGCTTGCCCGATGCGATGGCCTCGCCCGTCAGTCCCACCACAAAGGTCTGGTGTCGGAACTTGTGGATATAGGGAGCCACGGACCGGAACCAGGGGACGAAGGTGAAGTTGAAGACGGTGGACATGGTGGTCAGTCGGGGCATCGGGCCGATGCCGGGCAGAAAAAAAAGGCCTGCGGACAGGTCCGCCAGGACATGCTCGCGCAGGCAGGCGCCAGTGTAGCGGCATGGCGCGGCACCTGCGCACAGAAATGGGATGGAACGCCAGGCAAATCGACCCTGCTGCACAGTGCCGGGGGCACAAGGCACAGGACCTTGTCCGACGGTAGCCCGCCTGCAAGCCCGTGTAAGCTTCGCCACCATCGGTGAACCACGCAAGGCGCCCCCATTCATGCCATTGAGCGCTTCCATGTTTTTTCCGTTGCTAGCGCGGCCCGCGCGCCTTGCGCCGTGGCTGGCGGCGCTGGGCATGGTCGCAGGGGCGGCCCAGGCTGCAGGGGAGGCTCCGGCCTCCCAGGCCGCCGCCGCGATGAGCTTCGTGCAGGCCCGCCAGGCGCTGCTGCAGGGCTCCGACCAACTGGCCGCCTCGGCCAAGGCCGTGGAAAGCGCGCGGCTCAGACGCCAGGGTACGCAGGGGCTGGGCGGGCCTTCCGTGGCCATCACGGGCCTGGGCTACCGCTACTCGGCCAATGCCGACATCGATCTCGATCCTGCGCGGCGCACCCTGGACGGCGTCCTCGGCCAGCTGCCGCCCTCGGTGGGGCCGGCCATTCCCTCGCTGCCGCAACTGCCCACCTCCTATGCCTTGCAGCGCAAGAGCACGAATGCCTCGGCCAGCCTGTCCCTGGTCTGGCCGCTGTACCTGGGCGGCCTGTCCGATGCGGTGCGCAGTGGCCTGGACGCTGCCACCGACGAAGCCCTGGCCGATGCCGCCAGCAGCAGCCACGCCCTGCATTCGCTGCTGGTGCAGCGCTACTTCGGCGCCCAGCTGGCCGAGCGGGCCGCACGGCTGCGCGAGCGTGCGCTTGAGGGCGTGCGCGTGCATGACGCGGCCGCGCAAAGCATGCTCAAGGCGGGCGTGATCTCCCGGCTGGAGCGCCTGCAGGCCCGTGCCGCGCTGGCCGACGCCGAGCAGCAGGCGCGCAAATCGCGCGACGACGCAGACCTGGCCGCAGCGGCGCTGGCGCGCACGGTCAAGGCGCAGCGGCAGGTGCTGCCCAGCACGCCGCTGTTCGTCAGCAGCCGGCCCTTGCCGCCGCTGGACGGCTTCGTCACCGCGGCCCAGTCGCACCATCCGGGTCTGGACAAGGTGCAGGCCAAGAAGCGCCAGGCCGAGTCGCTGCACGATGCCCAGGAGGCGCTGCGCCGGCCGCAGCTGCTGGCCTTCGGTTCGCGCGAGGTCAATACCAGCGGCAAGCCCAACTGGGTGGCTGGCGTGGCCGTGCGCTGGACGCTGTGGGACAGCATCGACCGCGATGCGCTGGCCGCCTCCTCGCAGCGCAAGATCGAGCAGGCCGAGCTGACCCAAGCCCAGGCGCTCAGCGACATCGCGCTGCTGGTCGAAAAGAACTGGCTGGGCGTGGAGCAGGCACGCCGCCAGTACCAGGCCCGGCAGGCCCAGGAGGATCTTGCGCGCGAGCTGCTGCGGCTGCGCGAGGCCGGCCTGCGGGAAGGCACCAGCACCACGCTGGACCTGATCGATGCCAGCCTCAATCTCGCCAAGGTCCAGACCCAGCGTGCCGAACTGGCCAACCAGTATGTGCAGGCCCTGGCCGCACTGCTGGAGAGCACGGGCCAGAGCGAGGAATTCGACCGATTCATGGCCCAGGCCGACATACAGATCCCACCCGACGCACCATGAGCACAGCCACGCCCGACCATCCCCGCAGCGCCACCGAAGCACCCGGCCCCGCGCCCGTGCCGCCGGGGCGCAGGCGCCCCTGGCTGGCCCTGGCCATCGTGCTGGCCGTGCTGCTGCTCGTGGCCTGGGGCTTTTGGCGTGCGGCGCAGCCCGCCCCCCTGTATTTCCAGGGCCAGATGGAGGCACGCGAGACCGACATCGCGCCCAAGGTCACGGCGCGCATCGCCAAGGTGCGGGTCACCGAAGGCCAGAAGATCCAGCCCGGCGATCTGCTGGTGGAGATGGACAGCCCCGAGGTGCGCGCCAAGCTGGCCCAGGCCGAGGCCGCGCGCGATGCCGCCCAGGCCCAGGCCGACAAGGCGCAGGCCGGCGCACGCCCGCAGGAAGTGCAGATGGCGCGCCTGAACTGGCAGCGCGCCCAGACGGCCGCCGACCTGGCCCAGACCTCGCTGCGCCGCGTGCAAAGCCTGTTCGACCAGGGACTGGTTGCGGCCCAGAAGCGCGATGAAGCCGATGCCAACTGGCGCGCCTCGCGCGACCAGGCGCTGGCTGCGCGCGCGCAATATGAAATGGCGGCTTCGGGCGCGCGCCAGGAGGATCGCAGCGCTGCCCAGGCCCAGGCACGCCAGGTGCAGGGCGTGGTCGCCGAGGTGGAGGCCGCGCGTGCCGAGACCGAGCTGCGCAGCCCCGTGGGCGGCGAGGTGGTCCAGGTGCTGGCCCGCCAGGGCGAGCTGTCCCCGCAGGGCGTGGCCGTGGTCACCGTGGTGGATCTGGCCGACCAGTGGGTGGTGCTCAATGTGCGCGAGGACCAGCTTGCACGCTTTGCCCAGGGCAGCCGCTTCACCGGCCGTCTGCCGGGCCTGGACAACCGCGAGGCCGGCTTCGAGGTCTACTACCTGGGTGTGCTGCCCGACTTCGCCACCTGGCGCGCCACGCGTGCGGGCCAGGGCTTCGATGCGCGCACCTTCGAGGTCCGCGCGCGGCCGCAGCAGCCCATTGCGGGCGCGCGGCCCGGCATGAGCGTGGTCGTGGAAGGCGGCCGTTGAGCGGCCGGCGGCAGTGAGCGCGAATCCGCCCACGGCCTTTGCCGCCAGCCTGCGGCGCGAATGGCGTCTGCTGCGCGGGCGGCCCTGGGACCTGGCCATGGTCAGCTGGGTGCCGCTGCTGGCGCTGCTGCTCATGGTCTGGATCTTCTCGGCAGGCCTGGTCCAGCGCCTGCCCGTCGCCGTCTGGGACCAGGACCACAGCGCCCTGTCGCGCCAGCTGGTGCGCATGCTGGATGCCACGCCGGGCCTGGCCGTGCAGTCGCAGGCGCTCAATGCCTCGGAGGCGCAATGGGCGCTGCAGTCCATGAATGCCTACGCCGTGGTGCAGATCCCGCCCGGCTTTGCGCGCGACATCAAGCGGGGCCAGGGGGCCGACGTGGTGCTCATGCACAACGCCCAGCTGGCCACGCATTCCAGCCTGATCCAGCGCGACCTGCGCCAGGTGGTGGGAACGCTGTCGGCCGCCGTGGAAATGCAGGCCCGTGCCAAGCGCGGCGACCCGGCCCAGGCGCTGCGCGTGCGCATGGAGCCCATACGCACCAACCTGGTGTCGCTGTTCAACATCTCCACCAACTACGAGCAGTTCCTGGCGGCGGCGCTGATTCCCGCGCTGCTGCACATCCTGGGCATGACGGCCGGCGCCTGGTCCGTGGGGCGCGAGCTGCGCGACCGCACGCTGGGCCAGTGGATGGCCGAGGCTGCGGGCCCGGCAAAGCCCGGCTGGAGCGCCATTGCGGACGCCTTGGCGGGCAAGCTGGCGCTGTCCTGGGCCAGCCTGGGCCTGGGCGGTACGCTGGCCATGCTGTGGCTCACGGCCGGACGGGGCTGGCATCCGGGGCAGGGCGCTGCCAGCCTGGCCTGGGTGGCGCTGGCCCTGCTGCTGCTGATCGCCGTGAGCCTGGCGGCGGGGGCGCTGCTGGCGGCGCTCACGCTGTCGCTGCGCACGGCGCTGTCGGGCGCGGGCCTGCTGTCGGCGCCGGCCTTTGCGTTCAGCGGCGTGGGCTTTCCGCTGCTGGCCATGCCGGATTCGGCGCGTGCCTGGGCCCTGTCCATGCCCTATACCCACTATGCGCGGCTGCAGATAGAGCAGCTGCAGATGGGCGCGCCCATCGTGCAGAGCCTGCCCGTGGTGGCCGGGCTATTGCTGGCCGCGCTGGTGTCGCTGCTGCTGGCCACGGCAGGCCTGGCGCGCGGCCTTTCCCGCCCCGACAAATGGGGAGGGCGCTGAGATGGCCAGGGGCTTTGCGCAAGACTTCATCAGCGCCCTGCGTGCCGTGTTCGGCGACGTGGGCGTGCTCATGCTGCTGGTGGGCGCACCCGTGCTCTACGGCTTCTTCTATCCCTGGTTCTATGGGCAGGAGGTGGTGCAGCGCGTGCCCGTGGCCGTGGTGCAGCACGACGGCAGCGGCCTGGCACGCCAGATGCTGCGCTTTGCCCAGGCCAGCCCGCGCATCGAAGTCGCTCTGGTCACGGGCGACGAGGCCCAGGCGCAGCAGGCCCTGCTGGATGGCCGCGTCATGGGCTACGCGCTGCTGCCGCGCGACCTCAAGCGCCGCGTGGTGCGCAGCGAAGAGGCCGTGGTCCCCGTCTATGCCAACGGTGCCTACCCGCTGGCCGCCAAGCAGGTGCAGTACGGCTTTGCCGAGGCCTTCGGCACGGTCTCGGCAGGCGTGGAGCTGCGGCGGCTGACGGCCGGCGGACAGAGCGCATTGCAGGCCCAGGCCAGCCGCTCGCCCGTCAACCTGCAGATGCAGGCCCTGTTCAATCCGACGGAAGGCTACGGCAGCTTCGTCGTCGCCGCCGTGGCCATCATCATCCTGCAGCAGACGCTGCTCATGGGCGGCGCGCTGCTGGTGGGAACCTGGCGCGAGCAGGGATTGGACAGGGCGCCGGCACGCACCTGGCTGGCGCGGCTGCTGGCGCTGTGCACGCTGGGCTGGCTCTCGGGCCTGTACTACTTCGGCTGGATCTTCGTCTGGCACGACTATCCACGCGGCGGCAATCCCTGGGGCGCGCTGGCGCTGCTGGCCGTCTTCGTCCCGGCTGTGGCGGGAGCGGCGGCGCTGCTGGGCTGGTGGCTGGCCAACCGCGAGCGCGCCATGCAGGTGGTGCTGTTCACCTCCATCCCGCTGGCCTTCGTCGGCGGCTTCAGCTGGCCGGCCGAAGCCCTGCCGCAACTGCTGCAGGCGCTGCGCTGGCTGTCGCCCAGCACGGCCGCCATCCAGGCCTCGCTGCGACTGAACCAGGCAGGCGCCCCGCTGGAGGCGGCGCTATGGCATCTGTCCGTGCTGCTGGCCCTGGCGCTGCTGGGCTGGGTGGCCGTGCTCTGGCTGGGCAGCCGCCGTGCAGACCCTGGCGATTGACCGCTCGGGGCTTCAGGCCGGCGCGCCCGCGCCGCGACCCCGTCCCTGCATGGCCAGCATCAGCAGCACCACGCCCACGATGGGCAGCAGCCAGGTGTTGATGCCGTCCCAGCCGGCCGTGTGCAGCAGCTGGCCCGAGCCGAACGAGGCCACGGCCACGGTGCCGAAGACCAGGAAGTCATTGAGGGCCTGCACCTTGGCGCGCTCTGCGGGCCGGTAGCACTCGGTGACCATGGCCGTGGCGCCGATGAAGCCGAAGTTCCAGCCCACGCCCAGCAGCACCAGGGAGCCCCAGAAGTGCAGCAACTCCAGCCCCATCAGCGCCATCAGGGCCGAGGCCGCGATCATCACCAGCCCCAGCGCCGTGATGCGGCGCTTTCCAAAGCGCGCGATCAGCCGGCCCGTGAAGAAGCTGGGCGCGAACATGGCCAGCACATGCCACTGGATGCCCAGCGCCGCCTCGCCCACCGTGTGGCCGCAGCCCACCATGGCCATGGGCGCGGCCGTCATCAGAAAGGCCATGAGACCGTAGCTGACCACGCCGGCCGAGGCCGCCACGATGAACTGCGGCGTGCGCGCAATCTCGGCCAGCGGCCGGGCCTCGCCCGCCACGGCGCGGGCCTGGGGCGGCGGCAGCTTCAGGCCCAGCAGCAGCGGCAGGGCCAGCAGGGCGAGCACGGCCTGGCTGTAGAAGCTGCCTGCGAACGGCGTCATGGGCAGGGCGTCGCGCGTCCAGATCACCACCTGCGGGCCGATGATGGCCGCAATCAGCCCGCCGATCATCACGCGCGAGATGGCGCGCGCCTGCTCGGCGGGGTCGGTCATGGCGTCGGTGGCCGCGAAGCGGTAGCTCTGCACGCAGGCCGCGTAAAAGCCCGCCAGCGCCGTGCCGATGCAGAAGGTCACGAAATCGGAGTGCGCAATGCCCTGGGCGGCGATCACGCCCGAGACCACGCCCAGGATGGCTCCCAGCACATAGGCCGTGCGCCGCCCCATGCGCTGCATCAGCCAGGCCGCAGGCAGCGTGGACAGCGCCAGGCCCAGCTGGTAGATGCTGACCGGCAGCGTGGTGGCCGTGGGATTGGTGGACAGCTGCTGGCCGACCAGGCCGCCCAGCGAAATGATGATGGGCGGCGACGCGCCCCCCAGCGATTGCGCGGCCACGAGCAGGCCGAGGTTGCGGCGCTGCAGCGCTGGAGTGTGTTGTTCTGGTGTCATGGCTTGTGCGGCGGAAAGACCGCATCTTCACCGAAAAGCATGAGGGCTGGGTTAAGCGTTGCTCCGCGTGCCAGCCCTGTCCAGGCGCTGCTGGAGCAGGGATTTGCTGTACGCCTCCTGGAAGATCTGGTGGATCAGCTCCCTGAACCATTTGTGCCCCGCGTCATGGTCGTTGCGCGGATGCCAGACGGCGTCGATGGACAGGGCCAGCTCGGGCAGGGGCATGGGGCGCGCCACGCAGTTGGAGCCGGACAGCACGCTGTGCATCCAGTGCGCGGGCATGGCGGCCACCAGGTCGGTGGATTCGATGACGGGCACCATGCCCAGCCAGGTGGGCACCTGGAACATCACGCGCCGCGCCAGCCCGCGCTCGGCCAGGAGTTCGTCCACGATGCTGCTGCCCACGCCCGTGACCTTCAGGTGGCCCTGCTCCAGGTATTTTTCCAGCGTGAGCGGGGAGGCGGCGGCCGGATGGTCCTTGCGCATCAGCACCATCCACTGGTCGTCCAGTAGGCGCCGTGACGCCGACAGCACCGAGCGCCCGCGCGAGACGGACAGCCGTATCTCCACGCCTTCGTACTCGACACGGTCCGAGGGCTGGCGGCCGTCGAAGGACTGCACCGACAGGCTGATGCCCGGCGCCACGGCGCGCAGATGGATGCACAGCTGCGGCAGCAGCAGCACGCCCACGTAGTCGGACAGGCGCAGATGGAAGTTGCGCCGCGCCGTGGCGGGGTCGAAGGCGCCGCTGACTTCGATGGCGCTTTCGATCTCGCTGAAGGCCTTGCGGAAGCTGCGCGCCAGGCGCACGGCCTCGGGCGTGGGCGCCATGCCTTCGGCCGTGCGCAGCAGCAGCGGGTCCTTGAACTGCGTGCGCAGCCGGCGCAGCGCATGGCTGACGGCTGAGGAGGTGATGCCCAGCCGCGCGGCGGCCTTGCCCACGCTGCGCTCTTCCACCAGGGCCTCGAAGATCACCAGCAGGTTGAGGTCGATGCTGCGCAGGTTGACCGGGGCCCGGGGCGTGCCGTCTGCATGTTGAATGCTGTTCATTTTGATGATGACAAAGATGAGCTTGACTGAATTTTACGTGCCTCACGACAATGCATCAGCTTTGAAATGAATGCCCATGAATTCACCCAGTTTCAACCGCTGTGCCGTTGATTGCGACGCAGTCGAAAATCCAGCGGAACAATATCTGTTTCCAGAAAATTCCTGCGATACCCATTTCCATGTATTTGGTCGTTCCGATGATTTTCCGTTGATTGCGGAGCGCGCCTATACACCGGCTGTCGCGTCCATGGACGATTATTGGAAAGCCTTTCGCCCATTGGGCGTGGCCCGCTGCGTTCTGGTCCAGCCCAGCGTGTATGGCCGCGACCACGGCCTTCTCAAGCAGACGCTGCGCCATGCCGAAGCGGGCCGCATGCGTGGCGTGGCCGTGATCTACGAGGACACGCCGGAGGCGGAGATCGAAGCGCTGCACGCCCTGGGCGTGCGCGGCGCACGGTGCAATGCGCTGTTTTCGGGCGGGGTCTCCGTCTCCAGCCTGCAGGCCGTGGCCGACCGCATCCGGGGCCTGGGCTGGCATGTGCAATTGCTGGTGAACGTGGATGACGACCCTGGCCTGGCGCAGCGCGTGGCCGACATGGGCGTGGCCGTGGTGGTGGATCACTTCGGCCACCCGTCGCGCCAGCTGGGCGCCGGCGGGCCGGGCAGCCGCAACCTGCAGGCGCTGATGAAGGAAGGCCGGGCCTGGGTGAAGTTCTCGGGCGCCTACCGGATATCGGCAACGGCATCGGCCGTGGACCCGGCCGTGGTTCCGATTGCACATGCCCTGGTGCAGGCCAATCCGCACCGGATCGTATGGGGGTCGGACTGGCCGCATCCCGGAATAAAGGCCCGTTCGAATTCCGCTGGAGAATTGGCGCAGGCATTGGTGGATTGGGTTCCAGAGGAATACAGGCACACGGTATTGGTCGATAATCCCGCGCGCCTGTATTGGGGTCATTGATTTTCAAATAGCAGGAGACAGAGAAAATGAATCGAATCACATCGGGCCGCAGAGGCTTTATCCGCACGGCGGTATCTTTCGCGGCGCTGGCTGCGGCATCGGCTGCATCGGCAGTGCAGGCGCGCGCATTTCCGGCCAAGCCGCTCACGCTGCTCGTGCCCTTTGCGCCGGGCGGCAACGTGGACATCGTGGCCCGCACGCTGGGCATTCCGCTGGCCCGGCATGCGGGGCAGTCCGTGATCGTGGACAACCGTGCGGGCGGCGGTGGTGCCGTGGGCTCGGGCTGGGTGGCGCGCGCCGAGCCGGACGGGCATACGCTGCTGGTGGCCACGCCGGGCCAGTTGGGCACCTTGCCCGAGATGATCAAGCTGCCCTACCGCGCCGACAGCTTTGCGCCCATTGCCGTGGTCAGCCGCACGCCCGTGGTCGTGGTGGTGCGCGCCAACGACGCGCGCTTCAAGACCGCTGCCGATTTCATCAAGGCGATGAAGGCCAGGGATGGCAGCGTGACCGTGGGCCATGCCGGCCCGGGCTCGCCCAATCACCTGGCCGTGCTGCAGCTGGAAGATGCCGTGAAGGTGCGCGTCAATCCCGTGCCCTACAAGGGATCGGGGCCGGCCCTGGTCGATCTGATCGGCGGGCAGATCGATGCCGTGGTGGACCAGATCACCAGCTCCACGCCGCATATCAAGAGCGGCGCCCTGCGCGCGCTGCTCGTGCTGGGGCCGCGCGCCGGGGGCGGGCTGGCCGATGTGCCCGACCTGGCCCAGCTGGGCCTGCCGGTGTTCGATGCCACCACCTTCGTGGGCGTGTTCGCGCCCAAGGGCGTGCCCACGGCCAGCGTGGACAGCCTGTATGGCTGGATCTCCCAGTCCGTGGCCGACCCGGAGTTCAGCCGCCTGATCCGCGAACTGGGCAGCGAGCCCTTCCCGGCCAGCGCGGCCGTGCTGCAGCGCCTGGTCAGCGAAGAGGCCGCGCTGGCGGCGCGGCTGACCCGGCAGGGGCGCCTGCGCGCGGAGTAGCCACAGGCGGGTTGGAGCACGCTTCAGAACCCGGCCGCCAGCCCATCGCGGCGCGGGTCGCTGGCGATTTGGTAGCCCTCCACGGCGGGATCGCCCATGCGCCAGATGAACTGGCCGGCGCCGAAGTCCTGGTAGGGGTCGTGGATGACCTCCACCTGGTGGCCCAGCGCCTGCAGGCCGGCGATGGTGGACGGGTCCATGCCGCCTTCCACGTTGATGGCCAGGCCTTCGTTGACGCGCCAGCGCGGCGCATCGCAGGCCGCCTGGGGCGACTGGCGGTAGTCCAGCATGCGCACCACAGTCTGCATGTGGCCCTGGGGCTGCATGTTGCCGCCCATGACGCCGAAGCTCATCACGGGCTGGCCGTCGCGGGTCAGGAAGGCCGGAATGATGGTGTGGAAGGGGCGCTTGCCCGGGCCCACCAGGTTGGCGCGGTTGGGGTGCTGGGGGTCGGTGCCGAAGCCGTGGCCGCGGTTTTGCAGGCTGATGCCGAAGGTCGGCTCCACCACGCCCGAGCCAAAGCCCGAGAAGTTGCTCTGGATGAAGCTGACCATCATGCCGTTCTCGTCGGCCGCCGTCAGGTAGATGGTGCCGCCGCGCACGGGGTTGCCGGCCTTGAAGTCCTGCGCACGGCGCGGATCGATGAGCCTGGCGCGCGAGGCCAGGTAGGCGTCGTCGAGCATCTGTGCGGGCGTCACCTCCATGTCCGCATCGGCCACGTAGCGGTAGATGTCGGCAAAGGCCAGCTTCATGGCCTCGATCTGCAGATGCTGGGAGGCCACGCCATCCACGGGCAGGCTGGCCAGGTCGAAGTTGGACAGAATGCCCAGCGCGATCTGCGCGGCAATGCCTTGCCCGCCCGGCGGGATCTCGTGCAGCGTGTGGCCGCGATAGTCCTTGGCCAGCGGCTGCACCCATTGCACCTCGTGCGCGGCCATGTCGGCCATGCCCAGGCAGCCGCCGTGCTGCTGCACGAACGAGGTCACGGCCCGGGCAATCTCGCCTTCATAGAAGGCCTTGCCGCGCGTGGCGCCAATGGCGCGCAGGGCGCGCGCTGCGGCGGGAAAGCAAAACAGCTCGCCCACCTCAGGCGCGCGGCCCCGGGGCAGGAAGCTTTCCCTGAACCCCGGCTGCGATTGCAGCTCGGGCGCGCCTGCGGCCCATTTCTGCTGGACCACGGGCGGCACCAGGTAGCCGCGCTCGGCGATCTCGGCGGCCGGCTCCATCAGCGCGTCAAAGGGCAGCTTGCCGAAGCGCTCGTGCAGGGCCACCCAGGCGCTGACGGCGCCCGGCACGGTGATGGAGTCCACGCCCCGGCGCGGCGGCTTGTCCTGGCGGCCGTAGCGCTGGTGGAAGTACTCGGGCGCCCAGCCCTGCGGTGCGCGGCCGCTGGCGTTGAGTCCGTGCAGCTCCTTGCCATCCCAGAGAATGCAGAAGGCGTCCGAGCCCAGGCCGTTGCTCACCGGCTCGACGATGGTCATGGCCGCCGCCGCCGCAATGGCCGCGTCCACCGCGTTGCCGCCTGCCCACAGCATGCGCAGGCCGGCCTGCGCCGCCAGCGGGTGGGAGGTGGACACGGCATTGCGCGCGAACACGGGCACCCGCCTGGAGTCGTAGGGGTTGCCGGGAGTGAAGGGAGAGGAAGAGGCGTGCATGAAAGAGCCTGCCTCAGTCGGCGGTGATGCCCATGGTCTTCACGTCACGGCTCCAGCGCGTCAGTTCGCGGTCGATCTGCTGCTTGAAGGACTTGGGGTCGCTGGTCTCGGGGTCCAGGCCCTGGGCCTCGAACTGGGCTTGCACTTCGGGGCGCTCCATGATCTTGCGCACTTCCAGGGCCAGCCGCTCGACGATGGCCGGGTCCGTGCCGCCCGTGGTGAACAGGCCGTACCAGGACGTGAAGGCATAGCCGGGCAGGCCGGCCTCGGCGACGGTGGGCACGTTGGGCAGGTTCTTGACGCGCTGCTTCGTGGTCACGGCCAGGATGCGGGTCTGGCCGGTCTTGGCCGAGGTGATGGCGGGCGGAATGCCCGAGAAGATGGCCTGCACCTGGCCGCCCGACACATCGGTGATGGCCGGGCCGTTGCCGCGGTAGGGCACGTGCACCAGGTTCACGCCGGCCTGCTGCGCGAACAGCGCGCCGGCCAGGTGCAGGGTGGAGCCGTTGCCCGACGATGCGTAGTTGATGCTGCCCGGCGCCTTGCGCGCGGCCTCGATCATTTCCTGCACCGTCTTGTAGGGCAGGGCGGCGTTCACCAGCAGCGCGTTGCCGGATTCGGCCACCAGGGTGATGGGCTCCAGGTCCTTGCGCGGGTCGAACGACAGCTTCTTGGCCAGCACGGGCGCCACGGTGTTGCTGCCGATGGAGCCCAGCAGCAGCGTGTAGCCGTTCTTGGGCGCCTTGGCCACCACTTCGCTGGCGATCAGGCCGCCCGCGCCGCCGCGGTTCTCCACCACCACGCTCTGGCCCAGGCGCTGCTGCAGCTCCTTGGCCAGGATGCGGGCCACGATGTCGTTGGCGCCGCCGGCGGCAAAGCCCACCATGATCTTCAGCGGCTGCGAGGGCCAGGCATCGGCGGCGGGCGCGGCCCAGCCGGGCGTGGCGCAGGTCAACAGGGCGGCGCAGCAGACGAGCAGGCGGCGGGACACGGGTGCAGGCATGGAGATCTCCAGAAATCCGGGAAGTGGGAGGGTGTGATCAGGACGATCGGCTATCGGTTGCCAGCGATTTTGATGATAGAAACTGTTTGGTGAAAGCTGGAATTTCTTACGAATCTTGAAAGCAAAACTTTTATGCCAAGCCTGCGCATTCTTCGCACTTTCCTCGCCGTGGCGGCCGAGGGCTCCTTCACCGCCGCCGGACAGCGCGTGGCGCTGACCCAGGTGGCCGTGGGGCTGCAGATGCGCACGCTGGAAAACGACCTCAAGCGCAAGCTGTTCGCGCGCCAGGGCAAGCTGGTCACGCTCAACGAGCAGGGCCGGGCGCTGGTGCCCATTGCCACCCAGCTGGTGGCGCTGTACGAGCAGGCCAAGCACGGCACGCGGGCCGACGCACCGCTGGCCGGCACCGTGCAGTTCGGCTCCATCGTCTCGGCGCTGAGCCAGCTGGTGCGCGCCACGCTGGAGCTCAAGCGCCACCATCCGGCGGTGGACCTGCATGTGGTCTCGGGCAAGTCCAACCGGCTGATCGCCCAGGTGGAGAACCATGAGCTGGATGCGGCCGTGGTGGTCTACAACCCGGCCATCAAGCGCCCCTCGCTGGTCTGGACGCCGTTGTACGCCGAGCCCATGGTGCTGCTGGCACCGCGCGCCGCCCGGCCCGCGGCGCCTGCCGACATGGTGGAGCGCTATCCCTTCATCCGCTTCGACCGCACCGAGCACACGGGCGAGCTGGTGGAGCGCACGCTGCGCCGCCTGCGCGCCAAGCCCCAGGAGTTCCTGGAGCTCAACTCCATCGAGACCATCGTGGAGCTGGTGCGCGACGGCATGGGCGTGGCCATGCTGCCCAATCTGGCGCGGCATGGCTGGGAGGGCGACCCGCGCCTGCGCGTGCTGCCCCTTGCCCAGACTGCCGAGAGCCGCCAGATCGCCCTGGTGCAGCTGCGCACGGCGGCGCGCGCCGAGATCATCACCGCCGTGGGCCAGCAATTCGTGGCGGCGCTGGCTGTGCCGGACTGAGTGTGCCGGACTGAGCGCGCCGCTGTGGGTGTTGCGCCGATCCGCGTGTCTTAAGTTGCGTATTGCGCGAGCCCATGGCCCATGGACCAGTTCCCCTTGTCCACCTCGACCAGGTTGACGAACACGTCCTCGGGCCGCAGGCCGGGGCTTTCGACCAGCAGCTCGGCGATGCGGCTAAACAGCGCCATCTTCTGCTCCAGGCTGCGGGTGTTGCTGACCGTGAGCTGCACCAGCACCAGATCGTCGCTGCGCGCCACGCCCAGGTAGGAGGCGCTGTAGCGGAAGTTGTCGCCGTCATGCTCGGTGATGGTCATGAACTGGTCGTCCTCCGGCACGTTGAAGGTCTCGCGCATGGCGCGGTAGAGGCTGTCGCAGATGGCCTGGCGGTAGGCGGGCGACTTGCCGGCGCGCATGTTGATCCGGGTCATGGGCATGGTGTGGCTCCTTTGCGTTGAGTTGAGTTGCGTTGCTTTGCGTTGTGGGAGCCTCGAAGGTAGGCCGCGCCAGATATTTTGAAAAGCCATGATTGCTGATATCAGTAATAATGGATTGAAATGATTCAACGACCTCTGGACCTGGATGCCGTGCAAGGCTTCGTGCACATCGCGGACCTGGGCAGCTTCACGCGCGCGGCCGAAGCCATGCAGACCACGCAGGCTGCCGTCAGCCTCAAGCTCAAGCGGCTGGAGCAGCGGCTGGGCTGCAGGCTGGTCGAGCGCACGCCGCGCCACGTGCAGCTGTCGGCGCTGGGTGCCGACTTCCTGCCCCATGCGCGCGAACTGCTGCAGGCCCATGAGCGCGCACTGGCGCTGGCCGTCAGCACGCGCCAGCGGCTGACCATCGGCATCAGCGACCACGTGGCCGGGCCTGAGCTGCCGGCCCTGATCGCCCGCATGAATGCGCAGGACCCGCAGCTGCTGATCGACATCCGCATCGCATCGTCCGGCCCGCTGCTGCAGGGGTTTGACCGGCGCGAGTACGACACGGTGATCGTTCGCACGCATGCCGGGCGTGACGACGGCGAGCTGCTGGCCGAGGAGCCCTTCGGCTGGTTTGCCGCGCCCGGCTGGCAGCACCGCGCGGGCGAGCCCCTGCCGCTGGCCACGCTGGCCGAGCCCTGCGGCGTGCGCGCCATGGCCGGGCAACTGCTGGATACGGCGCGCATGCCGTGGACCGAGGTGTTCGTGGGCGGCGGCGTAGCCGCTGTCTCGGCCGCCGTCATGGCGGGGCTGGGCGTGGCTGCGCTGGCGCCGCGCATGCTGGCCCTGGGCGCCGTGGACGTGGGCCCGCGCCTGGGCCTGCCCACGCTGCCGCGCCTGCCCGTGCTGCTGCACACCCGCGTGCGCGAAGGCCGGCCGCGCGCGGCGCTGGATGCGCTGGGCGCCGCCTTCAAGTCCGCCGTGCGTGGCTAGCAGCCAACAATCGGCCCGGCATGGCGCGCAGCCGCTTGTGCCTGCGGGGCAACGGGCGATAGACTCGCACCCCTCCCATCCACCCTCACCCTTTCGAGGTGCACCATGCCCCGCCGCACAGCTTCCTGCTGAACGACTTCGTCACACGCTGATCCTGGCCTTGCCACGGATGTCTTTTGCGTGTGCGCTGCGGTGCGTGGCCTTTTGAGGGCTTGCGGCTGACCGTCCGGTTTGCGGACGGCCCCGACAGTCCTGCCATCTTCCCCTTCGACAGCCTGCCGGCCCGGCCACCACGGGCCAGGCCGCGCTGTCGCTGCATCCCCTGCATTGCGGCGCCTGGCGTCGTCGTCGGCTTTTCCCGCTCCACGGCATGTCGCCGTGGGGTGCTGCATCGTTTTCGGAAAGCACGACATGACCCCATCCATTTCTCCAGGCCCTCGTTTTCTTTCGAGCATCGAGATCCTCAAGTACCCCCGCACGCCGCACCTGCGCGGCTCGCGCCTGCAGGCCGGCGACCAGGACGACGCCGTGCCCTATGAGCGGCTGGCCGGCCGGCACATCGTCGTCGAGGAAAAGCTCGACGGCGCCAACGCCGCGCTGAGCTTTGCCGGCGACGGCCAGCTGCTGCTGCAGTCGCGCGGCCACTACCTGGACAGCGAGCGGCCCGGCGGGCGCGAGCGCCAGTTCAACCTCTTCAAACAATGGGCCCAGGCCCACGAGGGCGCGCTGCTGTCCCTGCTGGACGACCGCTACCAGGTGTTCGGCGAGTGGATGTATGCCAAGCACTCGCTGTTCTACGACGCGCTGCCGCACTGGTTCTGCGAGTTCGACATCTGGGACCGCTCGGCGCAGTGCTTCCTGGACACGCCGCGCCGCCATGCCCTGCTGGCCGGCGTGCCCGTGGTCTCGGTGCCCGTGCTCTACAGCGGGGCGGCGCCCCGGCGCATGCAGGACCTGCTGGCGCTGCTGGCCCCTTCGCTGGGCCGCAGCGCGCGCTGGCGCCAGGCCTTCGAGCAGGTGGTGGCCCGCCAGAAGCTGGACCTGCCGCTGTGCTGGCGGCAGACCGACGGCTCCGAGCTGGCCGAAGGCCTCTACCTCAAGGTGGAGGAGGACGGCCAGACCGTGGCGCGCTACAAGTTCGTGCGGCCGGACTTCGTGCAGGTCATCCTCGACTCGGGCTCGCACCACAGCGAGCGGCCCATCGTCCCCAACGGGCTGCGCGAAGGCGCAGACATCTTTGCGGCCGATATTTCAAAAAGCTGGTGAGGCCTGCAGCGCAGACCCATCGCAAGGAGATTGCCATGACGAACTGGAAACAGATCCAGTCCCTGGTGCCGCAGCCCGGCGCCGACCCCGACTTCGCGGCCTGCCTGGCCGCCTTCCCCCAGCTGGAGCAGGCCAAAACCACGCCGCAGGACCCCGTCTATCACGGCGAAGGCGATGTCTGGACGCACACGCAGATGGTGGTACGCGAGCTGCTGGCCGATCCCGGCCATGCGGCGCTCACCGCCACCGAGCGCGAGACGGTCTTCCTGGCCGCGCTGCTGCACGACGTGGCCAAGTGCTCGACCACCGTGGTGGGCGAGGACGGCCGCATCGGCCAGCCCGGCCATTCGCGCCGCGGTGCGCTGGATGCGCGGCTCATGCTCTGGGAAGCCGGCGCGCCCGTGGACCAGCGCGAGGCCATCTGCCGGCTGATCGCCGTGCACCAGGTGCCGTTCTTCGCCTTTGCCGATTCGCGGCGCGGCCACTCGCCCGAGTTCATCGTGCGTGAGTTGTCCTGGCAGGTGGACCTGCACCTGCTCACGCTGCTGGCGCGGGCCGACATGCGCGGTCGCATCTGCCCGGACATTGCGTCCGTGCTGGTCAACATCGAGCTGGTGCGCGAGTTCGCGCTGGAGGAGGGCTGCCTGCGCACGCCACGCCGCTTTGCCTCGGCCGAGACGGCGGTGCGCTACTTCCGCGGCGCGCAGCTGCATCCCGACTATGTGCTGCACGCGCAGGCCGGCTCGCGCGCCATCGTCATGTGCGGCCTGCCGGCCAGCGGCAAGAACACCTGGGTGGCCGCCCACCATGGCGACCTGCCCGTGGTCTCCTTCGACGATGCGCGTACGGAGCTGGGCCTGCGCCACGGCCAGAACGAGGGCGCGGCCGCCCACCACGCCGTGGACAAGGCCAAGGCCCTGCTGCGCGCGGGCCAGCCCTTCGTCTGGAACGCCACCCACCTGTCGCGCCAGATGCGCAGCAAGACCGTGGACCTGTGCCTGGCCTACGGCGCCCGCGTGGAACTCGTGCACCTGGAAGCCAGCCGCCCAACCCTGCTGGCCCGCAACCGCGCGCGCGACACCACGCTGACCAACGCGGCCCTGCTCGGCCTGCTGCAGCGCTGGGATGTGCCTTTGCCTACCGAGGCGCATGCGCTGTCGTTGCTGGTCAATGAGGGGTAGGGGAGGGGGAGGGTTGCTGTACCGCTGTCAAGCGGCATGCTCGCCGCGTGCGCGCTTCATCTCCAGATAGGACTGGGCTGCTTCCTGGTCGTCGGCCCGGTATGCCACGTTCATGTCCGGGCGATGCACGTCATCGCCCGGACCCTTCAGCCCTGGCAATGCCCGCAGATGATCAAGCAAGGTGGTCTGCGTGTTGGCAGAGGTGATCAAGGGGCGCAGATAGGTATCGAGGTGTCTGCCTTGCGGGTTCTGGATCTCCTGGGTCAGTGCCTTCAGATAAGCCTCCTTGTTGGAGGCCAGCCAGTCGATGGCAAAGCCCGCGCGGTGGCACAGCTCGGCATGGATCAGCAGCATGCTGCGTCCATTTCCGTCGAGAAAGGGATGACCCCAGGCAAACGCGCCCATGACAGCACCAGGTTTGTCGCGCAGGGTGCCTGCATCGTTGCCCATGTCCAGGCCCCATTCGACGGCGCGCTGGCACAGCTCTGACACTTCGAATTGCAGGCCTGCACCCCTGCCGACGAGCCGGCCCACGCCCAGCGCACGCCTGTCCTGGCCGGCCCAGGGGTAGAAGTCGGAAAACAGGATGGCGTGAACGCGCAAAAAATCGCGGTAGCCAATCCGGCCCCGGATGCTTGCCAGAAAGGCAAGTGCTTCTTCCAGGTTGGCCTCGAAAAAGAGGTGTTCCTGGATCTTGACCTCACGGGCGTCTTTCAGTCCTTCAATGTTGCGCAGGTAGCCCGCGCTTTCGAAGTCCCCGAACGGATCGAACATCCTGCACCTCCCTCATGTGATTGGTCATCAGCCTGGCAAGCTGCCGGCCATTGATGACATGTTTTTTCTTCAAGGCCACGAGCAGCTTGCCCGTGCTGTCGAGCTCCACTTCATCTCCTGCAGCGCGTGTGACTGCCTGTGCATAGTCGTCCAGTCCGGTACGCTGGTGCTGGATGTGGTGCGTGCGGGCCAGCCGCTCGACAAACTGGCGTACACCTTTGGTGGGCAGGGCGTTCACGTCTGCGGGCAAGGTTTCGCCGGGTTCATCAGGTGCCGAGGGATTGCGGACATAGCGCACGGCGACATCGCCCAGATTCAGCCTGCGTGAGATGCGCTGGCTGCCTGCATCGATCAGCAGCGTGGCCTGACCCGCCTCGTTGACCAGATCCACGCTGCGAAACCTGATTCCCAGTCTGTCCAGCACCTCCCTGACCAGCTCATCGCTGGGGGCGAGCAACTGCGGATCGCCGCTGGCGTCGGGCCTTGCCTTGGCATAGATGCCGGCGCCCAGGCGGATCAGGCGGCCGTCCGAGACCAAGTCATGCAAGGCCTCGCTGAGGTGGGAAGCGCTTGCCAATCTGCTCAGATCACGCCGGAGCACGATGTTGCCGGAGCGCTTGCTCAGCGATATCTGAAGTTTGCTGTCCAGGTTCATTCTCTGCCTCAGACGATCTCTACATGGTCTGATTCTAAGGTGTTGTTTTTTCCTTTTATAACAATGGGTTGTGTGCGGATTTCATGCCGCTTGACCAGCAGGGATTGCGATGAAGTCCAACCCCAATTCCAGTGCTGGACGCAATGGCAATCCAAGACCCGATACCGGCAAGCCATGCTCGCTGGTGAGATGACACCCGGACCTTGCACCGGCCGTGTGCGCAGACAATGAAGGTTTGAAGACCGCCGCCCCTTCTGTCTGCTACTTCGAAAGCCATCCATGAACCATTCCTCCCAGCTGCTGTCCGCCCTCGCGCCGCTTGGCCGCATCCGCGCCTCCATCAACACCGGCAATCCCATCCTTGCGCGGCTCCAGGCCGATGGCCAGCCCGCAGGCGTGTCCATCGACCTGGCCCGGCGCCTTGCGCAGCAGCTGGGGTTGGAGCTGGAACTGGTGGTCTTCGATACGGCCGCCAAGTCGGTGGATGCCGTCACGCGCGAGGAGGCCGACTTCGGCTTCTTTGCCGTGGACCCCGTGCGTGGCGCGGGCATCGGCTTCACGGCACCCTATGTGCTGATCGAGGGCAGCTACCTGGTGCGCCAGGATTCGCCGCTGACCGACAACGCCCAGGTGGACCGGGCCGGGCACACGGTCGTGGTCGGCAAGGGCAGCGCCTATGACCTGTACCTGAGCCGCGAGCTCAAGCATGCGCAGATAGAGCGCGCCGTGTCTTCGCCCGCCGTGGTGCAGACCTTTGTGGAATCGACGGCCGACGTGGCCGCCGGCGTCAAGCAGCAATTGGAGGCCGATGCCGCCCGCCTGCCCGGCCTGCGCCTGCTGCCGGGCCGCTTCATGGTGATCCAGCAGGCCATGGGCCTGCCCAAGGGACGGGGCGATGAGGCCCTGCGCGTGCTGGCGGCCTTTGTGGAAGAGGCCAAGGCCTCGGGCTTTGTGGCCGAGGCACTGCAGCGCC
The DNA here is from genome assembly GCF_059499305.1 of Delftia sp. Classification (NCBI taxonomy): domain Bacteria; kingdom Pseudomonadati; phylum Pseudomonadota; class Betaproteobacteria; order Burkholderiales; family Comamonadaceae; genus Delftia; species Delftia sp. The sequence continues at coordinate 172,957 of NZ_JCABYI010000002.1, forward strand.
ACGGCATCCAGGGCGCAGCGGTTGCGCCTGCGGCCTGAAGGTCAGGCGCCGCGCAGCACCAGCAGGTCGATGCTGGCCGGCACGCCCAGGCGCACGGCAAAGCCGGCCCACAGGCCTGCGCCGGCGCTGACGAAGAGCTTCATGGCGCCGACCTCGTACTCGCCGCGCACAAAGCCGTCATTGGCGGGCGCCACCAGCCATTGGTCCATGCCCAGGATCAGGCCGCCGTGCGTATGGCCCGACAGCTGCAGGCCCACGCCGTGGGCCGCATTGTCGCGGGCGGTCTTGGGCTGGTGGGCCAGCAGCAGGTGGTATTGCGCACCGGCCTCTTTGGCCTGGCGGGCCACGGTGTCGATGTCGGGCGGCACGCCTTCGGGCACGGACGGGTCGGTGTTCTGGCGCGACAGGCGGCCATAGGCCGGATCGCCGATGCCCGACAGCGCCAGGCGCGCGCCCTGCACATCGATCAGCTGCATGCGGTTTTCCAGCAGGTTCAGGCCCAGGCGGCGGAATTCGGCCATCCAGGCGTCGTAGCCGCTGTAGTACTCATGGTTGCCGGGCGCCGCCCAGACGCCGTGGCGTGCCTTGAGCTGCGCCAGCGGCGCGATGTTGGCGCGGCCGCTGCCCACGTCGCCGTCCACCATGTCGCCGGGCAGCACGATGAGGTCGGGGCGCGCCCCCAGCGTGCGGTCCACGATGGTCTGCACATAGCGTGCGTCGTTGATGGGGCTGGCGTGGATGTCGGCCAGCACGGCCACGCGCAGGCCTTCCAGGCCGGCGGGCAGGCCGGGCAGGCGCAGCGTGCGTTCATGCACCTCGGGCGGGCGCAGCGCATTGGCCACGCCCCAGGCCGACAGCAGGCCCGCCAGGGCCAGGGCGCCGGCCGTGAGCAGCGGGGCGTGCAGGCGCTGCTTCCAGTTCTCGCGCCCGGCCACGGCGGCCAGCGCCCAGAGGCCGTCGCGCAGCACGATGAAGACGGCCAGCATCAGCAGCAGGGCCAGCACCCAGCCGCCCGGCACCTGCAGATAGGCCAGCGTGCGGTACTCGACCGTGCCCTCGCGCAGCAGTACCAGCAGCAGGGCGGGCGTGCAGCCCAGGGCCGCCGTGGCGACGGCCGCCATCAGGCGTGCGCGGCGCGGCATCAGGCGGACGGGCCACCACAGCCACAGGGCCAATAGCGGGATGACGAGGGCGGCAAGAGTAACCATGGGGAGCAGATCGAGGAAGGCGGGTGAGGCGGCCAGCGCCGGGAGCGGGCGGCAAGGCGAGCGCCGATTGTGCGCAATGCCTTGCATGCCGCTGGCCTGACTTGGCGAAGGCCCTGGCATGCGGGGGTTTTCATGCGGGCGGCACAGGGCAGGCGTATGGAAATCTGCAGCCGCGTGGCGCCGCCGGCATGGCGCGGGGATAATCCAGCCCCTTATGCCTTTGAAGATCAGCTTCCCTGAATCCCTGCCCGTATCCGCCCGCCGTGAGGAAATCATGGAGGCCATGGACCGGCACCAGGTCATCATCGTGTGCGGCGAGACGGGCTCGGGCAAGACCACGCAGCTGCCCAAGATCGCGCTGGCGCTGGGCCGGGGCAAGGTCAACGCCACGCCCGACGACAAGGGCCAGGTGCGCGGCCACCTGATCGGCCACACGCAGCCGCGCCGCATTGCCGCCAGCTCGGTGGCCAAGCGCATTGCCGAGGAGCTGAACACGCCGCTGGGCGATGTGGTGGGCTACAAGGTGCGTTTCCAGGACCGGCTGTCCAAGGACGCCTCGGTCAAGCTGATGACGGACGGCATCCTGCTGGCCGAGACGCAGACCGACCCGCTGCTCAAGGCCTACGACACGCTGATCATCGACGAGGCCCACGAGCGCAGCCTCAACATCGACTTCCTGCTGGGCTACATCAAGCAGATCCTGCCCCGGCGCCCCGACCTCAAGGTGGTGGTGACATCGGCCACCATCGATGCCGAGCGGTTCTCCAGGCACTTCGAAGGCCCCCAGGGGCCTGCGCCGGTGATCATGGTCTCGGGCCGCACCTACCCCGTGGAGATGCGCTGGCGCCCGTTCGAGGAAAAGCGCGACCATGACCTCAACGACGCCATCGCCGAAGGCGTGGACGAGCTGTGGGCCGGCGGCGCGGGTGGCGACATCCTGGTCTTCCTGCCCGGCGAGCGCGAGATCCGCGAGGCGGCGGACCACCTGCGCAAGCACCTGGCACAGCAGCCCGTGCTGCGCCATGCCGAGGTGCTGCCGCTGTTCTCACGCCTGTCGCAGGCCGAGCAGGACCGCATCTTCGACAGCCACACGGGCCGGCGCATCGTGCTGGCCACCAACGTGGCCGAGACCTCGTTGACCGTGCCCGGCATCCGCTATGTGATCGATGCAGGCACGGCGCGCGTCAAGCGCTATTCCTTCCGCAGCAAGGTCGAGCAGCTGCTGGTCGAGCCCATCAGCCAGGCGGCGGCCAACCAGCGCGCCGGCCGCTGCGGCCGCGTGGCCAACGGCATCTGCATCCGCCTGTACGACGAGGCCGACTTCGGCACGCGCGCGCGCTTCACCGACCCTGAAATCCTGCGCTCCTCGCTGGCCGGCGTCATCCTGCGCATGAAGTCGCTGGGCCTGGGCGACGTGGTGAACTTTCCCTTCCTCGAAGCGCCCTCGGGCCGTGCCATTGCCGACGGCTACCAGCTGCTGGGCGAGCTGGGCGCCGTGGACGAGCGCGGCGAGCTGCTGCCCATGGGCCGCGAGCTGTCGCGCCTGCCGCTGGACCCGCGCGTGGGCCGCATGATCCTGGAGGCGCGCACGCGCGGCGCCGTGGCCGAGGTGCTGGTCATCGCCTCCGCCCTGTCCGTGCAGGACGTGCGCGACCGGCCGCTGGAGGCCCAGCAGCAGGCCGACCAGCAGCACGCCAAGTTCGACGACGAGAAAAGCGAATTCAGCGGCTACCTGCGCCTGTGGAAATGGCTGCAGGATGCGCGCGGCGGCAAGGTGGTGGCCAAAAGCCGCAAGGAAATGGCCACGGCCCAGGCGCCTGCCGCCAAGCCATCGGCGCGCAATGCCGCCTTCCTGCCCGTGGCCCAGCGCAGCGGCGGGCAGAGCGTGGCCGCCCCGGCGGCCGAGGCGCTGGCGGCCTTCCATCCGCAGGACACCGGTCCCGGCACGGATGACGAGCCCTCGCACAAGCTCAGCAACCGCCAGTGGGAGCAGCTGCTGCGCCAGAACTTCATCAACATCCGCCGCGTGCGCGAATGGCGCGACATCCACTCGCAGCTGCTGACCGTGGTCAACGAGCACAAGTGGAAGGTCAACACCGAGCCCGCGGGCTACGACGCCGTGCACCTGTCCATGCTGTCCGGCCTGCTGGGCAACCTGGGCTACAAGGGCGATGAAAGCGACGCCTACCTGGGCGCGCGCGGCATCCGCTTCCATCCGCACCCGGGCGCCCACCTGTCCAAGAAGCCCGGGCGCTGGATCGTTGCGGCCGAGTTGGTGGAGACCTCGCGCCTGTACGGCCGGGGCATCGCCGCCATCGATCCGCAGTGGCTGGAGGAAGTCGGCGCCCACCTGCTCAAGAAGCAGCTGCTCGATCCGCACTGGTCCAAGAACCAGGCCGATGTGGTGGCGCTGGAGCGCGCCACGCTCTACGGCCTGGTGGTCTACAACGGCCGACGCATGAGCTATGGACGCATCGATCCGCAGTCCGCGCGCGAGATCTTCATCCGCCAGGCCCTGGTGGAGGGCCAGTGGGACACGCGCTGGCACTTCCTGCCCGCCAACCTCAAGCTGGTGCGCAAGGTCGAGGAGCTGGAGCACAAGAGCCGCCGCCAGGACGTGCTGGTCGATGACGAGCTGATCTACGCCTTCTACGACCAGCAGATCCCCAAGGACGTGTTCAGCGGCGCCACCTTCGACCATTGGTTCCGCGAGGCGGCCAAGGAAAACGCCGACCTGCTGCGCCTGTCGCGCGACGAACTGATGCGCCACGAGGCTGCCGGCATCACCACCCAGGCCTTTCCCAAGGTGGTCAAGCTCGGCGGCGTGGACTGCACGGCCAGCTACCTGCACAGCCCGGGCGACGCGCGTGACGGCATCACCGTCACCGTGCCGCTGTTCGTGCTCAACCAGGTCAGCGACGAGCGCGTGGAATGGCTGGTGCCCGGCATGCTCAAGGACAAGCTCCAGGCCCTGCTCAAGAGCCTTCCGCAGCGCCCGCGCAGCCGCTTCGTGCCCCTGCCCGAAAGCGCCCAGCGCCTGGCCGAACTCTTCACCACGCCCGAGCGCTGGGGCCAGGGATCGCTGATCGATGCCCTGCTCAAGCAGGTGCGCGACGAGACCTCGCTGGACGTCAAGCGTGCCGACTTCAAGCTGGACATGCTCAGCCCGCACCTGTTCATGAACTTCCGCATCACGGACGAGCATGGACGCCAACTGGGCCAGGGCCGCAACCTGGGCGCGCTCAAGGCCGAACTGGGCGCCAAGGCGCGCGGCGCCTTCCAGGCGCTGGCCGCGCTGAAGGTGGCTTCGGTCACCGAGGCCCCTGCTGCACCCGCTGCCACCGCGCCCGAAGCCGGCAGGAAGCCTGCGCCCGCTGCCAAGGCGGAAAAGCCCGACCAGGCCAAGCCCGCCAGCAACGCCAGGCCCAGCCAGCCCGCCGACAGCCGCTACAAGGAATGGAGCTTTGGCGAGCTGCCCGAGCTGATGGAGATCGGCCGGGGCGGGCAGACGCTGATCGGCTTTCCGGCGCTGATCGACCACGGCGATGCCGTCGGCATCGAGGTCTTCGACGAGCCCGAGGTCGCGGCCGCGCGCCACCGCGTGGGCCTGCGCCGCCTGTTCGCGCTGCAGATCCGCGATGCGCTCAAGTACCTGGAAAAGAACATCCCGGATCTGCAGAAGATGGCCGTCGCCTACATGCCGCTGGGCACGCAGGAGGAACTGCGCGAGCAGATCATCGACGTGGCCATAGACCGCGCCTTCCTGCAGGAGCCGCTGCCCACCAACGACGCGCAGTTCAAGCAGCGCGTGCAGGACGGGCGCGGCCGGCTGACGCTGATCGCCAACGAGGTGGCGCGCATGGCCTCCACCATCCTGGTCGAGTACGCGGCGGCCCAGCGCAAGATCAAGGACACCAAGAATGCGCCCGACGCCACGGCCGACGCCGCCCAGCAACTGCAGCGCCTGGTGCCCAAGAACTTCATCGCGGCCGCGCCCTGGACCCAGCTGCAGCACTATGCGCGCTACCTCAAGGCCATCACCAGCCGGCTGGACAAGTACCGCGCCGACCCTGCGCGCGACGCCAGCCGCCTGGCCGAGCTGCGCCCGCTGGAGCAGCGCTACTGGCGCCTGGTGGCCGAGCGCAAGGGCCATATCGATGCGCGCATGCAGGAGTACCGCTGGATGCTGGAGGAGCTGCGCGTGAGCTTCTTCGCCCAGGAGCTGCGCACGCCGTACCCGGTCAGCATCAAGCGGCTGGACAAGGTCTGGCAGCAGCTGCAGAACTAGCGCCGTGCCGGCCTGCGGCCCTTCCGTGATCGGGAGGGCCGCAGGCCATGGTTCAACGCGGCATCGCCACCTTCACCGGCACGCAGCCGGTTGGAGCGATGCAAGGCCCAAGGCCGTATGCGCCATCACAGAGATGGGGCATTTTTCAAAGCACGGGCGATCTGTGCAGAACCTGCACAGATGCTGGCCGCTCCATGGCGTTGTGGTGGGCTCTGTGCGTTTCTAGACTGCAGGCATCAACCACTTCCCGTTTTCAGGAGCACTGCATGTCCCTCGCAGAACAGGCCAGCCAGGCCACCCAATCCACCAGCCATCCCACCCTCCGCGCCCTGTCAGGCGCGCCGGGGCGCAGCCAGTTGCCACGGGGTGCCACGGCGCTGCTGGTCATCGACTTCCAGAACGAGTACTTCAGCGGCCGCCTGCCCATCCCGCGCGGCCCGCAGGCCTTGGAACAGGCACGGCGCCTGCTGCAATGGGCCGATGCCGGGCAGGTTGCCGTGTTCCACATCCAGCACATTGCCCCGGAAGGTGCACCCGTGTTCGCCGTCAATGGCAGCACCGTCCAGTTCCACCCCGGCCTGCAGCCGCGCGCGGGCGACACCGTGGTGCAAAAGCGCAGCGTCAGCGCCTTCGTCGGCACCGACCTGGCCGACCAGCTGCGCGCGCGTGGCATCACCACCGTGGTCATCTGCGGCCTCATGACGCACGCCTGCGTGGCCGGCGCCGCACGCGATGCCGCGCCGCTGGGCTTCGAGGTCGTCGTGGCCAGCGACGCCGTGGCCACACGTGCCATCACGCGCAGCAATGGCGAATCCGTGGACGCCGACAGCCTGCACCGTGCCGCGCTGGCCGAGATCGAGGATGTGTTCGGCGATGTGCTGCCCACCGCGCATGTGGTGCAGCTGCCCCTGCGCTGAGCCTGCAGGCAGGACCCGCGCATCGTCTCCTAGCGAGAATCCACGGCGTTGCCGTACTCCGTCGTGGTGCTGGCCGCATCCTTGCGCACCGGCACGGCGATCTGCTCGAACACATTGCCTTCGATCACAACGCCTTTGGACTCCAGCAGGTTGATGCCTGCCTGGGGTTCCTCTTCCTTCTTCCTGAACAGCCCGCTGCGCTTCACGATGAAGCGGTTGTTGCGGATGATGGAACCATCGGCATCGCGCAGCTTGAGGATGGCGGGCAACGGGGCCTTATCGCGCAGATCCATGTGCACGATGAAGGTGTTGCCCTCCACCAGCGAGCGCGGGCCGTACAGGTAGACGGCGGTGCGGCCATCGACCTCGATGGTGTTGTTGCGCACCACGTTGTCGGAGCCCGCCATGATGATGGCGCGGCCGCCGGATTTGATTTGGAGGTTTTCTGCGGTGTAGAAGGTGGGAGGGAAATAATCCCAAGGGATTTTATTGAATTTTTGGGTTTCGATGTTCCATCTGGAATTTTCTATTACAGGAAAGTCTTCCTCCATTTTCTCAATTCTATTGCGTGCACCTAATTTAGGAGAAAGTTCTACGCCAATGCCCGATAGACCTGGAGTTTCTATTATTCCATTATGAACTCTTAGATTGAAAACTACCTCTCCACCAGATAATATTCCAATGCCGCTATTATTATTAAATGGTCTTCCTGTAACAAGATGTCCTCGCAAATCAAGGTCAGCATTATTACTGTGGTAGAAATCTAAAATTGCACCTCGTGGGTTACCACGTTCTATTCCCCCTTCGATCCAGTCACGCGCTTTACGCTGCACAAAGTCATGAATGACGCAGTGACGGCCAGAACCTTCAAAAGCTTCCGTGATAGGGTAATAGCCACCTCTATACTTGACGGGCTTGCACCCCTCAGGCAGCGGGCCCTTGTCGCTCGGTGGATGGCGGCGCGCTGCCCATTCTTCCGTCGTGAGTGGTTTCTTGGGGAAAGCTTGGCAGCTTGCAAAGACAATGCAAGCAAAAGCAGAAAAATAGAGAAAAACTATACTTCTTTGCATATTTTACTGCCTGGCAAGCAAACGCCTGGATATTTATGTTCTTGACCTGCAAGGTTTTCTAAGTATTTACCTCTATTTTTCTCTGCCTCTTTTATTTTATATTCATCGCTACCTCCCTTTTCTATATTTATTTCCACAATTCTGGTTTTTTCGCTATTTTCTGTGTTTTTGGTTAGTTTAAGTTTTCCATCCTTAATCAGTTTATTAATGGTCTCTTTCAAAAATCTAGCCTTTCCAGGAAAATCCGCACCCTCTTCCCTGATTGCATTGAATCTCTCGAGCACATTCCTGATCTCCTCAAACCCCAGCGCAGGGCTAGTTCCATACGCCGTTAAAAACTCATAAACCGCCTTCTCCCCTTGCAGCGATCGATACTCCCGCTTGTCCCAATAAGGCATATCTGGATCAGGCATATTCCCCAGTATTGGCATGTCCTCGTCATAGGTGTAATCCGGCTCGGACCCCGCAAACCCATGCCCTATGCCCAGCTTCGCGCTGATGGCATCGAACGGCCGGTTGTCCTTGTCCCGGTGGCTGAAGGTGTCCAGGTAGGAGTGCAGGAATTCGCCCAGGAACTGGTATTCGGCGCAAGGCTGGGCCGGGTTGCCCAGGCGGCTGGCGTTGAGCAGGTGGTTCAGTTGCGGGCTCAGGTTGCCCACCACGCTGTTGACGTTGTCGTTGGCGTACTGGGGCAGCGTGGTTCCTCTGTCGTCGGACAGGTTGTCTCCACATACTGCGAAGCCAGCGCCGTGATGCGCGCCCCGGCTCGTAGTCCAGGCCGGCCGGCGGCCAGGGCCAGGAAGAAGACCTGTAGTAGTGCATGTCCTCCTCCTGGTACAGCCCGTGGGATCGATCCGGTTGAGTGGGTTGCCGCATATGGCCGTCGAATACCTCCATTCCATCAGGGGCTGCCTTTTGAAATGTTTCCACTCTCCGTTGTGGTACTGGCCGCATCCTTGCGCACCGGCAATGTGATCTCTTCAAACACATTGCCTTCGATCACTACGTCCTTGGACTCCAGCAGATTGATGCCGGCCTGGGGTTCCTCTTCCTTCTTCCTGAACAGCCCGCTGCGCTTCACGATGAAGCGGTTGTTGCGGATGATGGAACCATCGGCATCGCGCAGCTTGAGGATGGCGGGCAACGGGGCCTTATCGCGCAGATCCATGTGCACGATGAAGGTGTTGCCCTCCACCAGCGAGCGCGGGCCGTACAGGTAGACGGCGGTGCGGCCATCGACCTCGATGGTGTTGTTGCGCACCACGTTGTCGGAGCCGGCCATGATGATGGCGCGGCCGCCGGATTTGATTTGGAGGTTTTCTGCTGTGTAGAAGGTGGGTGGGGTGTAATCCCAAATACCCGCGAATGTACGGCTGTAGCCGACTTCTTTGATTGCTGGACGATCTTCTGTCAACTCCTGTAGCCTCTGACGACCTTCTATATAAGGTGCCATATCTATTCCAATACCTAGTGGACCGGGCGTTTCGATTTTTCCGTTGTGAACTGCCAAGTGAGTCAGTGATTTGCTATTCATGCCTATGCCGCGGGTATTTTCAAACGGCTTGCCAGATATAAGATGTTTTCTTAGATCAATGTTGGAATGGCTGTCTTGAGAGAAACTAATCACACTACCCCTTCCGGCTTCATCTGTTGGTGATCCACGTTCCCTGCCATTAATGAAGTCTCTTAATTTCCTCTGTACAAAATCGTGAACTACACAGTGGTCTCCTCGTCCTCTGACATACTCAATAATGGGATGAAAGGTCCCTCGATATTTGACGGGGCTGCAGCCATCTGGCAATGGTCCTGTGTCGCTGGGTGGATGGCGAGTTTCAGCCCACTCTTCCCAGGTCATCCCTTGGGAAAATCCGGAAGACAAAACTATCAAGATAAATGTCAGTGCCTTAACTGTCACACTGGTTTGCATATGATACTCCTTGGCAAGCAGACTCCTGGATATTTAGCCTCTTGGCCAACAAGTGCTCCAAGATATTTTTCCCGATTAGCGTCAGCTTGATCTTCGTTGTAAGCTTCATTCTCTGTATTTTTAAGATCTATCTTTTTTATTTCAGTTAATCTTCCTTCTTGATCTATCTTTGTCAGTTTTAGCTTGCCGTCATTTATCCAGGATTTGATGGTATCTTCTAGCAGATTAAATTTACTTAGTGAATTTCCTCCAGTCTCTCGAATAGCATTGAATCTCTCCAGCACTTTCTCTATCTCTTTAAAGCTCACCGCCGGCTTAGCCCCATACCGCGTCAAAAACTCATAAACCGCCTTCTCCCCTTGCAGCGATCGATACTCCCGCTTGTCCCAATAAGGCATATCTGGATCAGGCATATTCCCCAGTATTGGCATGTCCTCGTCATAGGTGTAATCCGGCTCGGACCCCGCAAACCCATGCCCTATGCCCAGCTTCGCGCTGATGGCATCGAACGGCCGGTTGTCCTTGTCCCGGTGGCTGAAGGTGTCCAGGTAGGAGTGCAGGAATTCGCCCAGGAACTGGTATTCGGCGCAAGGCTGGGCCGGGTTGCCCAGGCGGCTGGCGTTGAGCAGGTGGTTCAGTTGCGGGCTCAGGTTGCCCACCACGCTGTTGACGTTGTCGTTGGCGTACTGGGGCAGCGTGGTGCCCTTGTCGTCGGACAGCGTGAAGTGGTACCACAGCAGTTGCCGGTGGTTCTTGAAGATCGAGCCCACCGTGGTGAGGGTGTTGGCATCGTCCAGCGGCTTGGTGATGGGGTTGTCATCCACGTACTGCGAAGCCAGCGCCGTGATGCGCGCAGGTTCGTAGTCCAGGCCGGCGGCCAGGGCCAGGAAGAAGACCATGTAGTAGTGCATGTCCTCCTGGTACAGCCCGGTGGGATCGATGCGGTTGAGCGGGTCGCCGCCGGCATACAGGTAGGCATCGGGTCCGTCCGGGTAGCCCAGCGGGTCCGGCTGCAGGTAGCGGCCGCTGGCCGGGTCGTAGCTGCGGTGCCAGTTGTCGTGCAGTCCGCTTTCCTCGTCGAAGTACTGGCCCGGCAGGCGCAGGTTGAGCACGGCCTGCTGCCGGGGCAGGCTTGTGTGGCCGGCCTGATGCATGGCCGGCGCTCCCCAGGGCGTCTGGCGGGCACGCCAGACCACGCGCTGGCCTGCGTCCGTCATGGCCTGCGGACTGCCCCGGTGGTCGTTGTGGATGTGCAGCATGCGCGCCTTGCCGCTGGCGTTGTCCCGGTTGTGCGCGGATTCCAGCTTGGCGATGGGCAGGGTGCGAGTCCCCTCGTTCAGGTACAGGTACTGGCTGGTGATGCGGCCTTCGCCATCCATTTCCGCGACGAGCCGGTTGTCCTGCCACAGGTAGTGGCTGTGCGTTTGCCCATCGCCCTGGTGCACGGTCTTGCCCACGCGCTGGCCCAGGCTGTTGTAGCGGTAGCTGGCGATGGGCCGGTCCTGGTGGTCGCTGATGCCCTGGAGCTGTCCTGCTTCGGTGTAGGTGTAGCGGTGCAATGCGTCCTGGACGGTGCGGCCCTGGCTGTCGCGCTGCACGGGCGCTGGTGCTGACGGTGCGTTGTCCTGCACCAGCCTGCCGAAGCCCTGGTAGCGGTAGTCGGTCTTGTGCAGGCCCGCTGGTGGCCACTCCTGCTCGATGGCGCGGATGCGCGGGCCCACGCCGTAGCGGTAGCGCTGGCTGAGGATGGGTGCGCTGCCTTGTGATGTGCCTTGCCCGGTGGTCTGCTGCGTGAGGCGCCCGGCAATGTCGTATTGGCGCGAGGTGGCCAGGCCGTTGCCTGCCGTGTAGTGCTGCAGGCCGTTGAAGGCGTCCGTTTGGATGTCGCCGACCACCGTCTGCGCGGGCAGCAAGCGTTCGAGCAAGCCTGTGGCGCCGGCGCCCAGCCAGTGGTCGCTGGCCTGCAGCAGGCCGGCCACCCAAGCGCTTTGCAGTTGCAGCCCTTGCACGCTGGCGCCGTCGCTGGCGGGGCCGCGCCGGGTGACGAGCACGCGGCCATCGGCCAGGGTGCGGCTGTGGACCCGGCCGTCCGGGCCATAGCGCGTGGCGGTGCGGTAGGTATGTTCGCCCTGGCCGTCGGGCGTGGCCAGCGCAATGGTGCGTGCCACGGGGCGGCCCAGGGCGTCGTATTCGATGGACTCGCGCTGCCAGTTGCTATCGATGGTCTGCAGCAGCCGGCCCTGGTAGTGCAGCCGGGTTTGCGAGGAAGAGCGACGATCTGCGCCGGGCGCCGCTTCGTAGCGCTTGGCCAGCAGACGCCCGCTGGGAGCGTACTGGTAGTGGGTGCTGCTGCCGTCGGCGCGGGTGTGCACCAGCAATTGATCGGCTTCGTTGTAGCGTGCGCTTTGGCGGCCATGATCGGCAAGCTGAAGCCAGACGGTACGGCCGAAGTCGTCGTGCAGGGCCTGGCGGCGTTCGGCGGGTTGGGTGCTCCGGGATTTGCTGGTGATCTGCTCCATCGCCGCGTTGGCCGGGCCTTGCCATGCCAGCCGTACCGCCCCATCGGGCGTTTGCGACAGGCTGGCATGGAGACTGCCGTTGTCCAGCCAGCGCGTGCGGGTGTCGTCGCCATCGGTGTGCTGGAGCAATTCCCCCGCATCGCCGTAGGTGTAGCTGTCCAGGCGCCCATCGGGCAGCAGGCGGTGGCTCAGGCGCCCCTGCGCATTCCAGCCGTAGTAGGCCGCACGTTCGGGGAGGTCCTGGCCTTCGCGGTACAGGCCCAGCCGCGTGATGCGGCCTTCGCTGTCGCGTTCGATCTGGCCCCGGTTGCCCAGGCCATCGAGCCTAGCCTGGGTGCTGCCCTGGTAGGTCCAGGTGGTGCTGCGGCCTGCCGTGTCGATGGCCTGGCTGGGGCGGCCCAGGGCGTCGTGGCGGATGCGGTATGGATTCAGGCTCAGCCGGCTGCTGGCTCGGGGCTGGCCATCGGCATCGAGCAGCCAGCCGCTGGTGGTGATTTCTTCGGCCTGCAGGGCGTTGGCGGACAAGGCGCTGTAGCGCATTTGGCGCTGAAGGCGCCGCACGCCGTCGTCTTCGGTGCGGGTCGTGATGCGCCCGGCCTGGTCATGCTCCAGCGCCACGGTCGTGCCATCGGGCTGCAGCACGCGCGTGACGTGGCTGCCGCTGCGGTCCCAGCGCA
>NZ_JCABYI010000003.1:0-10473 GCF_059499305.1 Delftia sp.
GTCAGGCTCTTACAGCCCAAGAAACCCCGTAGCCCAAAGCTACGGGGTTTTTTGCTTGTTTGCGCAGAATACCTGTTCCGGCCCTGCGCGATGTGCGTGCGCCATGGTGGGTGCGCCGGCTTGAAAGACCAACATGCAACTGCAAGACATTCTGTATTCCCAAGGCTTCGGTATCCGCCGCGTGTGCTCGGGCCTGGTCCAGCAGGGCTGGGTGGAACTGTGGGACACCGAGGCCAACGACTGGGTGCGTTGCCTCGATTCCACGCAGGACATCGATCCTGAAGGCCTGCGCTATCGCGTACAGGGCGTGGAGTGGGCCTATCACGCGCTGGGCTATGTGCTGCTGCACAAGCCGGCGGGCACGGAGTGCTCGCAAAAGCCTTCAACCTATCCGAGCATTTACTCGCTTTTGCCCATGCCGCTGCGCCAGCGCCCGAACAAGGGTGCCGTGCAGGGCGTGCAGGCCGTGGGCCGGCTGGACCAGGACACGACGGGCCTGCTGCTGCTCAGCGATGACGGCCAGTTCATCCACCGCATGAGTTCGCCCAAGAAGCATGTGCCCAAGGTCTACCGTGTGACCACCAAGCATGCCGTGGATGCGCGGCAGGTGCAGCGCCTGCTGGAGGGCGTGGTGCTTGATGACGACCCCAAGCCCGTCAAGGCGGCTGCCTGTGAGCAGGTGAGCGAGCATGTGCTGGACCTCACGCTGACCGAGGGCAAGTACCACCAGGTCAAGCGCATGATCGCCGCCGTTGGCAACCGCGTCGAAGGCCTGCACCGCTGGAAGATTGGCGAGCTGGAGCTCACCGAGGACCTGCAGCCGGGCCAGTGGCGCTGGCTGTCGGCCGAGGACCTGGCCAAGCTCAAGGCCAAGTGAAGCTCTCTTGTCGTTTCCCATGATGAATTCCTCTGAGCCGCGCCCAGGCTGGGCCCTGCTGTGCACGGCCTTCGATGCCCCCACGCCGCACGCGCTGCGCATCCGGCAGGACGTGCTGATCGTCGTGGATGGCCGCGGCATGATCGATGCCGTGCTGGAGCGCGGTGATCCCCGCCGCGCCGCTCTGGAGGCCGCGCATGCGGCCGCAGGCACGCTGCAGCGCCTGCCCGAGGGCCAGTACCTTTTGCCCGGCATGGTGGACCTGCATGTGCATGCCCCGCAATGGCCGCAAAGCGGCAAGGCCCTGGATGTGCCGCTGGAAACCTGGCTGCAGGAGTACACCTTTCCCCTGGAAGCGCGCTACGGCGATGCCGGCTTTGCCACATCGGTCTACGACAGCGTGGTGCGTACGCTGCTGGCCAATGGCACGACGACGGCCATGTACTTCGGCACCATCCACGCCGTGGGCAACCAGGTGCTGGCCGAACGCTGCCTGGCCCTGGGCCAGCGCGCCCTGGTCGGCAAGGTGGCCATGGACGAGCCGTCGCAATGCCCTTCGTTCTACAAGGACGCCAGTGCCGCCGAAGGCATTGCCGAGACAGCGCGCTTCATCGACTGGCTGCGCCAGCATCCGGACAACGCGCAGCAGCGCGTGCTGCCGGCGATCACGCCGCGCTTCATTCCTTCGTGCACCGACGAGCTGCTGCGCGGCCTGGGCGACCTGGCTGGACGCACCGGCGCCCATGTGCAAACCCATTGCTCCGAGAGCGACTGGGCCCACGCCCATGTGCTGGAACGCCAGGGCCGCACCGATGCGCATGCGCTGCATGATTTCGGCCTGCTCACGCGCCGCACGGTCGTGGCCCATGCCAACTTCCTCACGGCCGATGACGTGGCGCTGATGGCGCGCACGGGCGCCTCGGTGGCGCATTGCCCGCTATCCAACTTCTATTTCGCCAACAGCGTTTTCCCCGCGCGCAGCGGCCGCGAGCAGGGCCTGGGCATGGGACTGGCCACGGACATTTCGGGGGGCTACAGCCCCAGCATGTTCGACGCCTGCCGCCATGCCATGACAGCCTCGCTGGCCTTGCACGAAGGCGTGGATCCGGCGCAGACGGCCGCCCGGCGGGGCAGGGCGGGGCAGGGCGTGCAGGCCCGCATCGACCACGTCTTTGCACTGTGGCTGGCCACGGCGGCGGGTGGCGATGCGCTGGACCTTCCCATTGGCCGCATCGAGCCCGGCCATGCCATGGATGCCCTGGCCGTCGACTGCCTGGCGCCGGACTCCAATGTGCAGATCTGGCCCGAGCAGGACGGCCCGGCCGACATCCTGCAGAAGATCATCCACCATGCCACGCGTGCCAATGTGGCCTGCACCTGGGTGCAGGGCGCGTGCGTGCACCGGCGCCAGGCGGCCAGCCCCGCCTGAAGACCGGCTGCGTTTGCGCACTGGCTGTTTCCCGCGTTTTCCGCTCCATGACCGAACCGACCTCCTCCTACGAAGGGCGCCTGATCGCCCGCCCTGACGACCGCGTCACGCTCTCCCAGGCCCTGTTGCTGGGCCTGCAGCATGTGATGGCCATGGACGTGTATGTCGTGCCCTTCATCATTGCCTCGGCCCTGGCGCTGTCGCAGGCCGACGCGGCGTCCATGATCCAGTCCACCTTTCTTGCCGCAGGCGTGGGCACGCTGATCCAGACCGCCTGGTGCATGCGCATGCCCGTGGCACAAGGGCCTTCCTACATTCCCCTGGGTGCCATCCTGGCCGTGGCCTTTGGCGCGGGCGGCGGCTTCGGCGGCATGGGAGCGGTCTATGGCGCGCTGATTCCGGGCGCGCTCATCGTCATCGCGCTGGGTGCGCTGGGCTGGTTTCACCGCGTGATCCGCTGGCTGGTGCCTCCCATCGTCGGCGGCACCATCATCCTCGTGGTGGGGCTGTCGCTGCTGCCGATTGCGCTGAGCGCCAACGTGTTCGCGGTCCACGGCGGCATGACGGTCAACCAGTCCATCGCGCTGGCATCGGTATCGGCGGCGCTGCTGATTGCGGCCATGATGCTGGGCCTGCGCTTCGACAACCGGCTGGGCCGCTGGATGCGCCTGTCGTCGGTGATCATCGCGCTGGCTGGCGGCACGGCCGTCGCCTGGGGCATGGGGCTGTTTGCCTGGCAGCCCATTGCCGATGCGCCCTGGCTCACGCTGCCCAAGCTGGCGGGCATCGACTATCCGCTGCAGTTCTCGCTGCCCGCCGTGCTCACCTTCGTCGTGATCTACCTCGTGGTCATGGCGGAAACCACGGGCACGTGGTTCGCGGTCTCGGCCGTGATCAACCAGCCCATCACCAGCCGCCAGCTGGACCGTGGCGCCGTGGGCGAAGGCCTGAGCTGCAGCGTGGCCGCCCTGATAGGTGCCACGCCGGTCACCGGCTACTCCACCAACGCCGGCGTGATCTCCATCACCGGTGTGGCCAGCCGCATGGTTTTCATTGCAGCCGGCCTGGTGCTGGCCTGCCTGGGCTTCCTGGGCAAGTTCTCCGCACTGATCGCGGCCATTCCCTCGCCCGTGATCGGCGGCATGTTCGCCGTGGTCTGCGTGACCATTGCCATGGCGGGCATCCGCATCCTGCGCCATGTGCGCCTGGACGAGCGTGCCATGCTGGTGGTGGGCGTGCCCATCATCTGCTCCTTCTTTGCCACCCTGGCCCCCAAGGACTGGGTGCAGACCCTGCCGGACATGCTGCAGTACCTGCTGGGCTCGGCCGTGACCGTGGGCGCCATGGCCGCCATGGTGATGAACCTCATCCTGCCGCGCGCGCAGGATGACGACGCCCCGGCCAGGGACCAGGTGGTCTGAACGCCGCAGGGCCTGCTTCCCGCAAATCCATGCAAAAAGGCCATGCGCAGTTGTTGCGCATGGCCTTTTTTGCGGGAAGAGGCGGGCAGGGCCGTGCGATTCAGCGCCGGTCCAGATCGTCGATGGAGGCGCTCCAGCGGCTGTCCCAGCTGCCGCGCTCGCGCACCTGGTCGATCTGGCGGCGGTCGCGCTTGGTGGGGCGGCCTTCGTGCTGGCTGGCGATGCTGCTGGCGGGCTCCGGAGCCAGCCGGCGCTGCTCTGCCAGCCGTTCGCGCTCGGCCAGGCTTTCGGCGGTTTCCTCGTACAGGGCCTGGGCCACGGGGGCGGGGCCCCGCATGCCTGAGAGGCCGCGGATGACCACGGTGCGCGGGACCTGGCCCTGGCGCAGGGCCACGGTGTCGCCGCAGCGCACCTCGCGCGCGGGCTTGACCAGGGCTCCGTTGACGGTGACGCGGCCCTTGCCGATTTCCTCCGTCGCCAGGCTGCGCGTCTTGTAGAAGCGCGCGCACCACAGCCATTTGTCCAGACGCATGGATTCGATATCGGTCATGGCGTTATTGTGCGCGCGGCGCGGGGTGCTTGCCAGTGGCCGGCTGCAGCGGAATCGCCACGTGCGCATGCAATCCGCAGACCAGGCCTTGCCGGTAGATGTTGCGCAGCTCGATGGCGCCGCCCAGCGTCTGCACGATCTCGTGGCAGATGGCCAGCCCCAGGCCCGAGCCGCTGCGCGCATTGCCGGCCGAAAATGGCTGGAACAGCCTCTGCGCCAGCTCGCTGTCTATGCCCGGCCCGCTGTCGCGCAGGCTGAGCACGGCCTGGCTGCCGGCCTGGTGCACGCTGATGTGCAGGCTGCCGGCCGCAGGCATGTGGCGTATGGCGTTGTGCAGCAGGTTGCGCGTGAGCTCGCGCAGCATCCATTCGTGGGCAGGAACGGGGCAGGGCTCCGTGTCTATGGAAAAGTCGATGTCCTGCTCCGCAATCAGCGGCGACAGTTCGATGGCCACGTCGCGCACCACTTCGTCCAGCAGGCTGGGCGCGGGCGATGCGGGCTCGGCGCTGTCTTCCTGGCGCAGCTGCTCGACCTTGGCCAGCGCCAGCATCTGGTTGGCCAGGCGCGTGGCGCGGTCCACGGTGGCGCCGATTTCCTCAAAGGCCTGCTCGGCCGGCACATCGCCGCGCTGGGCCGACTGCAGCTGTGCCTTGAGCACGGCCAGCGGCGTGCGCAGCTGGTGCGACGCGTCGCGCACAAAGCGCTTTTGGTCCGACAGCAGCTGGCGAAGCCGCAGCATGAGCTGGTTGATGGCCTCCAGCAGCGGCTGCAACTCGCGCGGTGCTGAGGGTGCCGACAGCGGGCTCAGGTCGCCGCGCGGGCGCGATCGCAGGTCGCTGCTGAGCCGGCGCACGGGCTGTGTGGCGCGCTGGACGACGAAGATCACGATCAGCGCCACGGCGGCCACCAGCAGGGCCTGCCGCGCCAGCGTGGTGCGCAGGATCTGCAGGGCCAGCGCTTCACGCAGCTCCAGCGTCTCGGCCACCTGGATCACGGCCATGCCGCGCCCCTTGGCGCTGGCCACGGGCTGCAGCAGCACGGCCATGCGCACGGGCCGGCCCCGGAACTGTGCGTCGTAGAAGTCGACCAGGGCCG
This sequence comes from Delftia sp., assembly GCF_059499305.1. Classification (NCBI taxonomy): domain Bacteria; kingdom Pseudomonadati; phylum Pseudomonadota; class Betaproteobacteria; order Burkholderiales; family Comamonadaceae; genus Delftia; species Delftia sp. Next base: position 5,373 of record NZ_JCABYI010000003.1, read on the forward strand.
CGTAGGGCGGGCGCTGGGGAATGACGCCATGCCACATGGGCAGCTCGCCAAAGCCCGACACCATTTCCCCCTCCAGCGTGGAGACGCGGTAGAACATGCGGCTCTGGTTGTCGGCCTCGAAGATCTCCAGCGCCGAGTAGGGAACGATGGCATGCAGCTGGGCGGACTCGTCATAGCCCGTCACATCCAGCTGCTCGCTGATGCTCTTGGCCGAGGCCAGCAGCGTGCGGTCATAGGCGGTGTTCAGCGCAGCCAGCGTCTGGTGGTACAGGCTCCAGGTATTGAAGCCAATGAACAGAATGACGGGCACGAGAATGCCCGTCAGCAGCTGGCGGCGCAGCGACCAGGGCTGGCGCGTGCGCGCGGGGGCAGGAAGGGGAAGACCGGGGTCGCGCATGGGCTGCGGTGAGTGGTGGAGTGCCTCAGGCCGACTCGGCCTTGAGCAGATAGCCCAGGCCGCGCAGCGTGACCAGCTGCACGCCTGTGCCCGACAGCTTCTTGCGCAACCGGTAGGCGACGACTTCCACGGCTTCGTACTGCACGTCCGACTCGCCGGGAAACACCAGCGCGAACAGGCGCTCCTTGGCCACGGCATGGCCGGGGCGTGCCAGCAGGGCGTGCATCAGGGCCAGCTCGCGCGGCGTCAGCTCCATGATCTCGCCATCGCGGTGGATGGCGCCGCTGGCCTTGTCGTAGCGCAGCGCACCCATGGCGATGGTCTCGGGCGGCGGCTTGGGCGTGAAGCTGTCGCTGCTGCGGCGCAGCAGGGCGCGCAGCCGGGCCTCCAGCTCGTCGAGGTCGAAGGGCTTGGCCAGGTAGTCGTCGGCACCGGCGTTCAGGCCCAGCACGCGGTCGCCCACGGTGCCGCGCGCGGTCAGGATGAGCACGGGCGTGCGCAGGCCCTGGCCGCGCGCACGCTCCAGCACCTGCAGGCCGTCCAGGCCGGGCAGGCTCAAATCCAGCACCACGGCGTCGGGCTCGCGCACCAGCCACTGCGCCAGGGCCGACGGGCCGTCGGCCGCCGTCTCCACCTGGATGCCGCGCCGGATCAGCGTGCGCTGCAGCGTGGTGCGCATGGCGTTGTCATCTTCTACGAGCAGCAATTGCATGGGCCGGACGTTAGCACCGGGCGCGATGCAGGCCATCGTGGCGAGAGCGATCTAGGGATTCCCCTAGGGGTTTGGACAGCCATTTGACAGGTAGCGAACCGATCATCGACAGCCTTACAACACAAGGAGTCAAACCATGCGTCGTGATACTTTTCTGAAGTCGCTGGCCGCACTGGCCGCCGCAGGCAGCCTGCCGCTGTCTGCGCAGGCTGCGGCAGCCGTCAAGATGATGCTGCCGGCCAACCCCGGCGGCGGCTGGGACACCACGGGCCGTGCCCTGGGCAAGGCTTTGCAGGACGCTGGTCAGGCTGCTTCCGTCACCTATGACAACAAGGGCGGCGCCGCCGGCGCCATCGGCCTTGCGCAGTTCGTCAACGGCAGCAAGGGCGATCCCAACGCCATGATGGTCATGGGCGCCGTCATGCTGGGCGGCATCATCACGGGCAAGCCGCCCGTGAACCTCACGCAGGCCACGCCGCTGGCCCGCCTGACCAGCGAGTACAACGTCTTCGTGCTGCCCGCCAACTCGCCCTTCAAGAACATGGCCGAGGTGATCGCCCAGCTCAAGAAGGACCCGGGCTCCGTCAAGTGGGGCGGCGGCTCGCGCGGCTCTACCGAGCACATTGCGGCGGCCATGATTGCGCGTGAAGTCGGCGTCGATCCCTCCAAGATCAACTACGTGGCATTCCGTGGAGGCGGCGAGGCCATCTCCGCCATCCTGGGCGGCAACGTCACCGTGGGCGGCAGCGGCTACAGCGAGTTCGCCGAGTACATCGGCACCGGCAAGATGAAGCCCATCGGCGTGACCTCGGGCCAGCGCCTGAAGGGCGTGGACGTGCCCACGCTCAAGGAGCAGGGCATCAACGTGGAGATCGGCAACTGGCGCGGCGTGTACGGCGCGCCCGGCATCACCAAGGCACAGCGCGATGCGCTGGTCGCCATGATCGAGAAGGCCACCAAGAGCAAGGCCTGGGCCGAGGCGCTGCAGAAGAACGACTGGACGCCTGCATGGCTGGCCGGCGATGCCTTCGGCGAGTTCGTGGACCAGGAGTTCGCGAGCCTGCGCGCCACCATGGTCAAGTCCGGCATGGTGTGATCGAGCTGCTGCACCGGCCTCTTGCGGGGCCGGTGCAGCAACAGGCCCGCACTCCTGCGGGCCACGGCAGGCGCCAGTCGCAGCGCCTGCTTCAAGAAGCGGAAGATGCCCGCGCGCCGCGCCAGCGGCTCGCAGGCCCCGGCGGCTTAATTTTTTCCCCACGTCTGCAGCGGTGGCCGGCCCGGTCGCTGGTCCCGCTGCGGCCAGGAACTGACCATGTCCGAGTCCTCACAACCCAATCCACTTGCCACGGATGCCGCCCAGGCCGATGAGCCCAGCGGCTTTCCCTCGGTACGCGCGCAGACCATCGTCGGCTCCGGCGTGCTGCTTGTCGCCGCAGGCCTGGCCTTCGGCGCGCTGCAAATCCCTGGCGATGCCGGCTACGGCGGCGTCGGCCCCAATTTCCTGCCCTGGCTGTGTGCCTTGGTGCTCGCAGTCTGCGGCGCCTGGCTGGTCTGGGAGGCACGCACGGGCGGCTTTCGCGAAGCCTCTTGCGGGGGCGGCCACCCACGAGCCGACATCGGCGCCTTCGTCTGGGTGTCGACGGGCCTGCTGGTCAATGCCGTGCTGATCGGCACCGTGGGCTTCATCGTCAGCTGCACCGTCTGCTACGTGCTGGCCGTGCAGGGCCTGCGCCGTGCCGGCGGCCAGGCCCAGGCGGGCAAGCCCATCACCTGGGCCAAGGACGTGGTCACCGGACTGCTGATCTCGGCGCCTGTGTTCTGGGCCTTCACGCAATTCCTGGCGATCAACCTGCCGGGCCTGACTGAGACGGGGTGGCTGTAATGGAAATCTTTGACGCACTGCTGGCGGGCTTTGCCACCGCCATCACACCGGCCAACCTGCTGTGGGCCCTGGTCGGCTGCGCCCTGGGCACGGCCGTGGGCGTGCTGCCCGGCATCGGACCGGCCGTGGCCGTGGCCATGCTGCTGCCCATCACCGCCAAGGTCGATGTCACCGCCTCGATGATCTTCTTCGCGGGCATCTACTACGGCGCCATGTACGGCGGCTCCACCACCTCCATCCTGCTGAACACGCCCGGGGAGACCGCGAGCATGGTCACGGCCATGGAGGGCAACAAGATGGCCAAGAGCGGCCGCGCGGGCGCCGCGCTGGCCACCTCCGCCATCGGCTCCTTCGTGGCCGGCACCGTGGCCACCGTGGTCGTCACGCTGTTCGCGCCTTCGGTGGCCGACTTCGCCGTCAAGCTGGGCCCGCCCGAGTACTTCATGCTGATGGTGCTGGCCTTCACCACCGTGAGCGCCGTGCTGGGCCAGAGCGCGCTGCGCGGCATGACGGCCCTGTTCCTGGGGCTGGCGCTGGGCTGCATCGGCATGGACCAGATCTCGGGCGCTGCGCGCTACACCATGGGCAAGATGGAACTGCTGGACGGCGTGGACATCGTGCTCGTGGCCGTGGGCCTGTTCGCCGTGGCCGAAGTGCTGTACGCCGCCATGTACGAAGGCAAGGTCGTCGATACGCAAAACAAGATGGGCCGCGTGCACATGACCGGCCGTGACTGGAAGCGTTCGTGGCCCGCGTGGCTGCGCGGCACCGTCATCGGCACGCCCTTCGGCTGCATTCCCGCCGGCGGCACCGAGATTCCGACCTTCCTGAGCTATGCCACCGAGAAGAAACTGGCCAAGGGCGAGGACCGTGCGGAGTTCGGCACCAAGGGCGCCATCGAAGGCGTGGCCGGCCCAGAGGCCGCCAACAACGCCACCGTGACCGCCGCGCTGATCCCGCTGCTGACCCTGGGCATTCCCACCAGCAACACCACGGCCGTGCTGCTGGGCGCCTTCCAGAACTACGGCATCAACCCCGGCCCGCAGCTGTTCAGCTCGTCCGCGGCCCTGGTCTGGGCGCTGATCGCCTCGCTGTACATCGGCAACCTGATGCTGCTGGTGCTCAACCTGCCCATGGTGGGCCTGTGGGTCAAGCTGCTCAAGATCCCGCGTCCCCAGCTGTACGCCGGCATCCTGATCTTCGCCACCGTGGGTGCCTACGGCATGCGCCAGAGCGCGTTCGACCTGTTCCTGCTGTACGGCATCGGCGTACTGGGCGTGATCATGCGCCGCTTCGACTTCCCCACCGCGCCCGTGGTGGTGGGCATGATCCTGGGCCCCCTGGCCGAGGCGCAGATGCGCAACGCCGTGTCCATCGGCGAAGGCAGCTGGTGGATCTTCCTGCAGCGCCCCATGTCGCTGACGCTGATCATCATCGTGGCCTGCGTGCTCATCGTGCCGCGCGTGCTCAAGCGCCTGCAGCCCAAGCCCTCGCCGGAGGCGGCTGCCGGCTGATGCCAACCCGTTGCTAGCCGGCCCGGCGGTGTCACGCATGGCGCCCCGGGCCCCTGACAGCCCCTGCCTTCCGAGGCAGGGGCTTTTTTTATTGGCGCCCCTTGATGCGGGTCAGCAGGCGCCTCATGCCCATTGCACCAATGGCATGGGAAATTTATCAATATGTCCTTCCATTGGTGAGGTGGCATTCAATTGCTGATGTATCCAAGATAGTCAATTTGCTTACATTTATAAGAGGAGTCTGACGCATAAATCAATTGCGCCATTGCCAGTGGCCTGTCTATGATTCCCGCTCATCGAGAGAGGGAGCCGTCCATAGGACGGTTGACACAATGACACGACCATTTGCCATCCGCACGCCATGGGGCGAGCCACTGCATTCTCATGAAATGCCTGGCTATCAGAGAATCCGCCACTGTTTCCATCCACCCGGAATGAGGCAATGTGAAGCAATTGCCGCCCTGGATACAGCGATACAGTGCGACTGCGCCATCAAGTCCACTCAGGAGAAGTCTGCATGAGTGGCAAACCCGCAGCCCGTATCACCGACAGCGTCGTCAAGGGCAAGATCGTCACCGGCTCGCGCACCGTGCTCA